>CADDYT010000108.1 GCA_902810755.1 Chloroflexota bacterium
AGTAGGGCCACCCCTTGCGGGTGGCCTGGGGAGGGTGTCCTGGGGCGGTGTTGGCGGTGGTGGTGACCTGGCGGTGGTGGTGGCCTGTGTGGCGGTGGTGGTGGCCTGTGTGGCGGTGGTGACCTGTGTGGCGGTGGTGGTGACCTGGGGCGGTGGTGGCCCCCGTTGCGGGCCAGTGCGCGTTGGCTATGAGGGGCTGCGGTAGAGCTGGTCAGTCAGGCGGACATAGCGGTTCGGCTGTCGGGATACGCTGTTGATGAACTGTTTGCGTGCGGGCCGCCAAGCAGGGAATCGATGGTGTCGAGCAACTCGTCCAGCTCGCAGGGCTTGTTGAGACCCACGAGCTGGCGGCGGTCGATCTCTGGCTGGTGACGCGCGAGGTTGGTGCTGAGGATGATGGCCGGGATATGTTCCAGCCCCGCGAGCCGGTGCAGGCGATCATAGAGGGCGAGGCCGTTGATGGGAGAGATTTCATAGTCGAGCAGGAAGAGGTCTACCTTCACCTGTTGCACGAGGTCGAGGGCCTGCTCGCTGTTCGTGGCCAGCAGGGTGTAGTCAAGCATTTCTTCTTGAATGGCCGCCTGCAGAAAGGACGCAATGCCATCATCCTGCTCAACGATCAGGATACATTTACGCGTAATTTCCTGCTTCATCCTCCCACCCTCTCACTGAGAAAATAGGATCACGAAATAACCCTGTGCCATCGCCTCGATATAAGTATAACAGATGAGTACCTTCGATACAAGGATTTGCAGATAGTATTTTCTCCTACGCAGAGCAGAAGAGGGCAGGGTGATGAGTTATTCAATCCCCTTAGCTGTGGGTTCTCCGAGCAGGACGTATTATGCTTTGATTTCCGATCTTGATTGTTATAGTTCATAACCTCACAGGCTATATTTCTCTACTGCCTCCCGGTCCAGCGTGATGCCGAGGCCGGGGCCGGATGGAACGGTCAGCAGGCCGTTATGGACGGTCAGGTCATTTACGACAAAGTCATCAATCAGCAAGGGAAGCGTGGCGAGGCCGCAGGCCAGCGTGACGGCAGGCGTGGCGGCGGCGAGTTGCAGCGCCGCGACCAGACCAACGCCCGTCTCGATCGTGCCGGTGATGACACTCTGCACGCCTCGCTCTGCCGCCAGTTGCGCCATCGACCGGGCGGCGCGCAGCCCTCCGGCCAGCTGGGGCTTGATGATAAGGATATCAGCCGCTTCGCTTTCAAGGACAAGCCGGACACTCCGCGGACCGCGCAAAGCTTCGTCGGCTGCGATGGGAATGGGTACTGCCTGGCGAAGAGCGCGCATAGCCGCGAGGTCGTGCGCGGGCAGCGGCTGCTCAACGTACTGGATGTTGTATGGGATGCAGCGCGAGAGGATGGCTATGGCCTCCTCAAGCGTCCACGCCTCGTTGGCGTCCAGGCGCAGTTGCATCGACGGCCCGATGGCTTCTCGCACGGCTGCCACCCGCTCGACCTCTGCCTGCATATCAGGGGCCAGCCCTACTTTCAGCTTCACACAGTTGAAACCGTTATATCTAAACGCCTGTGCTGCTATGGCTGCCGCCTCAGTAGCCTGCGCGCCAATGACAGCGTTGACCTCGACGGCAGTGCGTGGCACAGAGCCAGCAGGGGAGAGCAGCGTGGAGACGCTGCAATCCTTTGCTTTGCCCGCCACATCGAGCAGCGCGCTTTCCAGCCCGTAGAGCAATGGAGCGGAGAGCGCAGGTGATGGCTGTGCTTCACTCCACGTAAGCAGCAAGGCCAGCGCCTCGTCAAGATTTTGCCCGTGAAGGCGCGCTGCCAGCTCAGGCAGAAGCGAGCGGGCATCGGCAAGGCTTCCTCCGGCGAATGCGGGCAACGGCGCTATCTCTCCAATACCGCTTACGTCCTGCGCGGTCGTTATCTGTACAATGATGCCTTCTCGTACAGTCAGCAAACCGTGAGCGGTGGTGAAGCTATGGCGAAATGGGACGCGATAGCTCCACCAGCGAATTTCGGCGATGTCCATACTATGAGACAGCTAGGGCAGGCGTGGGAAGCGGGAGAAATCCGGCTTGCGCTTCTCAAGATAGGCGTTTCTGCCCTCCTGCCCCTCTTCCGTCATATAGAAGAGCATGGTGGCGTCACCGGCAAGCTCCTGCAGCCCGGCGAGGCCATCGGTATCCGCGTTGAAAGCAGCTTTCAGGAAGCGCAGGGCAATCGGGCTTTTCTCCAGTATCTCCCTTGCCCACTGGATCGTCTCTTCTTCCAGGCGTTCCAGCGGCACGACCGCGTTGACCAGGCCCATATCCAGCGCCTCCTGGGCCGTGTACTGGCGGCAGAGGTACCAGATTTCCCGCGCCTTCTTGTGGCCGACGACACGGGCGAGGTAGGTTGCGCCCCAGCCGGCATCGAAACTGCCAACGCGGGGGCCGGTCTGCCCGAAACGGGCGTTATCGGCGGCAATCGTCAGATCACAGAGCAGGTGCAGCACATGACCGCCGCCGATGGCGTAGCCGGCCACCATCGCAATGACGGGCTTGGGCAGATACTTGATGGATTTCTGCAGGTCGAGCGCGTTCAGACGCGGCACGCCGTCTTTGCCGACGTAGCCGCCATGACCGCGTACCCGCTGGTCGCCGCCAGAACAGAAGGCCAGCGGCCCGGCGCCTGTCAGGATGACCACGCCAGTTTCCGGGTCCTCGCGACAGATGTTGAAGGCATCGATCATCTCTGTCAGCGTCTCCGGTCGGAAAGCATTGCGGACTTCTGGTCGGTTGATCGTAATCTTCGCCATGCCCTCGGCTTTTTCGAAAATAATGTCTTCGTAATCGCGAACTTTTTGCCATGTTACTGGCATAGATTGCTCCTTTCTGTGCGGAAATGGGTTTGCGCCCACCCGCTATGCTGTGAAGGTTGGTCAGGAAGAGAACGCTGTAAGGCTAAAATCGGCGACGAGGGAGTCAAACTCCTCCGGTCGCTCAAGGTGAACTGCATGACCTGCGCCGGGTACGATGCACAGGCGTACCTGCGGCAGCGCCTGCGCCATCGAACGGGCAATGGCGGTAAACTTCGTGTCAAGCTCCCCGGCGATCAGCAGAACGGGAATGTTAAGGGTTGGCAGGTGAGCATGTAAGGGGGGCTGCACGCCTGTGCCTGCTCCCCGCAGGCTGTTCGCCAGCCCTTCGGCACGGTTTTGCAGGCGCTGGCTGCGCAACGCCGCTCGCACTTGCGCAGGGAGGCTCCGCTGGCTGGCAAAGAGCGGCAGCTTTTCCCATCGATCAACAAACGCCTGCACGCCGTCGCGCTCGATGCTCGCGGCCAGAGCTTCGTCGCTGTCGCGTCGCTGCTCGCGTTCTGCCGCGTCTGCCAGGCCCGGCGAGGCGCTCTCCAGGATGAGGGCGCGAAAGAAGCCGGACAATGCAGTGTACAGGGCGAGGCGACCGCCCAGCGAATAGCCAAGCAGGATAGCTTCGCCTTTCCTTACACCAGCCTGTTGCAGTACCGCCAGGATGTCCTGCCGACAGCAGTCAAACCCATAGCGTGCCGGGTCGGCGGGCGCATCAGAGCGACCGTGACCGGGCAGATCAAGCGCGATGACGCGCAAGCCGCAAGCGGCCAGCCGGTCGAGATGTTCGCCCCAGCCTGCCGCGCTCCCCGTAAAACCATGCAGCATAACCAGTATACCCGGCGTCTCCGGCCCGCTCGCCACCGCGCGCTGTTCCACGCCGAGGCGTATCCCGTTCACCTGCAATTCCTCTGAGTCTTCCATGTCTCTCGCCCTCATTCTTTGCCGATCCCCTGCTCTTTGAGCGCCTGCCTGACAATCTCCCAGAGCTTGCGATGCATACTGACATTGCTTGCCCGTTCGGTAGGAACTTCGATGACATGCAGACCACCGGCGGTGATGCCGCGCTGGACACACCTGCGAAACTGCTCCCAGTTCGCTATCTTCTGGTACTGACCGCCATACATCTCTACGGCAAGGCGGAAATCCAGCCCTGTTGGCGTGCCGAAAAGCTGCTCAAAATGTTCCGGGTAAGCGGCCTGTGGCAGGAAGGAGAAGATGCCGCCGCCATCATTGTTTATCAAAATGATGGTGAGGTTTAATCCGTGGAAGCGGGCGGCAAGCAAGCCATTAAGATCGTGGAAGAAGGAAAGATCGCCGAGTACCAGCACTACCGGTTTCTCCTGCCCGGCAGCCGCGCTCGCGCCCAGCGCGCTTGAGACAACGCCATCAATGCCGTTCGCGCCCCTGTTTCCCAGGATGCGTAGCGGCTGAGCGATGCAGCCGAAGAAGGTATCCAGGTCACGCACCGGCATGCTGTTGCCGACGTAGAGTGTTGTCCCGGCGGGAAGCAGGCTGGCAAGCTCGGTAAAGACACGCCCCTCGAAGAGTGCGGGGAAGTCCAGAATAGCTGCCTGCATGGCCTGCCGCGTTACTCTGTCCGCAACCTGCCACAGGACTGCCCATTGTGAAGAGCCTGTCTGCCCGCTCTCATCGTCCTGCTCAAGCGCGCTTAGCAGCGTCCGGCAGAGGGTTGCCGGGTCGGCATGGATGAGGGCGCTGGCAAGCTGCGCTGGCTCTTCCCATCCTTCATGTCCATCAACGACGATCAGCGGGCAGGAACTGTAGTGTTTGAGGTAGAGCAGGATGGATTTGGAGGTGGGCATGGCCCCGAAGCGCAGTACCAGTTCCGGCTCTGCGCCTTCGACGAAGGAGTCGATGCGCAGGAAGGCATCGTAGCTGGAAAGCACCAGACTCTGGTCGTGACTGCCGTTACGTAGTTGTGAGAGAGGGTCGGCCAGAATAGGATACCCCAGGCGCCGGGCTAACTGCGCAAGCGGCTCTGGCAATGAGGGGGTATCATCCGGGCCGACAATGATAAGCCCGTGTCGGCTGGTACGGACTCTCTGCAACAGGTCTGCAACAGTTGTGGCAGTGGGAGCGTCCGGCTGCGCATCGCGAACGTCGATATACGGGGCGTTCTGTGGTCGGCCTTGCCAGGCGATGGAGTCGCGCTGCTCGTTGATGGGCAAAGGTTCGGGTTCGGGTGTGAGCGGTTCGCGGAAGGGAAAATTGAGGTGAACCGGCCCCGCCGGTATGGCCTGTGTGAGCGCCGCGGCCCGGCCTGCCAGCGTGCGAATATAGCGCAGAGCGGCCTCTGTCCCTTCGGGAAGGGCGACTTCGACAAACCATTTGACGTGCGTGCCATAGAGGCGATTCTGGTCGATGCTCTGCGGTGCGCCGTTGTCGCGCAGTTCGTGCGGGCGGTCCGCCGTCAAAACCAGTAAAGGTACGTGTGAGAGTTTTGCTTCGACCAGCGCGGGCAGGAAGTTCGCGGCTGCCGTACCCGACGAGCAGAGCAGGGCGACCGGCTGGCGCAGCTGCTTTGCCATCCCGAGACCGAAATAGGCGGCAGAACGCTCGTCGACGTGCATCCAGAGGCGTATAGCTGGTCGGGCCGCGAACGCCAGAGCCAGCGGAGTCGAACGAGAGCCGGGGCAGATAATGACATTGCGCACTCCCGCTCGCCCCAGTTCATCGACAAATGCGCCCGTGTAGGCGTAGAGGGCGTTGGCCGGTTCCTGAAACTCCATAGCTGTTACTGTCATGTTTCCACCCTGTATCAATGCGAGCCGGTCAATGCATGCAGCATGACCTGGAATTTCAGGCAGGACTCAGCAAACTCGGCTTCCGGGTCAGAATCGGCGACAATGCCGCAGCCGGCAAACAGGCGGGCTTCGCTGCCATCGATCAGACCGGAGCGCAGGGCAACAGCGAATTCACCATGACCGTCCGCGTTGATCCAGCCCAGCGGCGCGGCGTACCAGCCGCGATCCAGTTGCTCCGTCTCGCGAATCGCTGCCAGCGCATCCTGGCGGGGGAAGCCGCCAACGGCAGGCGTGGGGTGCAGGTCCGCCAATAGATCGAGAATGCAGCGTCCCGGCAGCAGCTCGCCGCTGATGGACGTTTTCAGGTGCTGGACGTTTTGCAACTTGAGCAACCGGGGCGTGGAAGAGACGGAGACGCTGGTGCAGTGATTTTTCAGGGCTGCCCGCACCATTGCCACAACAATAGCATGTTCGCTGTTATTTTTCTGGCTCTGTAACAACTCTATGCCAATGCGTGTATCCTCTTCCTCGCTCTCGCCGCGCCGGGCCGAGCCTGCCAGGGCCATTGTATGCACCTGCCCGTGTCTAGAGCGGACAAGTTGCTCAGGAGTCGCGCCCACAAAGAAGCGCCGACCGCGCTGGAGGGCAAAGACATACGCGGCAGGGTAGCTCTCGCGCAGGCGCTGGAGCGTGGCGCCGATGTCAAACGCTTCGCCTGCATCTTTGCGCGTTACCCGGATGTCGCGGGCCAGCACGACCTTGTCGAAGTCGCCCTGCCGGATTCTGGCGACCATGTTTTCCACTGTTGCCATCCATTCAGTCGCTGGCCGCACGTCCTGCACTGAGAGTTCCGTGCCGCTCTCTTGCCGGTATGACGCCGGAGCCTGCCCCACCGCCGTTTGCATCAGTTCAACCCTGGCGGCGATCTCCCGCGCACACTGCTCAATATCATCGTCCGCACGCACCATCCTGTTGACGGTAAGGGTTGTCTGATCGGGGCTATAACTCAGCAGGATTTGCGGTAAGATGAGCAGACCATCGGGGAAATCGGCCCAGAGTTGCGTGCGGGGAGTGTGTGGATCAAAGGTGAAGCCGCCGCAAAGGACGGGGCCGCTGCTGGCTGTGCGCGCTGTTTCGGGGGCGTAGGCGACAACCGCGTCGCTGAGTAAGGCGCGCCGGGCAGCAGCGGCGTCACTGAAGCGAGTATCTCCGCCGGTCTCGATGGTGGCGGCGGCGCCTGTGCCGATGAGCGCGTGTTGCTCCGCCGGTCTTTCCCAGAAAAAGCATTCGCCCAACGCGGCCTGTGTTGCCCCTGTGAAGATACGCAGGGGGGCATGCCGTGCAAAAGGTTGGGTGAAGCTGGCAAGGACAGGATGTTGCCGGTGGGTCGCGCGCCGGGAAGCCTCGCGCAGGGTTTTCAGGAGCAGTTCGTGATAATCGGGAGCGGTTCGTGTCGCTCGTGTCTCGGTTTCGCCTGTTCTGTCTGTTTTCCTCAAACTGGAAATAGCAGCTTCCATTTCTACCTCATAAACGAATAAGCCGAAAAGGTCTCTGGCGCGCGCAAAGCAACTTTGCATTGGCCCGCCTCATATATTGTAGCGAGTATGTGGAAGATCTGCCATTGCGAACCCCTGTTGATGCTATAATGGGGCCGAGGAGGTTATTTCATGGCTATGAATCAATCGACGGATGTGGCGATTATCGGCGGGGGCGTTGAGGGCTGTTCTATTGGGTATCAGTTGAGCAAGGCGGGCGTGCAGGTGAGCGTGATCGAGCGCGCTGAGGTCGCGGCGGAGGCGTCGAGCGCGGCGGCAGGGCTGCTGGCTCCGGCTGGTGTGCTGACCGGGCCGAAGGCAGCGGCCGATCTTTATCTGGCAAGCTGGTCGATGACGCCCGCGCTGATCGAGGAGCTTGAGGCAATAAGCGGCGTGCAGGTCGAATACCTGCGCACCGGCTCGCTGCACGTGGTGACGGACGCGGACGAAGATGCGCACTTGCGCATGTATGAGCAGGCGTGGAAGGCGCATGGCGCGGACGTGAGCTGGATAACGGGCGATGAACTGCACCGCGTCGAGCCTCTGCTGCCCCCTGAGATCCATGCCGCCCTCTATATTCCACACGCGGCGAGCATCAGACCGCGTTTGATGACGAGGGCCTATGCGGAGGCGGCGCGCAAACTGGGCGCGCAGTTCTATGAGCATACGGAAGTGACAGGCTTCCGGCAGAGCGATGGCAGGGTTACGGGCGTGCAGACAAAGCGGGGCGAGACGATTGACTGTGAGCGCGTTGTGATCGCAACGGGCGCGTGGTCGGCGCAGGTGGGAAGCTGGCTGGAGCTGGATATCCCCGTCTTCCCGGCGCGCGGCCAGATTCTCTCGCTCAGACAGCCGCAGACGCCGCTCAAACACACGATTTTCGGCAGAGGTCTCTATCTTGTTCCCAAAGTTGATAACACTATCTACATCGGCGCGACCATTGAGCAGGCGGGTTTTGATAAAAGCAATACTGCCGGCGGCGTGGCCTGGCTGCTTTCCGAGGCTATCGCCTTGCTGCCGGGGCTGGCGAATGCCGCGCTGGCGAATATCTGGGCCGGTCTGCGCCCCTGGTCGGCAGATTCGTACCCCATTCTCGGCAAGGCTCCGGAGTGGGAGAATGTCTTCCTGGCGACCGGGCATGGCGCGGGCGGCTTTGAACTGAGCGCGATCACCGGCAAGACGATAGCCGAATTGCTCACCACCGGCCAGACCCCGCCCCTGATTCAGCCCTTTGGCCTCGAACGTTTCAGGGGGCAGACCCCTGTACAGATGAGCCTGGAAGCGAGTTATTAGATGACAATCAACGATTTGCCGCAGGGGACGACGGCGGATACCATCCCCCTGATGCTTGGGCATCCAGACCCGTCGACGCTGATGACGCCGGAATTGCGCGCGGCCATGCTGCACTTTCTCGCTTCGCCGCAGGTCGCTGCCGCCCTGCAATATGGCGCGGAACAGGGGGCGCAGAGTCTGATCGATTTTCTCGTCGCGAAGATCAGGCGCGAGCAGGGGCTGGCAATCGGGCCGGAGAACGTGATGGTGACGGCAGGCTCGACCGGGGCGGTCGATATGCTGGCGCGGCTCTTCGCCGGGGCGGGCAGTGTGGCGCTGGTCGAGGCTCCCACCTACGTGGATGCTCTGCACATTTTTCGCGATCAACAGGTCGAGTTGCACGCCACCCCTATGGACGAACACGGCCTCATCCCCGGCGAACTCGAAAGGCAGGTGGCGCAGCTCCACGCGAGCGGCAAGGCCCCGCGCCTGCTCTACACCATCCCGACCTTTCACAATCCAACGGGTACAACCCTGCCGGAGGCGCGACGGCGCGAGATTCTAAGCCTGGCTCGTCAATACAGCTTCCTGATTGTGGAGGATGATGTCTACCGCGACCTCTCTTTTGAGGGCGAAGTTCCTCCCGGCTTCTACGCGCTAGA
Organism: Chloroflexota bacterium; assembly: GCA_902810755.1. The sequence goes on from CADDYT010000108.1 coordinate 9,060, forward strand.
CGATGGCGAGCATGTCTTGAGTATTGGCAGCTTCTCGAAGACGCTGGCCCCCGGTCTGCGCCTGGGCTGGCTGGTCGGCTCCGAAGAGAACATTGCGCGCTGCGTCAATTGCGGAACATTGCAGATGGGCGGCGGCGCAAACCCCTTCACGGCGCAGATGATCGCCGCCTACTGCCGCAGCGGCCACTGGGAACAGCACATCGCCAACCTGCGCGCCCTCTACAAAACGCGCCGGGACGTAGCCCTCTCAGCCCTGCAACGCTATATGCCCCCGGACGTCGGTTGGACGCACCCGGCAGGCGGCTTTTTCATCTGGCTCGACTTGCCACAGCACGTCTCCGCGCAGGACGTCAAACGCCGTGCTTTACAGGCAGGCGTTTTACTCTCCTCCGGTGAAGGCTTTTTCGTCAACCCCACCAATGGCTCACACCACCTGCGCCTGACCTACAGCTTCGCCGCCCCCGCCGACATCGATGCAGGCATACGTATCCTGGCGCAGGTAATTGAGCAGGCTGCTCAGGCAGGTCAGACGGATCAGGCATAACTCTTGCGGCTGGCCTGCGGCGGCTGGCCTGCTCGCGCTTATGAGGCATGGCCTTGTTGAGCTTGTTGGCCGCGTTGTGCCTCGAATTTCTGGCGCACCTGCTCCATATATTGTTTGGCCTGGCCCTGTGATTGAATGCTTTGATACTGTTGCAAGACCTGCTCTCTTTCTTGCGGAGGAGACATGTGCAAATCTCGCAGGAGGGCGATATGCAAGAATGCCTGCATGGAAGGCTCTGGCGGCGCGGCTGCCTTTTCCGGGTTGGCTGCCGCCTGCCGTGCGGCACTGCTTTCTGGCGTCTCGCCCGCGCATGGTATGCCAGATTGGGCCGGTTCGGGCAGGGTGCGCGGGGCATCGCTGCGGGGCGTGGGAAGCGACAGCAGGTGAGTGAGCGTATGAGCCAGTTTGTCGCGGTTCGTCAGGGGCAGCAGGCCAAAGAGATTTTCCACAGTGGCAAGGACAGAGGTGTGATCGTAGACGGTATGGTCGATGCTTCCTTTTGGGATGAGCGGCGAGACGACGATGGCAGGGACGCGCACGCCCAGGCGCGTGAAATCGAAGCCAAAACTGTTGTTCTCCGGGTTGGTCGGCGTATCGCCGGGCGCGATGACGGCTGGCGGCGGCACGTGGTCATAAAATCCGCCGTGTTCGTCATAGGTGATGATGAGCAGGCTGCTCTCCCAGTGCGGCGAGTTGCGAATCGTCTCATACACCTTCTTGATGAGGGCTTCGCCGCGCGTCACATCATCTTTCGGGTGCTGCGAATTGCCGCAGACGAAGTCCGACAGGATGTGGTAATCCGGCTCGATGAAGGCATAGGCAACGTCGTAGTTGGGATCATTGACCTGCTCGCTGAATTCGTCGAAGCCGCGAAAACAGCCTTCGGCGGCGCGTACCGTCATGCCGCTGATCGCCAGCGCCTGCGGAAATAAATCGCCCCGATAGACGACCCAGTTGATGCCCTCAGCGTCGAGCCGATCGTAGATGGTGCCATTGTCGAATTTGTAGCCGTTGAAGAGGATGGAGGTGGCTACATTCTCTGTCGTGGGGCTATGATCGAGGCCGCCCGAGGAGGCCGCGTGGATAAAGAAACGGTTAGGCCATGTCGGGCCGGGCAGCGAAGAGAACCAGTGGTCGCAGACGGCAAATTCGCGCGCCAGCGTGGTGATGACGGGAACCTGTTCGGGCGCGTAGCACTGCATAATCTCGCCCGCATTGGCCGCGTTAAGCCTGGCAAAGTCCGCCACGAAGCCGCTATTGTCGATATGGGGATACTCGCCCTTGACGCCGCAGAGCTGGGTTTTGACGTTGGGGAACTCGTGGCCGGGATCATAGTCCATCGCCCATTTAGCGGGGGTGAAAACAGGCACCTTATTGCCCTTCAGGTCAAGATTCCAGTCCCGCGCCGGGTCCGCTCCCTCAATGGCCGTCGGCTCCCCCGTGATTGCGTCGATACCCTGAATACCGGAGAAGCCGAGCATATGGTCAAACGAGCGGTTTTCCAGCATCAGGACAAAGACGTGCTTGATGCGCTCCGGCTTCGGCCTGTCATGCGCCGCCATCCTGCACATCAGCCACATCACCTGCGCGCCAAGCAACCAGAACGTATTGACAATGGCAGCGAGAAGCAGCACTGCATATTTCGCCACCGTATACAGCGCCTTGCCAGCCACATTCCCGCTTTGCCTGACGCCTTCATCCGCCCACTGTGTCACCCTGTAAGTGAGGCCGATAAACCAGCGACTGCGCGCACGATCCGCCTGTAACTTCCGATATCCGCAGAGCGACATACGTGTACCTCTTTTCCGATTTCTTATAGCCAGTAACTATGTCGGTTTTTACGAGCGAGGATAATGAGAGACTGTGCCGTAGAGATTATACCATACTGTATGCTTGCGGGAACCCCCGCAAAAACACCTTTTCGTTTTCAATAGGATATACTACTGAGAGGGCCAGGGACTGGCTCAGTATTTGTGTGTCAACATTTTAGAAAGGAACGGGTGCATGGCATCACAGTCGTATGAGCAGGTTGATCGAGCGATTGAGCGGGTGACGCCGGTGATTGAGCGGATTGCGCGCGAGGTGTGGCAGTTTGCCGAGCTTTCGCTGGCGGAGGTGAAGTCGGCGCGGCTGCTGCTGGATATCTTGCGGGAGCAGGGGTTTACGATTACGAGCAGGGGAACGGCGGGCGTGCCGACGGCATTTATTGCCGAATACGGTTCAGGGGAGCCGGTGATTGGCTTCCTGGCGGAATATGACGCGCTACCGGGGCTGGGCAACGAGGCGGTGCCGTATCGAAAGCCGCGCAAAGATCAGGTGACGAGCGGGCATGGTTGCGGGCATAATCTGCTGGGGGCAGGGTGCGTGGGGGCCGCGCTCGCGCTGAAAGAGGTAATGGCAGCGCAGCAGATTCCGGGGACGATTCGCCTGTATGGCTGCGCCGCCGAAGAGACTGAGGGCGCGAAGGTCTATATGGCGCGTGAGGGGTTGTTCCGCGATCTGGCCGCCGCGCTGCACTGGCACCCCGGCCCGCTCGCCAGGGTCAGCAACTACCGCTCGACCGCCGTTGACCAGTTGCAGATCGAGTTTTTCGGCAAAAGCTCGCATGCCGCATCCGCTCCCTGGCTGGGTCGCAGCGCCGTCCATGCAGCAGAACTCTTCGCGCACGGCCTCAACCTGATGCGCGAACACGTGGAGCCGACGGCCCGCATCCATTACGTCTACGAGCAGGCCGGTATGGCCCCTAACGTCGTGCCGGATTATGCCAGGATACGTCTCTACGTGCGTGACACTGATCGCCCTCATGTTGAGGCTTCGACTGCCTGGATCAAACAGATCGTCGAGGGCGCGGCCCTGGCGACGCAGACGACGGGGAAAGCTCTTGTCTATACCGGCCTCTACGACCTGCTGCCAAACACTCCGCTGGCCGAGCGCATGCAGGTTCACCTGGAACGGGTTGGCGTTCCCGCCTACACCGAAGAGGAGCAGGCTTTCGCCAGAGAGCTCCAGCAGAGCTTCGGCGTGGAGGCAAAAGGCCTGACGACGAAGACAGAGCCGCTCGGCGACGAAAACTTCCTGATGGGCGCCTCAACCGACGTGGGCGATGTCAGCTGGAATGTGCCGACGATGGGCTGCGGCATGCCAACGACGCCGCTGGGTGTGGCCGTGCATACGTGGGCCGCGACCGCCAGTCATGGTACCAGCATCGGGCTGAAGGGGGCCATCCATGCCGCCAGCGTCCTCGCCGCCACCGGCCTCGACATCATGACCGATGCCGCGTTGCGCCAGGCTGCCCGCGCCGATTTTGACCGCCGCGTCAGCGAACATCCCTACGTCTCCCCGCTCCCGCCCGAAATGCAGCGTCCTCTGGGCCTGCCTGACTGGCTCAACGAGGACGCTTTACTGATGGGGTAGAAAGAGATGTGAGCGAACAGGGTACGCTGCCGCCAGGGGAAAGCCACCGACGGCAGGCCGCCCCCCAACAAGCCACCGGAAGCAGGCCACCCGCCAGGGGTGGCCCCAGAAGCGTTCACTTCAGGCCGCCAGGGCAGGCCACCCGCCAGGGGTGGCCCCAGAAGCGTTCACTTCAGGCCGCCAGGGCAGGCCACCCGCCAGGGGTGGCCCCAGAAGCGTTCACTTCAGGCCGCCAGGGCAGGCCACCCGCCAGGGGTGGCCCTACTATAGACGTCACAACCAGCGCCAGGCGAACTGAGTGGTCGGGTATAGTAGGGCCACCCCTGGCGGGTGGCCTGCCCCTGGCGGCCTGCCCCTGGTGCCCTGTGGCTTATATCCTCTCCAGAGGCACGAAGCCCAGGGTGCGCAGAGCGTTGCCCAGGGTTTGCACGGTGGCCTGCACGAGCCGCGCGCGGAAGGCTTTGACGCGCTCGTCAGCTTCTCTGACGATGGGTGGCGTGTGTTCGTAGAAGTCGCTGAAGTGCGCGGCCAGATCGTAGGCGTAGGCGGCCAGCGCGCTGGCCGCGAGGTTGGCGGTGGCTTCAGCGAGCGCGCGCGGGTAGGCGTCGATGTGGCGCAGCAGCTCCCATTCGCTCTGCTCCAGGTGTTCTGGTAGTTCCGCGAGCTGCGCGGGCGGTTCGTAGCCTGTTTCTTGCAGGCGGCGCAGAATGCTGTTGGCGCGGGCATAGGCGTACTGGAGGTAGACGCCGGTATCTCCGTTGGCGCGCAGCACTTCGTCCATGTCCAGCGTAATGATCTGTTGCAGGCCATAGCGAATCATAAAGTAGCGAATGGCCGAAGCCGCCAGAATGGCCGCCGTCTCCTCGGAGAGTTCCGGCTTTGCCTCCAGCATGCGCGCCGCCACTGCATTAATCAGATCGTCGGCCTTGATTTCGATGCCCTTGCGGCCCGACATGGCATAGGATTCGCGGCCATCGGAGGTATCGATGCCCAGGCGCGCCGCCGTAGCTGCCGAAAGCGTCACCACTTCGTAGGCCAGGTGAATCAGGTTATCGGCCTGCTCCGCGTAACCAAGCCTGCGCAGGCTTTCACGCACCACCTGCTGCGGGTAAGACTGGCGCACATCGATCACATTAATGACCCGGTTGGCGTGGCCGAAGCGTTTAGGATTGGCTTCCTGGCCGCTCGGCCCCGTTTCTTCCGGCGTGCGCATTGTCCACAGCATGCGCCCGTCCTGCTGGACGCCCCAGGGGACGAAGTGGAATTCCACGCCCAGATCGTCCGTCAGACCAAATTTCCACAGGTGGTTGGCGATATCTTTGCCTGTGTAGGTCGCGGTGCCGTTGCTCTTGACCAGCACCTTATCGCTGGTGCGCTCGCCCTCTTCGGTCTGCACCTCACCCTCGCCAAAGGGGAGAATCCACGTACCCGCCAGCGGCCCGCTTTCGGGATGCTCAAGCACACCCCGCTCGCGCAGCATCTCAAACGTGCGCTGCCACAGGCCCGCATGGACAATAGCGGACTCCCATGTCAGCAGATTGTAGGAGATATTGAGCCGCGCCATCGTCTTCAGGTGCGCCTGTACGATCTGGTGCGAAAGGTCGGAAGCCAGCGCAGCATAATCCGGTCCCTGCTCTGGCTCCTCGCCGTGTTCGATGGCATGCAGCACCGTATTGCGCAGCTCCTTGAGTTCTGGCTGCTCCTCGTAAGCTCTGCCGACGGCGACATAGACGCGCGAGCAAAAGTAATCGAACGATTCGCCGGGGAGTTGCTCGTTGCCGCCGGGAAGCTGCAATTTGCCCTGATTGAGCAGCGTCAGGCCCACAACGACATCGGCGACCTGCACGCCTGTATCATCAATATAGTTCTGCGCCTCAACATTGTAGCCCTGTGAACGCAGCATGCGCACGATGGTATCGCCCAGCGCCGAGTTGCGCAGGTGGCCCACGTGAGCTGCCTTGTTGCTATTGATGGCAGTGTGTTCGACCACCACCTTTGTGCCGACGCCAATGGTGTTCTGCCCGAAGTCTGCACCGGTCTCCAGCACGCGCTCGATGATGCTATTGCCGGCGACGGCTCGATTCAGCCGGAAATTGAGATAGCCGGGTTTCGTAACGGTAATTTCCTCAATCACGGGAATATGCATTGCGCGCAGAATATTGGCCAGCGCCTCAGCGATGACCATTGGCGGACGACCGAGCAGCTTTTTGCCCGACCAGGGCATGACCGGCATAGAATAATCCCCAAAGCTGGCCTGCGCCGAGAAATCCAGCCTGATCGGCAATTGCTCAACGCCAATCTCTAACTTTTCCTGCGTAAGATAGCTTGCTGCTGCCTCTTTGATAAGCTTTGTCAGGTATTCATGCAGGTCTCTGGGCATCGACTCTGACTGCTCTATCTCGTTTGTCACTCTTCAATTTCCTCACTTCAATATATTCTATTGTCGCATTGCTGCGAACCTCTTTATCATTGTTCTATGATTCCACGTTCCACTATAGCGTAGTGTGGCCCTGCGGTCAAGCATTTGGGCCTTCACCTTTGCCAGGAATCGTCTGGCCTCAGCTGAATTATGCAGAATTATGATGGTGCAGTCTGTGGTATAGTATTCAAGCTTTAGCAGGGCTTGCGGGCGAGCGGTCGCAGGGCCAGTTTTTCCTGGTATGCCGTCTCGCTTCTTGTTACTCACAAGCCAGAGAGCGTAATAAATGCGGGTAACATACGACCCGCATTTATTACGCTCTGACTGCTGGAAAATTTGCAGAAGCTACTTGCTGTCTACTACTTCTGAGCGGCTGCTTCGCGCTTGCTCTTGCGGCCCAGGTAGATGCGGCTGGGGTCGACGAGCATGCGCAGGGCCTTCAACTCGTCTTCGTTGGGCGGCTCCAGGACGCGAGCCTTGCTGGTATCCAGCTTCCAGCCGGTGTTGTTGACCACATCTTCGACGCTCACGCCGGGGAAGACGGCATCGAGTTCGAGGATACCGGTCTGAGGGTTATTGCGCATGATGCACAGGTCGCTGATAACCACCAGCTCGCCGCCGCGCTCCAGGCCGTAGTCCCAGCGGGACTCGCCCTTCTCGCGCGGGCCGCGCTGGCCGGCGACGCTGGTCAGATACTCAACGCGCTCAGGGAAGCGGCGCGCCTCCTGCACCATCACGACCAGAATCTTGTCGGCAAAGGAGGCGATGTTGTTGGCGCCGCCGCTGCCGGCGAAGCGAACCTCAGGCCCCTTGCCCGTCTCGGAGACACCTGCGGGCCAGTAGCCGCCGATGATGGTGGAGTTGAGGTTGCCGTACATGTCGCATTCCGCGCCGCCGAGCATACCGACTGTGCAGTAGCCGCGCAGGGCGGTGGTGCCGAAGGTGTCGGCCATGTTGGAGACCATGCTGGAATGCAGGCAGCCGCGCGGGTCTGACACCGAGATGGGCAGGTGTTCCACACGCGGGCCAACGATCCCGGCTTCCATAATCAATGTCATATTCGGCGCGGTAGTGTACTGCGCCAGCATTGAGGCCAGCAGGGGAAGGCCGGTACCCGCGAAGACAAAGGCCCCGTCGGGAACTTCGCGCGCGGAAGCAACGGCCAGCAGTTCCATTGTCGTGTACTGGTCGCGGGATAGCCCGCGCTCCTTCAGATACGCCTCATACGCTGCATCGGAAATTTGTGCCATAATGTACTCCTGTTGTCAAGCTGTAACTCGTCTTACATGGGCCGTTTGAGGTCGGCACGATATCCGTAGGCCGGGGTCGCGCGCAGTTCAAACAGGCGATTCATGCCTACAACATTCTGGAGATAATCCCAGTCATCCTTCGTCTCGACGACATGTTTGGTCCACCAGTCCCTGACCTCTTCCTTGCTGCGGCGGTTGAGGCGACCGTAGGAGACCCACCAGTCCCAGTCATAGTCGTAGTAGTTGGGGACTGCCGATGGATAGCCGCCAAAAGGCTGTTCCACGATGACGGTGGTGATGTGCGCGGGCAGGTGGTTCAGTTCGGGGGCGGCGCGCAACTCTTCGGATGGGACAATCTGCTCGCATTCCACGATAAGCGTCTTCGCGCACATCGCCTGCTCTGCATCGGGACCCAGAATGCCCTCCATGCGCACAGTGCCGTCGACGGCGACGCGCTGGGCGCGAATGACCGTGACTTCCGGCATGATGGGAGGAACCAGAATAACTTTGACGCCTGGCTTGCCTGTATATTTGGTGGACTTGCGCACTGCCTCAAGGTTGTTGGTCTTGTTGGCAGTTGTGTCGCCGCCTTCAAAAGCGTGCGGGCGCAGGCCCCAGCCGTCGAACGGGTCATCGATCACTTCCAGCTTCTTGGGTGGGATGCGCGGGTCGATCCAGCTGCCGTCGGCGTTTTTGCCGCGCAGACCGGCCTTGCCAAATACATCGTAGTTGGGCAGGTCGCTGCCCAGTTCAGCCATCAGGGGGGCAAAGGGCCAGCCGTAGCGCCCGGCAATTGTGCGGGTGGCGTAGCCATAGTTACTGTAGTCTTCAAACAACGGGATGGAACCATCCTGCACGCGGCGGCGAATGCTGTAAGCGACGGGCTGGATGCCTTCCAGGCCGACGTAGGTCGTCTCCAGTCGCGAGATGAGGTCGTTGGCGGCCAGAGCTTCTTCGATAGAGGCGCCGCCATTCATGGTGCAGAAGTGGTGCTTGATGCGATCTCGCTGGCGAATCACCTCACGCGCAATGGTGAAAGGACGACGGGTATAGCTGAAACCTCCCCAACACACCTGTGTACCCGTGTGGATATACTTCTCTACCGCCTCACGGGCGGTCATGATCTCGGCCATACTTAAGCTCCTATCTTCTCCGAAACTTCGTCTCTTGCGGCATCCCCGACCGGCAGCGTATTCGCTTCATCGGGCCTGCGCAGGAGATACTCGATTGCCGCCATTGATTCCTGAAGCTCGCCTACCGCCTGCGCCAGCGAGGCATGCGCGCGGGTCAGTTCGTCCTCGACCAGCTGGCGTTCTTGCTCGCTCATGCCTGCCAGCGTTTCACTGAGGGCGCGCAGCGTCGAGGGGGCGCGCATCAAGGGGATGCCCAGGTGGCTCAAATCCACCTCAATCGTGTTGAGGAGCCAGATGCCGCGCATGACGCGGCTCCATGCTTCACCAGACATAATCCATACCTCTTCTAGTAGATAGATGTGTCTGTTCGTCCTACGGTCCCATACGACCGGGAGGGAGGATGGAACGGAACAAAACCAGCCTGAAAGCCTCCAGGCTCTCTACAGGTCAGCAGTGGAGACCTGCCTACTTTCCGCCGTTGCCAGCACCGGTTGTGCCGGTACCTCATTATACAGCAGATTTGTTCTCAACGTCTCCTATCCTGTGGCGGCATTCCTGCTCACCTTTGCGAGCGTGAAAGCTTTCAGGCGCAACGTGATAACGACCGATCAGTCTCCCGGGGAGATCACCTGATGGGCCAGACGGGCAGCGTGAAGGCATTCTTGCCAGAGGCGAGAACGCCTGCCAGCGCAGTATACCAGGCCGCCAGGGCTGTCAGGATACCAAACCAGCCGCCGAGCTGGATCCAGAAGGTGCCGCCGCCCATGAAGCCAATCACGAGCCAGAGGAAGGTGAGGGTCAGCAAGACGAAGACTGTGATCAGGGCGCCATTGCTCTTGAGCGTTCCCAGAGTCATCAGGAATGTGAAGATGGTCCAACCCAGCAGGTAAAGGCCAATGGCGTTGTTGATGGAGGCCGCGGCGTTTTTGCCTGTGAAGGCGGCGAGGATACCAAAGCCAGGGATGAAAATGGCGGCAAATGAAAGCCAGAAAGCGCCGTAGGAGGTGAAGGCGACAGCGCCGAAGGTGTTGCCTGCCCTGAATTCCCACATGCCTGCCAGTATCTGGGCGATGCCGCCATAAAAGACCGCCAGGCCGATAACGATGGTGGTTCCTACTCCCTGCGGAATGAGGAAGCCAGCGTTGATGCAACTGAGGACAAAAGTAGTGAGTGCGAAAGCACAGAGGCCGAGGGGAGCAGGATTCGCGGTCGCGGGTGCAGCCGCTGCGGGCTGTTCGCTGCGTTCTGCTGCGAGTTGTGCCATAAAGGTTCCCACCTTTCTGAAAGACTACAATACATGTACGTTCGGTTTGTACATACTCCAGGTAAACACATTGTTTGAACCTGGTGTGTCTTGTCGCAGGCACCACTGCCTGCCGGTTAAGGTAAGACGAGGCACGTCATCCACGCCGGGGTGTGGATGGCTTCAAAGTCGTCTCAGCGAGACGACAGCCAGTGAGAAAAGCGCAGAAGTACATATGAGTGAAGGATTCTGTGCGGACGACCTCCTTTCCGGCGCTGCCGTTACTTCTGGTGACCCTGCTTACTTGATGTAAGGATGGGCCTATGCTGACATTATAACACATAGCAAGTTATGTTTACTACTGGTTTTCTCGATCAATTTCATAAATTTCTTCTTATGTTTGCTCTACCATTCCATTTTCCCACGATTATCAGGTGGATGCAGGACGCCAGGCAGCCACACAGAGCAAATCTTGCTTGCGCCCCTCCCTCTGTAGATGCTAGACTGATAATAACAGCGTAGAAATGAGCGAGTTCCTTCCGTTCAAACACAGGAGCAACAATCATGCAGGATATCTATATTCTCGAAGGGGCCAGGACGCCGGTGGGCGTTTTGCAAGGCTCGCTTTCCGATGTGAGCGCCATTGATCTGGGCGTCATTGCAGCAAAGGGCGCTATTGAGCGCAGCGGGGTAGAACCCCACCTGATCGATCAGGTAGTGATGGGTAATGTTATTCAGACCAGTAAGGATGCCATCTACTTTGCTCGCCACGTTGCCCTGAAGGCAGGTCTGCCTATCGAGACGCCTGCGCTGACGGTCAATCGCCTGTGCGGTTCAGGCTTGCAGGCGATTGTGAGCGCGGCGCAGATGCTGCAACTGGGCGAGGGAGAGATCGCGCTGGCCGGTGGCGCGGAAAATATGACGCAGGCCCCGCATGTCATTCGCGGAGCGCGAGCGGGCTTTAAGCTGGGGCAGGCCCCGCAGCTGGAAGACAGCCTGTGGGAGGCGCTGGTAGACAGCTATGTCGGCTGTGGCATGGCGATCACGGCGGAGAATCTGGCCGAGAAATACGGTATTTCCCGTGAGGAGGTAGACGCCTACGCGCTGCGCAGCCAGCAGGCGGCCCGTCGCGCGCAGCAGGCGGGCTGGCTGGCCGAAGAGATCGTTCCCGTCACCATCAAAGATCGTAAGGGCAACCCCGTTGAATTCAGCCAGGATGAAGGTATCCGCGACACCTCAATGGAGGCGCTGGCGAAGCTCCCGGCGCGTTTCCGCAAGGGTGGTGTCGTTACGCCGGGCAACGCGAGCGGCATCAACGACGCCGGCGCGGCTGTTATTCTCGCAACCGGGGACGCGGTGCGCAAGTATAACTTGAAACCGTTGGCGCGCCTGGTCTCCTGGGGTATCGTTGGCGTGCCGCCCGAAATCATGGGTATTGGCCCGGCTCCGGCCATTCGTCAGGCGCTCAAACGCGCCGATCTACAACTGGCGGACATGGATCGCGTCGAGGTCAACGAGGCATTCTCGCCGCAATATCTGGCGGTCGAGAAAGAGTTGGGGCTTGAGCGCGAGAAGACCAATGTGAACGGCGGTGCCATCTCCATCGGCCATCCCCTCGCGGCCAGCGGCGCGCGTCTCGCCCTGACGCTCATGTACGAGTTGCGCCGCCACAATCTCCACTACGGCGCGGCCTCGCTCTGCATCGGCGGCGGCCAGGGCATAGCCGCCATCATCGAAAACGTCGCTTGATAGATGGGTAGCCTTTGAAAACGAGTTTGGACATGTCACGTCGTGCGCAGCGAAGCAGCTAAGGCCACCTGGATATGGCTCACTCAGATGCTTCGCTGCACTCAGCATGACATGTCCAGTAAGAGGAGCATAGCATGCCAAAAGATACACGCAGCCCCGGCGAAATTCTCGAACACGTCAATAATGCCAGGATCGCACTCGCTTCAGCTATCTACGGTCTGAGCGAGGATGAGTTGACGCGGCCCGGTGCGGTCGGCACGTGGTCGGTCAAGGATGTGATGGCCCACGTGGGGCGCTGGGAGGAGATAGCTTTCCAGGTTCTCTCGGCCCACCTGCGCGGCGAGCAGGTGGAAGAGGATTACCGGGATGCCCTCGCCTATAACGATAAATGGGAGGCAGAATTGCAGTCCCTGCCCTTGCAGGAGGCTATCAGGCTCTTTGAAATGGCCCACTATCAGCTCTACGGCCTGCTCTCCTCACTCGCGCCCGAACAATGGAGCGGCTACGTGCGCGCCTGGGTGCGCGGTTCCACCTGGCACCATTTCGAGGAACACGCCGAACAGATTCGCAACTGGCGCAACGCATAGCTCTCCCACTGGCAGGCCAGTGGAGTACCGGCCATCGGCCACAGGCCCCCAGGCCACCGCAAGGCCATAGCCTGCAGACCGCCGACACGCCCCAGGCCACCGCAAGGCCATAGGCAGACCGCCGACACCACCCCAGGCCACCGCCGCAGGCCACCCGCCAGGGGTGGCCCTACTATACGCGATGACTTCACAGAACTACGAACCCCGACGTATGACGTATATAGTAGGGCCACCCCTGGCGGGTGGCCTGCGCGCGTGGGTGGTCTGCGCGCGTGGGTGGTCTGCGCGCGTGGGTGGCCAACGATGCATGTGGCCTGGGCATGTGGCCTGCG
>CADDYT010000109.1 GCA_902810755.1 Chloroflexota bacterium
ACCAGCCACAGGCAACGGAGCCGGAATACGAGCAACCTCTGGCCTCATACCCGGAGATGGAGCTACCGCCGCAGGAGTAATCAGCCTTTTTCGCTTCGCCATCCCACCCCCAGGCCATCCCACCCCAGGCCACCCGCAAGGGGTGGCCCTACTATATACGAGCTGTAGCGAGTCCGCTACAGTAGAGAATAGTGGGCGAGCTTCTCTTGTTAGGGGCTGTGGTTAAAGATAGGCAATCTCAGATTCAGAACTTAATGAAGTTTGAGAAACGAAACCAGGAAGCTCATGTCATGCTGAGTGAAGATACTCTTGGCGAACCCATTGACCAGGCCCATCGCAAGCCTGGACGCGACCCTGTCATGCTGAGCGCGCCGCCGACCGGGAAGGCTCACCGTGAGCGTCCTCACTAACGATGGGCCTTCCCGGTCGGCGGCGCGCTCAGCATGACATGTACCCGACGATTCCCGTTTTCGCTTGTCAAACTTCATTATAAAGCTTCTCAGAGCGTCGTAAGGGCGCTGACTGATCGTATAGAGTAGGGCCACTCCTGGCGGCTGGCCTGCCTGGCGCTCGCACGGGCTTCAGTTAACACCTATGAGGGCCACCCCTGGCGGCTGGCCTGCCGCCGGGCGTCTGCCCAGGCTTACAACCCGCCCGACGTATTCATGCATCGAACGGGTTACAGATCGTTCCAGTAGACCAACCAGAGATGGCCTCAGTCCTGGCTGCTGGCAGAGGCGGTGAGGGCGGCGAGCATAGCTTCGTCGATGAGGGGGCCGCTGACGGTGACGCCGCTACCGTTGGGGGCCTTAGAGGCGAAGGTGAGCGTGCTGTAGGCAACGGAAACTTTGACCTCGCGACCGCGCGCACCCACGCGCACGGGAGCTTCCTCAACAGCTTTCTTGAGGCGTTCGGCGACAAGCCAGGCCCCATGTTGCTCGGCGCGAATGACGGCGGTCATAATGCCGGGGCCGTTGATAGAAAGAACATCTTCTTTGCGAATTTTTGTACGCAGGTAGGGGAGCAGCTTGCGCGCCACCTCGTTGGCCTCGCGCTCCTCGCGCTCGCGGTGAATATCGTTGCCCTTCGCGCCTGCCAGGATAAGGCGGAAGACGATGACGCTCTGCGCGTTGCAGATGCGGCGTACCTTGTGATGGTTCGCCTCCAGGTCTTTGGTTGACTCTACCATCTGCCAGATGTGATGCTCGCGCTTGCGGGTGTAATCCATGTAGCCCTGCATGCGCGCATAGCCCTCCAGCACAACGGTGCCGAATGTCCACATGGCCTTTCTGGGCGTGCGCAGAGTGAAATCGCGGTTGGCGATCAACTGGCGCATAATCGGCGTGACCTTCATGGTTGAGGCTTCATAATTTTGCTGCGAACGCACCTTGAGGTGGCCCGCGTAGATGCGGCGGCGCTGCTTGAGGAAGTCACGCACATTGATGGGGCCTTTGTTATAGACAACGCACTTTGGCTCGTAAATCAACTGGTAGCCAAGCTGCGAGATCAGGGCCTGAATGGAGATTTCATCAACGGCGCTGTTAGTGGGGATGCCGGAAATGACGTTACGGAAGGCGATGACCTCTCCCAGTTTGGGCTGGATACGCGACAGGCGATCATGCAAGCGCCAGAGCAGGTGAACGGCATGGCCCATGAAGGTTGCGGTATCATTGACCGGAACGGGGCGACCGCCAACCATGCCGATCTTTGGATTTTTGAAGGGAGCGCAAAGATAATCAAGCGCGGATTCCTCTGGAATAACATCGGCGCCGATCAATATAACCACCGGACTGGTGGCCTCTTTCAAAAAAAGATTAATGGCCGAAGCCTTGCCTTCGCGTTTTTCCTGCACGCAGAGACGCACGCGCGGCTCCTGCGCCGCTATCTCGCTCACAATCGGCACCGTGCGGTCGGTGCAGCCGCTGGCAACGACAATCACTTCCTCAAGGCGAAGCGATGAGCCTTGCTGGTCGAGTACAGCGCGCAGAGTGCGACCAATATTTGCCTCTTCGTTATATGCCATGATGCCTACACTGCATCCAATACGACCATCCTCTTCCGCTTCACTTACTAGCCCTGTCTCTACTACTTCGTTCTCTATCCTCGTTGCCATTGAAAGGCGTCTCCTTCCAGGAATACCTCTCCGGTTGGCCGCGTGAAAAGCCGGTATGCACGGCCAACCGTCTGAAAAATTGTCCTTTTGTATCCGTTTTTTTCCCGTTTCTTATTTCATAAGAAAACAACTCAATAACGGTCTGTCATTAGCGTAACACCGGTACTTTCTGAAAAGTAGGAACAAACGGTTGAGAAATGGTTAGGAATATGCAAATGGAGTTATGAAACCGTAAGAAGCGGATAAGAGAACCTGAAGAGTCTTCTCTTGACCGGCTGAGCCATAATCGCTATACTCAGCGACATGAAAAGGCAAGAATGGTTTTCTGCCCCGCTTGAGCTGCAATATTGCATAACAGAAAAATAGTGGAGGAATAAAGCTATGCGCGTGCAAGAACATGTTAAGATTTCTACAGTGGCTACGCTCATCGCCTTGCCCTTGCTTAAAAAAGATGCCTGGATTCCCCTGGCGGCCAGCGTGTTGATCGACGTTGACCATTATCTCTGGCACGCAGTGACGCATCGCACACTCAGCCTGCGCGCCGCCGTGCGCTATTTCGGCCAGGCCGATCCGCCACAGATGGCGCAGGCCCGCCTGCTGCACCATCCCATTGTGTTGGGCCTCCTGCTGGTGCTGGCACTGCGCACCCGCTCGCGCATCCTCTGGCTCATCCTGATCGGGCTGGTCTTCCATGTCAGCCTGGATGCTATCCACGTGGCAGAGATGAATCACTTGAAATGGTCCTTGAGCGAGCAGGCGCACTCCATCTGCCAGCAGTGCGGTCGGCACGTTCCGGCGCTGCAACTGCACACCGTCCACGTTGCCCGCAACCTGCTGGATCGCTATAACCCGGCGCATTTCATCGTCCTCTGTCCTGAATGCCATGAGCAGGCACATATGACAGACAGCAGGGCGTAACCGACAAACGTATCTATTGAAGATGCACGAAAAAATAGACGCCGGGGAAAAAGTATGTTATAATTCCGTGCGTATTCTGAAAGGATACAGCAGAAAGAGAGGTAACAATCTTGACCCAGTGGCTTCCGGCAATTCAGACTATTCAGATTATCTTATGTGTCGCCGTCATCATCTTCATCCTGCTCCAGGTACGCGGAGCGGGCCTGGGAAGCGCGTTTGGCGGCAGCAGTGCAGGTTCAGTGTTTAAGACACGGCGTGGCGTAGAGCGTTTGATTTTTAATCTGACCATCGTATTCGTCGTACTCTTTGCCATTGTCTCCCTGCTCAGTGCGCTTATTAAATAACACAATACAATTTCATCGTGTATCTACGGGCAAGAAGCAAAGTGGGGGGAGAGCTTTTGCGCTTCCTCTGTTATCTTTTTGCTTTCTTTTGTTGTTTCTGGTCGGCTGTAACGCATCGGCCACCACCGCTCATTCTGGCACTGTGCCGGTGCAGCAGGACCCGCACGTTCGGCTCACTTATGTTGCTATCGGCGCATCCGATACCTTTGGCATTGGAGCCGATGATCCGCAGACGGAAAACTGGCCAACCGACCTTGCCGCAAAGCTCGGCAACGGCGTACAACTGATCAACCTCGGCGTCCCCGGCATCACCGCGCATCAAGCGATCAAAATCGAGTTGCCCGTCGCGCTCGACGCCCATCCCGATCTGGTGACGATCTGGCTGGCGGTCAACGATATCATCGACAACGTTCCGGTAGCCAGCTACGCTCATGATCTCGATCAGATACTGACCCGCCTGCAAACAGTCAACCCACACGTGCAAATTGTCGTCGGCAATGTGCCGGATCTGTCGCTGCTGCCCTACTTCGCTTCCTACGATCAGGGAAGCCTCATGCAAACGGCGCAGGCATACAACGCAGCCATTGCCGCTATCGTCGCCCGCCATCACGCCATTCTGGTCAATCTCTATCAGCAATGGCGGGTCTTGAGCCTGCATCCTGAGTACCTCAGCGGCGACGGCCTGCATCCGAGTACGCTGGGCTACAGCAAGCTGGCGGAGCTGTTTTATCAGGCATGGCAGGCTGCCGCTGCCCGGAATCCGAAAAAGTCATGATCCGCTTATTTGGCTTCCCACTCAACACACTGATGACCGTGCTGCTCGTTATCACGCTGATCATTCTCGGCGGGGTCGGGCTGCTCGCGCTGGCGAACCGCATCTTTTTCAAAATCGGGGCGCGCAACATCCCCCGGCGGCGCACGCAGATGGTCTTGATTGTCTTCGCGCTCATGCTCTCGACGACGCTGCTCTCCAGCGTACTGGCAACCGGAGACGTGATGACCAGCGCCGTACAGAGCGTCGCCATCTACAACTGGGAGAATATCGACGAAATTATCCAGGGCGGGCAGGGCAATCTCGGCTTCTACGATGATCGCGTCTATTACCAGTTGCGCGCGCGCGCGCGCGATGATTCCGATATCACCGCCGTCGCCGCCTCATTGACGGAGACGAACCTGCTGGTGGCCGATGAAACCTCGCGGCAGGTACGTTCAAAAGTGACGGCGCTCGGCATCCTCAACGGCAGCGAGCAGGGCTTCGGCGGCATGCAGAACGCGGCCAACAGCAAACAACGTCTGAGTACGACGCAACTGGGGGCCAACGAAGTCTATCTCAACGAGACGGCGGCGCAGTTGCTCAACGCCCACGCAGGCGATACGCTTTATCTCTACTCGCAACGCTGGCCGGGGCAACGCTACATCTTTCATGTGCGGGCCATCGTCTTGAATGGCGGGCTTGTCGGCCAGTTACCCTATATCATCAGCCAGATCGGGCCATTCCGCCAGATCGAGCATCGCTCTGACGATATTACCCAGATTTTCGTCGAGAATCGTGGGGGTGGCGGCGTAAGCGGCATCAACCTTTCAGACCAGGTATCGGACGCGCTGCGGCTCTGGATACCCCGCTACGTGCACGTGATCGAGGTAAAAGAGCAGGGCGTGCAGGATTCGCAACTGGCATCGGATATCTTCTCGCGCATCTTCACCCTCTTTTGCCTGTTCGCGCTCGCCATCGGCCTGCTGCTGATCTTCCTGATCTTCGTGCTGCTGGCGGCAGAACGGCGCGCGGAGATGGGCATGGCGCGCGCCATCGGCGTGCAGCGTCGCCACCTGATTTTGATGTTCCTCTTTGAAGGCACCCTCTACGACCTGCTCGCTTCATTTGTCGGGCTGGCCGCCGGGGTGGGCGCCGGCGCGCTGCTCGTCCTGCTGCTGGGGCCGATCCTGGCGCGTTTCAATTTCCCGCTGCAACTGGGCTTCCAGCCGCGCAGCCTGGTCATCGCCTATTGCCTGGGCGTCATTTTCACCTTCTTCTCCGTCGCGCTCTCCTCCTGGCTCGTCAGCCGCATGACGGTCGTGGAAGCCATTCGCGACCTGCCGGAGCCGCAGCGCAATGCATGGTCGCTGGGTGAAAGCTGCCTGCGCATCCTCGAACTCACCGGCATAGTGCGTCACCCCGGCAGCAGGCGGGCGCGAGCGCAGACACTCTGGCAGCGGGTGCGCCGCGTGCGCCGGGTGGCCTTTGAGCAACTGCCCGACGCGCTGGTACGTCTGGTAGCCGCGCTGGTGCGCCTGGGCTTCCTGCCATTGATCGGCGGTTATCTGCTCATGCAGAACGGGCTGGAAAACACGGAAATTGTCCCTTTCTCGCTCGGCCTGACGCTGATCGTACTGGGCGGCGGCCTGCTGCTCAAGGCTGCTATCGAATATGTACTGTTCCTGTTGCATCATCGTGAGGCGGCGAAATCCGCCGGGGGCATCTTCGCCGCGCTGGCCGGGTTGGCCCTGGCGGCATACTGGGCGCTGCCCTTCGACGTACTGGCAAATCTGGGCCTGCCGCGCTTCTACGGCGGCATTGAGGTCTTCTTCATCGCCGGTATGATGATGGTTGTGGGAACGGTCTGGGCGTTGATCGCCAACGGGCAACTGCTGGTCGGGCCGATATTGAAGCTGTTCACCATCCTGCCCGGCTCCTATGCAGTGGCGCGCCTGGCTTCGGCCTACCCCCTTCACCGGCGTTTTCGCACGGGATTGAGCGTAATCATGTTCAGCCTCGTCGTCTTCGCCATGACGGTGATGGCTGTCATCACTGCCGCCATGCAGAATACCTACGTCAGCATCGAGAACCAGACCGGCGGCTATGATATCCAGGCGGTCGCCTACTTCAGGCCGCTGCCCGACCTGCAAACGGCGCTGGCAAGTCATGGCATCGACCCGAACGATTTCTCGGCCATCGGCGAAAGTACCGCAACGGCGGTGGGCGTCATCCAGTTGAGCGCGAGTAATCCGGCGTGGCGTTTCTACCCGGCGCAGGTGGTCAGCGGCGGCTTCCTCAATGGCTATGGCCTGCATCTCGTAGCGCGCGCAAAGGGCTTCAACAGCGACAGCGCCATCTGGCAGGCCCTGCAAGCGCCCGATTCGCACTACGCGCTGATCGATAGCAGCGCCCTGCCCTACGCGCCGAACAGCGTCATTAATGCTGAGGTCTATGATCCGAATTCGCCGCTGCCAGCCGATGCGGGCGCGCCACGCTATCCGCCCGGCTTCCCGCCGGGCTATACCTACCTGGCCAGCGGCATCTATCAGGGCGAGACCAGCTTCCCGGCAACCCCCATCTGGGTAGCAACCCCGCATCCCGCTACATCGACCTTGCTGCTGCCCAACCAGACCAGTTACTCATCCATCAAGCTGACCATCATCGGTGTGGTAGATAATAGCGACGGCTCGCACTTCGGTCTCTACATTCCCCGTTCCGAATATGGCTATGTCGGCAGTAACCCCGCGTCACCGCAGAGCGCGACCTACTACTTTAAGGTCGCCCCCGGCCAGGATGCGCGCGCGCTCTCGCTCAGGCTCGGCTCCGCCTTCCTCGATTACGGGCTGGAAACAACGGTTCTCGCCGACGCGATCTGGCAGGTGCGGGGTCCGCGCATCTTCCTCAGTGACGTACTGCTCGGCGTGGTGGGCCTGACCCTGCTGCTGGGCGTGGCGGCGCTGGCCATCACCGGCACGCGCGCCGTCGTCGAGCGCCGCCAGCAGATCGGCATGCTGCGCGCCCTGGGCAGCAGCCGACGCATGATTCAGGGCGCGTTCCTGCTCGAATCGTTCCTGGTGGGAGCTACTGGCAGCATCCTGGGCATCATACTGGGCCTGATCCTCTCCTCCAACATCTTCGCCGCCAACTTCTTCGAGCAGTACGCGACCGGACTGACCTTCACCATCCCCTGGCAAGAACTGGCCCTCATCGTCGGCATCGCCCTGCTCGCCTCCTTCCTCGGCGCGCTCCTCCCCGCCTGGCAGGCTGGTCGCGTCGCCCCGGCAGAAGCGATCCGGTACCAGTGAGAGAGTAGTGCGACCATGGCCTGCCGGGTTCCTCTTATACGACCCGGCAGGCCAGCAGAGGGAGCCAGCATACGGCATGCATGCCATTATAAACCATCGTGGATGTGTCATGCTGAGTGAAGCGAAGCATCTGAGGGACCAGACCGCATAGCGGCGGTTGTGTCATGCTGAGTGAAGCGAAGCATGTGGGACGCCCTGGCTCACCCACCTGTACGCTGGCCCACCACCATTCAGATATCGTACAATTCACAGAAAATTTGTGCGCTATCTCTCATTTTATAACCCGTTCCTGAGCTATACTGAAGGTGAGCCGGTGAAAATATACGCGGACGTGTCATGCGGAGCGGCAACAAGCCGTTAGCCCTGAGTGAAGCGAAAAGAGGAAGCATCTGTGGTGACAGCTTTATCATGCCCGGCGAGCAGATGTTTCGCTGCCGCTCCGCATGACACGTTCAGGTAAAGGCTATATGAAAAACGAAGGGCCTGAAAAGGAGGTCTCTTATGCAATACACATGGTTGGGACGGCGAAGGTATATATATACGGGTTTTTGCCTGCTGCTTTTCCTGCTGCTCGCGTTGAGCGCGTGTAGCGGGGGCGGCAGTAATGGGAATGGCGGCAGCCCCACGCCGAAGCCGGGCAAAGGGACACCTGCGGCGAATGCGACGCCATCAGTGACAGCTACTCCCGGCATTGGACTGGGCGCGCAGCCCTGCCCGGACGCCGTCAAGTCCCCATCTCACTGGACGGCTATCGTTCTACCGCCGACGGGGGCGCAGGTGGAGAGCGTGAGTTGCGGCAATTTGATGGGAACGCCGACGCTGCAGGCGCTGGTGACGGTGCGCGCGCAGGGGACAGGCGCCATACTGGATGTGTACGTCTATAATCATATTACTGACCCCAACCCGACGGCGATCTTCAAGTTGCAGGGACTGTACAAAGGCGAGGCAAAAATTAGCGGCTACAATACCATTATGACGGCGGAAGTTGACCAGGCTTCCAGCGTCAATAAGAATGCCTCTAACGCGGCGCTGACGGTCGATCTCTTCCGTGAGTTCAAGTGGTCGGATGGCGCGGGTACGCTGGTGCCGGTGACATTCCCCGGCCTCTATCCCGATCTGACGCGCTTTCAAGCCGAGGCCGACCAGGCGAAGGTCAATCAGGGGCAGGACGCCTGGAAGCTGGACGCGGCACAGACGGCGAAATCGCTGGCGGTGAACCTGTTGAAATGGTCAGATAACGCGCAGGCAACCATCGCGAGCGGCGGCGGGAAAAGCGATGTTGACGCGGTGGTGAATGTGAAAAACGCGAGTATCCCTCCCGGAACGATTACCGTCTCGCTCAGCCGGTTGGAGGGCAACGCGAACGGCGGCATCTGGGAAGCGACGTCCGTCACCTCCAGCGGCATGTCCATCACCTCACCGCAGAGCCGCGACCTCCTGAGCAGCCCGGTGACGGTCAGAGGGACGGGCAGCGCCTTCGAGGGTGTCATTGGCAAGGTTGTGGTGCTGGATCACCTCTATACCACCATCGGACAGGCCAGCGCGAAGGGAGCGACGGGCACGGGCAGCACCACCTTCTCCACGCCCGTCACCTTCACCTCCACCTTCCAGAACGGCAATGAAGAAGGCATCCTGGCCCTCTTCTCCTACAGCAACGCCAACGGCGCCATTACCGGAGCGGTGATGATGAAAGAGTTGCTGTGACTACTCCCCATAAAGGCAGGGGCCTTCTGGCCGCAAGAGGTAAAAGGCGCGCCCCTCCCCGCTCCACAGGGCAGCCGCAAGGGCTGGCGCCAGAAGCGTTCACGGAAGCCCGTGCGAGCGCCAGGCAGGCCACCCACCCCTGGCGGGTGGCCTGCGGGTGGTCAGCCTGCATGGGTGGCCTGTCTTCCTACTCTTTCACAGCTACCAGAATGTCACGTTTCTTGATAACGCGGTCAACGGCGTGGGCCAGCCGGGTGTAGGGCGGGTCGTTGAGAGGGCACAGGCGGCTGCAGCGTGCGAGCAGGTCGAGCATTTCCTCGCGCCCGAAGCGGGTGGCGTTCCAGGCAAGGGCCAGCGTGCCGCCGGGCAGCAGGACGCGCTCCCAGACGGGCAGCGCCCTTTCCAGCAGCGAGGCAACCTCGCTGAAATGCTGAATGCCGTAGGGCAGGTCACCAACGATGGCATGCACGCGCGCGCCGCCGGGGACTTCGCGCAGGTGGAGGTCGGCCTGCAAGGTATCGCCGTGCGTGAGGGCAAGGGTGCGCGTGTTGCCCTTGCGCCCGATCTCGAAGAGGTCGCGTCTTCCCGCCCTGCGCCCGTGTTCATCCACTTCCTTGAAGGGAATGCCCTCACCTTTCAGGTATTGCCGCACGAAAACGGCGGTGGTATCAACATCCTGCCGGTTCAGTTCGATGCCAAAGGCGTCATAGCCATAGGCCAGTGCCAGGAAGAGCGTGGTGCCACCGCCGCTCAGCGGGTCGAGGATGCGCAGCCTGCCCGTCAGCCGGTCGCTATAGGCCCCGGCAAAAACGGCAAGGTTGAGCAGCGTCTGCGTGAAGAGTTCGCTGGTTTTGCCTTTGTAGCGCCGGGCCTCGGCCATCTCCAGCGGCACGAACGGCGTGAACTGCGGCTCCAGCGGCTGCAGGAATGGCCCCTGCACATTACAGATGGCGTCAAAATAGCGGGCTATTTCGCTCGTCGCGCCCAGCCGTGACAGGACAGCCATCTGTGCCGGGGACGGGATATCAAGCGTACCGGAGGGTGAGGAAGCAACATCTTCCATCTCCACCAGCAGATAGCCCTGTCCCCCCAGCTTCACAGGCGCAACTTCCCGTATGGCAGGTGCAAGCGGACTGGCAAGCAATTCCGGGACTGCCAGAGCTTCCGCCAGGTGCGCATACTGCGTGCTGCGTTGTGGTGTAATTTTGAGCGCGAGTTTCATGCCAGCAGTATAGCATATTTTTGCAATACATTCGGATAGTGATATCGTCTTCTCTGACAGAGAAGTTGCGCTATTCTTCCCCGTAACGCCATTGCGCCTCTCTCCCCATGCGAACTACAATAGTATGAGAATAGCCAGAAAACATTACACTGCGGAGGATGGAGAGCTATGCATGTTGTAACTGTTGAGGAGATGCGCGAACTGGAAGCGCGGGCGGCCAGCGAGTACGGGCTGACTTCTCACATCTTGATGGAAAACGCGGGCAAGAGTGCGGCGGAAATCCTGGCCCAACACTTTCGCCCTCAATATTCGACCGAGGGGCTGGATATCCTGCTGTTGATCGGGCCGGGCAATAACGGCGGCGACGGGCTGGTAGTGGCGCGCTACCTGGAAGAGTGGGGGCATCGCGTGAGCCTCTATCGTTGGAAAGAGCGGCAGTTGAGCGTGCAGGGCGGGGTGATCGCGGCGGAGGATACGCAGGCGGAACTGGGAGCCATCCTCGGACAGGTCGACTACGTCATTGATGCGCTGCTGGGAACAGGGACATCGCGGCCATTGACCCCCGATATGCGCGCCCTGCTGGCGCTGGTGCAACAGGAGCGAGAGAAACGACCGGAATTGCAGGTGGTCGCCATCGACCTGCCAACCGGATTGAATGCCGACACAGGCGAAGTTGACCCCGGCGCCATCAAGGCCGATATGACAATTACGCTGGCCTGTCCCAAAGTCGGATTTTTCTTCTTTCCGGGCCGCGAATACATCGGCGAGCTTTTTGTCGGCTCCATCGGCCTGCCGCCGCAGCTGGAGCAGCACCTGCCGATGGAGATGCTGACCACCGATCTCGTCGATAGCATACTGCCGCCGCGCCCGCTTGAAAGCAACAAGGGGACGTTTGGCAAGGTGATGTTGCTGTGCGGCTCGCCCCCCTATCCCGGCTCGGCCTACCTGGCGGGTACGGCGGCGGCGCGCATCGGCGCGGGCCTGGTAACGCTGGCCGTCACGGAGCGCATGCTGCCCATCTATGCCTCGGCCTTCCATGAGGCGACGTTTGTGCTGCTGCCGGAGGAGGATGAAGGCAGTTTCGCGCGGGCCAGCGCGCTGATGCAGCACCTGGAAGGCTACCGCGCCCTGCTCGTCGGCCCCGGACTGGGCCAGTCGCCATACACGCGCGAGGTGATTCTGGAATTGCTGGAAAACCTGCGCGCCATGCCCGACGAGAAACGCCCTCGGCTGATCGTGGACGCCGATGGACTCAATAACCTTTCGGCGCTGGAAAACTGGTGGACGCTGCTGCCGAAGGGAACGGTAATTACGCCGCACCCCGGCGAGATGGGCCGCCTGCTGCATGGCACGAAGGTATCGGGCGGCAGCATTGAACGCCTGCCACTGACGATCAGCAAGGCGAAAGAATGGCAGGTGATTCTTGTCCTCAAGGGCGCCTGCACGATTATCGCCAACCCGGATGGGAAAGTACGCCTCAACTGGCTTGCCAATCCCGCGCTGGCAACGGCTGGCACCGGCGATGTGCTGGCAGGTATGGTGGCCGGTCTGCTGGCGCAAGAGGTGTCCCCATACGACGCGGCCAGCGCGGCAGTCTTCCTGCATACGGCGGCAGCCAACCTGGTGAGCGATGAGATCGGTCATGCCGGTTTGCTTGCCGCCGACCTGCTGCCGAAAATCCCGCGCGCCATGTTCCTGAACAAACAGGCAATGAAAGAGAAGCGGATCAGCCAGGAATAAAAAAGAAGACGACGCAGGCCATGAGGTAGACGGCCATGAGCTGAACGCCGGCCAGCCAGGTCGATTCGCCATCCAGGCTGATGAAGGCGAAGAGGGCGGCGGCAACGCCGAGAATGACCAGTTCCAGCGGCTCGAAGACCAGGTTGAGCGGCGCGGCATAGAACAGGCTAATGAGTACCAGCAGCGGGGCGACGAACGTCGCGACCTGAATGGAGGACCCTGCGGCGATTGCCATGCTCAAATCCACGCGGTCGCGCAGGGCGATGTAGAGCGCGCTGGAATGCTCCGCCGCGTTGCCAACGATGGGGATAATCACGATGCCAATAAAGACCGGCGACCAGCCAAGCATCCTGGTGACGGGGGTGATCGCGCCCACCAGCAATTCGCTATTCCAGGCGGTGCCAAAGGTTGCGGCGGCAAGGATGATAACTGTCAGCCAGAGGTGGGGTGGCCTCTGATGAGACTCCTCAAGTTCATGGGGGTCAACGCCGCCCGTCACGGCCTCGACCTCTTCCGACTCATCGCTCTGCGACGGTACCGCCACCGTCGTGGCCTTGCCCCGGCGTGACGGGTTGCGGCGCGTCGAACGCACGTGGAAGACGTGCAGCGCCAGGTACATGACGTAGACCGCCAGCAAAATCACGGATATAGCAATACTGATGGACTGGATACGCCCCGCATCCTTAATTGCCAGCGTCGCCGTCGCGGGAATGAGCAGGCTGGCGACGGCCAGGATCATCATAGCAGTATATTGGCCGGCGTCACGCGCGCTGAAATACTGCTTACCCCAGCGCCAGCCGCCGAAGGCCAGCGAGGAACCCAGCACGAGCAGCGCATTGCTGATAATCGACCCGGTAATCGAGGCCTTGACAACGGAGATCAGCCCCTCTTGCAGAGCAAAGATGCCGATGATCAGTTCGGGCGCGTTGCCAAACGTGGCGTTGAGCAGGCCCCCGGCAATCGGCCCCACATAGTATTCCAGGTCTTCGGTCGAGCGCCCGATGAGCGCGGCAAGCGGAATCAGGCCGAGCGCGGAACAGATAAAAATGGCCAGTTCTTGCTGTGAACCCCAGATGAGCGAGAGGATCGGGGCAACAACGGCCATGATGAGCAAATAGTATAGCCAGCGCGGCATGATTCCACCTTCTCAGTTATCTTTCAATCCCGGTCGGGCTGGCACACCCGATCCGTCCTGTTACCTTGCGCGTATCCGCTATGTCATGCTCAGGGCAGCGAAGCATCTCTTGCTGCACCCGGCATGACACATACTCTATAGCTGGCACGTTTTTTGTACAAGATAATAGGACAATCCGGGATTTCCGCGTCAGGGCCTACTCTGCCGGTACCGCGCTGGCGTTCTCGTCGATCACATTGACGGTGATCTTTGGCTCCAGCTTCGGCGCAACTTTGATGGGAACAGTAAAGGTGCCGGTGGAACGGATTGGCTCCGGGAGGACAATCATACGCCGGTCAACGACAATACCTTCGGCCTCACGCAGGCCAGAGGCGATATCCTGGCTGGTGATAGAGCCATAGAGGCGGCCCTCTCGACCCACACGCGCCCTGAAGGTGAGCGTGACTTCACTCAGGCGCTGCGCCTGCTGCCGGTTCTGTTCGGCCTGCTTTTCCAGCCTGCGCTGCTCGGCGGCGATGCGCTGCGCGCGATTCGCCAGCAGCGCGGGGGTTGCGGCAGCCGCCAGCCTCTTCGGCAAAAGATAGTTACGGGCATAGCCATCGGCCACGTCTTTCAAGTCACCGGCCTTGCCCTGACCTTCGATATCTTGTAGCAGAATTACTTTCATCAACATCTCCTTGTGGGGAAGGCTGAATACGTCCTGTCGCCGCCTTCCAACTTCTATCTGTTATACGCGGCCTAGTATACACCCTGTACCCATTTGGCGCAAGTTTTCATCGCTGTGTCGCTGTGTCGCTGAGTGCTGCGCTGAGTGCTTGCATAGTCCGGGGGTCTGACCTATAATGGGGGCGTTGTCATCATCTTTATTCTGATGCAAAGGAATAGTTCGGGTATGAATATTGAGGGTACATATACGCTTCAGGTGACGCCGGAGGAGGTCTGGCGCTGCCTGATGGACCCACAGGTCTTGCGGCGCGCCATACCGGGCGTGGAGCGGCTGGAACGCGAGAATACGCATCGCTATGCCGTGACCATGCATATTCGCCACGCCCCGCTGATGGGCCTCTATCAGGGGCACGTGACGATCAGCGAGCAGCACTATCCCCACCAGTATCGGTTGACGATCGAGGGGGAGGGGAAGCAAGGCAAGATTAGCGGCGAGGGCGTGATCCAGTTGAGCAGGCATGATGAAAATACCGTTGTTGCTTATAAAGGGACGCTCAATCCGGGCAGGCTGGCGACGCTGCTGCCGCCACCTCTGGTACAGGGAGCGGCCAAGCTACTCATCCAGCAATTTTTTACCGGGCTAGCCGAGTATCTGCGTACCTTGAACCGTGTAGAAGTCTCCATTTCTCTTGCCGACATCCACAATGGCGGCCTTGCCAGGCAGGAGGAGGGAGAGTGGCGGAAGGAGCCAGTGACCATCACAGCAGGAGCCAGGAGAAGTTTTTTTCCGTCCGCCCTGCTACCTTTCCCGATTGGGCGCACATCGCCCCTGCTGGCAATCGTGCGACGGCTCGGCCTGGGAAAGGGCGATCCAGCCGAGGAGGCGCGCTGGGCCGAGCGAGGGCGGCGGCTCGGCTTCATCATGACCCTGCTGGCGCTGGTCTGGGTCGGTACGCGCCTGCCTCGCCGCTAATGTCAGGCGCGCAGGCCACCCGCAAGAGGTGGCCCTACTCTACACGACGGCGCCACCAGCGGCACAACCGCCTCGTGTAGAGTAGGGCCACCCCCATAGGCGTTCACTTAAGCCCGTGCGAGCGCCCGGCAGGCCACCCGCCAGGGGTGGCCTGCCCATGGTGGCCTGTTCCCTGCGGTGGCCTGCGCGCTAGTGGCCTGCTTGCGGCTATCTGCCCGCGGCTATCTGCCCGCGCCGCCCAGGCCACCCGCAAGGGGTGGCCCTACTATATACGCCACAACCCGCGCCACGCGAACGAGTGGCCGTGTAGAGTAGGGCCACCTCTTGCGGGTGGCCTGCTCGGTGGCTGGCCTGTGGCGCCTGGCTGGCTTGCGGTGGCTGGCTGGCTCGCTGGCGGCTGGCTCGCTCGCTCGCCTCTGCTCCGTGAATACCTGTGGCACCTGTCTCGTCGCTGCTTATTCGCCCAGCAGAGTACGCAGGCGGGCCTTCCAGTCGTTATCTTCTCCGCTGTTCGTGGCCTCGTCCTCTGCCGCACCGACAACCCATTGCCGTGACCCGTCACTAAGCCTGCCGGGGATGGTTTTTTGCTTGCGCGGCTCCCTGTTGCTGCTCAGATTGCGCAGAGCCGTCTGCGCCGCTTTGCGCACATCATACACGGGGTCTTTGAGCAACTGCGTGATCTCTTCCTTTGCGGCCTGGTAGCCAAGACGGCCCAGCGTGCGCACCGCCCCGGCCCGCTCTTCCGCGGTGCCTGCCTGCAAAAGCGGCAACAGATCGGGGGCCATATCGACCAGCAGAAGGTCGGCAATCAGGCGCAGCAGGCGGCTGCGCAGCATGGGACTGACCAGCGTCGCCAGGGCCGCACGGCTATCGCTGTAGATTTGCTCATCGTTCAGCTCCCCATGCGCCTTCGCCTCTGCGACGGCCACTTCCGCCGAGACGGGCGAGGTGCCATACAGAAACGGCTCTATCCAGGCCGCGACCGTCTCCTGTTCCGCACTATGCTCGTGCAGTTTGAGCGCGGCGGGATAATGCTGGAGCAGCCAGGAATAGAGGGCAAGCGTCATCTCGGCGTCGCGAGCGGCATAGGCAATCATGGCCGGGGGTAGCGGGCGGCGCGACCAGTCTGTGCGCTGCAGGCTCTTATCCAGCCGCACATTCAAGGCGCGCAGCAACATCGCCGCCAGCGAGGACTCCTGCTGCCCGAAAATGGAACGGCTGGTCGCTTCCAGATCATAGTAATGGGCCACATTCAGACCGCGTTCGGCCATGACGCGCAGGTCGGACCCTGCGCCATGTAGCAGAATAACCGTGTCAGGATTCTCCATCACCGTCTTGAGCGGGGACAGGTCGTGCAGGCGCAGGGCATCGACGACGAAGCATTTGCCCTCGATCGCCAGTTGCAACAGGGCGAGACGCGGGCCGGTCGCAACTTGCTCCCCGGCGCTGGCTGCTCGCGGGCGCGCCTGCGTAAATTCAGCGTCGACGGCAATCACCCGCGCCTGCGCCAGGGCATTGGCCGCCTGCTGCAATTGCTCAGGCCGCTCGACCCACACGCGCTCACCACGCGGCGGCGGCTGCCCGCGCGGCGGCGTCACGCCCAGATAGCCCGGTTGCACGCCCTCCCCGTCTGCTCCCTCTACCGGTAACGATTCTCGTATTTCTTTCTCGCTCAATTTTTACCTTCGTTTGCACTCATCATAACAAGACATAACACTATAGCGGATTGCGATCATCATACCAGATTCTGGAGCAAACGTACAGTGGGTTACAGACCCACATGGCATGCATGTGACCCTACGCGGTAGGCTCATCCAGCGCCCAGGAGTCGGGGGCGAGGCGTTCAACGAGGCCCTCCTGTTCCAGCTTCAGCAGGTGCGCCTCCACCGTGCGCGCGGCAATGGGGTGCAGGCGCGGGTCAACATCCGTGTAGATGTACTGCACGAGGTCGGGAATGCTTGCGCCACGCGGCAGAGCTTCAAGGGCGTCGAGAACCTGCCGCTCGCGGTCGAGGCGGTGAGCAATATATTCGGTCAGTTTGGCCTGCGGGTCTTCGATGACCGGGCCGTGCGCGGGAACAATCTCTTTGATGTCGAGTTCTTGCAGTTGCTTGAGCGAATCGAGGTAGTGCTGCATGTTCCCTTCCGGCGGGATGATGACGACCGTGCCGACGCCCGCAACGAGATCACCGCCGAAAAGGATTCTGCGCTTCTCCAGCAGGTAGCAGAGGTGATCAAAACGGTGGCCGGGGGTGTGAATGGCGATCAGAGTGTCGTCGCCCACCGGAAAGGTGTCGCCGTCGCTGATTTCCGCGTCCGCTTCAGGCACGCCCTGCGTGCTGAAGGCATAGATGGGGACTTTGAGCCGCTCGCGCAGGGCGATAGCTCCGCCGGTATGATCGCTGTGTCCGTGTGTGATAAGGATGCAGCGAATGGGGCCGCGCTGCACTCCCTCGTAAACAACGGTATCCAGATATTCGGCCTCATCGACGGCGGGATCGATGATAACCGAGCCATTGGGTGCGCCGCCGACGACAATCGTATTGGTGCCTGGCCCGGTCATAATCGACGGATTGGGCGCGAGGATGATCTTATAGATGCCTTTGCGCTCCTGCGCCACCTGCGTCTCCGGTGATTGCTGAAACTCCTCTTGCATACGTTTATTACTCCCTTCCAGCCTCCTGCTGCCCGGTCATGTTTTCAGGTACGACCCAGGTATTGTCCGCGTCGCCGGGCAAATGCACCCGCGTCACACCATTTTCTCGCACCAGCACAGGCTGGCGCACCGGCACGTAATGGTCTGCCGTATATGCCAGCGCCTCCTCAATGGTAGTGAAGGTTGCGAGGTCGCGCAACTGGTGGATGGTGGCAAAGACGATGGGAAAGGTGCCGCGCTTGAAACGGGCAAGGGCCTCTGTCGGCGTGATCCAGATGCCTTCGCTGGTCTCCAGCCGATCATACGCTGCCTGCTGGCCGCGCGGAGCGGTCGCCAGGAAAAAATGAGTATCGAAGCGTTTGGGCAAACCCTCCGGCGTGATCCAGTGCGAGAAGTAGCCCAGCCGCCCGGTCGCCAGCGTGAGCCGTTCCGCTCTTGCCATCTGCACCAGCGAGCCTTTGCGCTGCTGAAATGCCTGGCGATACTGCCTGAAATGCGCGCTATTCTCATCGTTGAATGCCATCATCTTGCCGTCGCGTTCAGCAAGCAGGATACCGGCCTCCTCAAACAGTTCGCGAATGGCCCCGGCCCGCGTGCCGCTGCCCATTGCCGTGCGCCCTTCCGGGTCTGCCGGAGAAGGCGCGACGGGCTGGCAAATGCCCTCCGTCAACTCGGCCTCGCGGTCATCGGCGCTCACGGAGCCGCCGGGAAAGACGTAGACATCGGGCATAAATTCGCTCGCGCTGACGCGGCGCACCATAAACACCTCAAAGCCGCGACCCCTTCCCTCTCTCTGTTCACCAGCCTGCGCGGCGGCCATGGGACGTAGTAACATCACTGCTGAAGCCAGTCGGGCCTGCACTACCATACTCTATTTCTCCGTTCCAATCCAGGAATGTTCCCTATAAATATTCTTTTATAGAATTGAGCCAGGGCGAAGGCCAGCTTCGCCCCTACTAATCTGCGCTTCTGCTGTCAGCAGTAGGGCGAAGGCCAGCTTCGCCCCTACTAACCACGATAACGACGATCTCGTCTCTCTATAGTACCACATTCGGCGCGCTTTTCTCTTTACGGCTCGTTTGCGATATGCTACAGTACACAGGGACGCTGCTGACGGGCCTGAAAGGAGTGGAGCAATGGCAATCCAGCCGTATCGAACAAAAGTGAGTGTTGAGGAATATCTGGCGATTGAGCGTGAGAGTATTGATGCGCGCTACGAATACATCGACGGCAACATGTACATGCTGGCCGGGGGGAGCGCCAACCATGCGATCATTATTGCGAATATTACCGGCCTGCTCTACAACCTGCTGCGCGGGAAAGCATGCCGTGTCTATAGCGCCGATATGAAAGTCCAGCTTTCTCAGACACATTATGTCTACCCGGATGCCTCTGTTAGCTGCGATGCACGAGATACCGGTATAATAGATATCATTCACCATCCCCTGCTGGTGGTGGAAGTTCTCTCGCCGAGTACACGCGACTACGACCGGGGCAGCAAATTTGACTATTACCAGGAGTGTTCCTCCATTCAGGAATACATGCTGGTAGATACGGAACGCCGGGCAGTCTATCTCTACCGGCGCAGAACGGAAAATCTCTGGCTCCTCCAACTCTTCGGCCCGGATGACACAGTGGAACTGGAAAGCGTGGGCGGCGCTTTTTCCATCGCGGATATCTATGAGCATACTGCCCTACCAGAAGGTAGAGAGGACAGGCCATAGGAAGAGTGCGAACGGCCCGCAAATTGGGATACAATACTCTCATAGAATCTCAATTTGTTTCGATGGAGGAGTCGCTCATGCGATTTGTGAGTTTTTCTACCAGCGAGCTGCCCAGGCCGCATGTCGGACTGGTGCAGGGGGATGAGGTGCTGGATGTCGATCTGGCGGCACGAGCGTTGCACATGATTTTGCCGGATCAGATGCTGGACCTGATCGATGACTACGAGCGGGCAAAAGCCGGGCTGGATGCTATCTGGCAGAAGGCGGCGGGCAGGAGTTTCGGCGAGGTCAGGACGTTTACGGAGACCGGAGCGGTTCACCGACTGCCGGAGGTGCAGCTTGCCGCGCCCATTCCGCGCCCGCGCAAAAACATTATGTGTCTGGGGCTGAACTATAGCGAACACGCGAAGGAGTCGGCGCAGGCGCGCGGCAGGGAGGCCTCGCTGCCGCAGTATCCCGTCTTTTTCACAAAGGCCCCGACAACCGTCAACGGCCCCTATTCGCCGCTTGTGATTGACCCGCGCGTCTCGACCAGCATTGACTGGGAGGTCGAACTGGCGGTGATTATCGGCAAGGGCGGGAAAAACATTCGTGAGGAGGATGCTTACGCGCACGTCTTCGGCTACTGCGTCCTCAATGATGTGACGGCCAGAGATTTGCAGGACCGGCACCGTCAGTATTTCCGGGGCAAGAGCCTGGACGGCTACTGCCCGATGGGGCCATGGATCGTGACGGCAGACGAGATTGACAACCCGCAGAATCTCAACCTGCGCCTGCTCGTCAACGGCGTCCTCAAGCAGGATTCCAATACAAGTATGATGATCTTCACCATCCCGCAAATCATTGCCGAACTCTCTTCGGGCATGACGCTGGAAGCCGGGGATATCATCGCCACCGGCACGCCCAGCGGCGTCGGTTTCGCGCGCAAGCCACCAGAATTTCTCAAGCCCGGCGACGTGGTGGAGGCCGAAGTCCAGGATATCGGCGTCCTGCGCAACCCTGTCATCAGTGCGGAATAGTATAACAATGGAGCAAGACGCGAAAGCGCGCTTTCGCGTTCTGCTCCATTGTTATACTCCCACTCCCTCTTGTAGCCAGGAAGGCATGGTTCCCCAGAGGTTGAGCGCGGTCGAGCGGGTGTGCCAGAGGCGCGGGGGCGTCGTCACATCGTGGTCGTAATATTGTTGCAACTCGGCGGAAAGCTCGATGTGAATGCCCTCGCTATCGGCGAAGCGCAGGAAGAGGTCGTGACCGGCCCCGTGACGGCCAGGCCCCCAGAGGATCGGCACCTGATGGCGGCTGAGGTAATCGGCCCACGTCAGGAGTTCCGAGCCGTTGAAGATGCTGTAGCCCACATGATCGATGTCGCGCCTGCCCTGCATGAGGATGAGGGTATGATGATCGTTGTTGCAGCGCAGCCAGGCATACTCGCGCAGTAGCCAGTCGGAGATGTCGAAGCCGAGCGATTCGGTATAGAATTCGACCATGGCTTCCAGGTGCGGGGTGGAGAGGGCGACGTGCTGGATACCATGCGGGCGAATGCGGGCGCGCCGCTGCGTCACCACCGGGGCATGAGCAAAAGACTCTTCGGGCGTCACCGAAATCTCGATACGGTTGCCATCGGGATCGCTGAACCAGAGGGTATCGCCGAGGTCGGGGTCGCCATCGCGCGTATCCAGCGTCACTTCGATGCCGGAGAGGCTGAGGCGAGCGGCCAGCGCGGCCAGTTCGGCATCGGTATCAACCTCAAAGGCCAGATGATGCAATCGCGTCTGCGCAAAGGCGCCGCGCCCATTGCCCTGGTGAGGCCGGGTATCGCTGAAAAGGGCGAGCGAATGATATTCTTCTCCCACCGATAAAAAGGCGTTGGCCTGCTCCAGCTCAACGTCCGCCTTCAGGCCGCCATTGGCGGTCGAACGGAGATCAAATCCCAGCACGTGCCGGTAAAAATGCGCGAGGGCGGCCACATCTGTAGCCCACAACCCCACATGCGCTAA
>CADDYT010000110.1 GCA_902810755.1 Chloroflexota bacterium
TGCTATAATAGATGTCCTGGGAATAAATGCAGGAATGCGTTTTGTTGATGTTATTAAATGAAGATATACGATTATCTTCTCTCGTGTAGGGATTTCTCCTGCTAACACATCAATAAATACTCTAAGACATCAAAATAGCCGAGGTGAAGGGTGCAAGAGATACAAACAACCCTCACAGCAGGGACAATCATTCAAAATCGGTATATCGTGGAAGACCTTCTGGGAAAAGGCGGTTTCGGCGCTGTCTATCTGGTAAGAGATATGCGTGTGAGAAGCAACCTGTTTGCCATGAAGGAGATTATTGATCCGAGTAAGCGGGACCGCAAGCGTTTTCTATTTGAAGGCGAATTGCTCAAGCAACTCGATCATCCTTCTCTGCCGCGTGTCTATCGCGTATTCGAGAATGAGCAGGAGAAGCGCGTCTACCTGCTGATGGATTATGTTGCCGGGTCGAACCTTGAGCATCTACGGCAAGAGCAAGCGGATAAACGTTTCCCCATTGCTGAGGTACTGCACATCATGGCTCCGATTATGGATGCGCTAAGTTACCTGCACAATCAGCATCCGCCTATCCTGCACCGCGATATCAAACCTGCCAATATCATCGTTCCTCCTATGGGAGATGAGCCTGTGCTGGTCGATTTCGGTATCGCCAAGCCCTATAATCCCGAAGCGACGACGACTGCTGTTCGCCGCGCCTCGCCCGGCTATGGAGCGCCAGAACAATACAGCAGGGGTACCAGCATACGTACCGATATCTACGGTCTCGGCGCAACGCTCTATACCCTGCTCACCGGCGAGGTTCCCGTCGATGCCTTCACCCGCATGACGGCCCTGAGTTCTAACGACAAAGACCCGTTGAAACCCGTGCATACGCTGGTCCCCACTATTCCCCGCCATATCTCTGAAGCTATTCAACGAGCGATGGATATCAATAGCGAGAATCGTTTCCCATCGATTGAGCAGTTCTGGCAGGCGCTAAACGCCCGACCGATACGACAATCCCCAACTCTGGTTGTTACACATACCGGGAGGGGAAGGACAGGGGGTGACACAACATATCCAGAGGCGGCGAATGTGGGTGTAGCAGCTATGGCCTCAGAGTCGGAAAGGCCAATAGAAGAGAGAACGACCAGGCCCCGCCAGCCGGGCAATCGTTTTGCTGCAGGTGCGGCTGCTGTCGTTCCGCAGCATACGGGCAGGCGCCGGGGAAATTTGCTCCCGCTCTTGCTGGTGTTGCTGGCCCTTCTCGTGGGTCTGGGCGGTGGCACGAGCCTCTGGGCGTTCCTGGCGAGCCATCCGGCAAGCACTTCACCGGTTGCACATCATGTGACCTCTCCCACGATAACGCATGTGTCGCCCACATCTGCGCCTGAAGCAAGTCCTACGGCAACTCCTACAAAGAAACCATCGCCGACTCCGACACCAACCTCAGTTCCGGCGGCTGTCCCCACGAGAGGGCCGACGCCTGCGCCGACATCGCCGCCACCGACGCCGACTCCTGTTCCTGCCACATATCCCGATGTGGCAGGCCAGTACAGTGGCAGTATTCACAACACGACGGCGAATATCTATTCCACGATGGCACTGTCTATCCGGCAAAACGGAGGAAACATCAGCGGCTACTTCACCGTCAATCAGCCTTTACAGGGCAGCAATGGTTTTACCGGCAATGTGACAACCGGCAAGTACATTCAGTTTACTGTCCAGAGCTATAAGGGCAACGCGCCCCTCTTCTTCTGGGGTTATATCCA
This sequence comes from Chloroflexota bacterium, assembly GCA_902810755.1. Next base: position 1,755 of record CADDYT010000110.1, read on the forward strand.
GTCGGGTACTATGAGTGGCCAGTATTGTAGCCTTGATGCGACGGGCCATTGCAACTCGAATGTGGGCGGAGCAGGTACGTGGAGTGTGAACGGTACGTCGCCTGGTGGTTCGTAGACTGTGTAGATGAAACCGAATGTATGCCCGCTACGTGTGAATGCCTGTATAACCTGTCGAACGGGCGTAGTAAAAGTAGAGGATCACATAGCGGGGTAGGGGAAGTTTTACAGCGCGGTTCACCTGTATTGAGCTACCTGACGAGGGCAAGGGTGACCCCCAGAGGCGTTCACTTCAGGCCGCCGCAGGCCAGCCGCCAGGGGTGGCCCTACTATATACGAGGCGGTCGTGCCGCCTGTGGAGCTGCGTCTATAGTAGGGCCACCCCTGGCGGCTGGCCTGCCCGGCGTTGGCACGGGCTTAAGTGAACGCCTCTGGGGCCACCCCTGGCGGCTGGCCTGCCCGGCGTTGGCACGGGCTTACGTGAACGCCTCTGGGGCCACCCCTGGCGGGTGGGGCAGTATCTCACTGTCTGTGGAAATTCCCCTGAGCCACGCTCACTGTCTGGGAATTTCCACAACATTCGCCATACTGCCTGCGGCGGCCTTCGCACGGGCTTAAGTTAACGCCTCTGGGGTGACCCCTGGTGGTCGCCCTGGAACTCCATCCTGACGACCCTCGCTTTAAGTTTCTTACATGGGGATGGGTACGTAGAGGGAGTGGGGGGGAAGTGGGAGCCAGCCTGCAACTTGTCGCAGGCTGGCTCCCCGTGTTGTGCGTTGTATTTTCCTTGATTCTCTGTTACCATAGGGGTACTTCAGACAGTGATATTACCGGAGAAGGTAACAGATTCTTTAATCATCATTACCTCGAAGAGGTCAGGGACGGACAATGTTTTACGATCAAGCGAAAATCTTTGTGCAGGCGGGCGCGGGTGGCAATGGCTCGCGGCATTTCAGGAGGGAACGCTATATCCCCAATGGCGGGCCTGATGGCGGCGATGGTGGCAGGGGAGGCAGCATCTATATGCAGGCTTCCAATAATATGAATACCTTGATTGATTACCGCTATCGCCAGCAGTTTAAGGCGGGGGCAGGCGGCCACGGCATGCGGCAGAAAATGCATGGCGCGAAGGGTGAAGACATTGTGCTGGAAGTGCCGGTTGGCACGATTGTGCGCGATGCCGAGACAAATGAGTTGATTGCCGACCTCGTGGAAAACGGGCAGCGAGTGATGGTGGCACGCGGCGGGCGCGGCGGACTGGGCAATGTCCATTTCGCGACAGCCACACACCAGGCGCCGACGGAGGCGCAGAAGGGCGAACCCGGCGAAGAACGCTGGTTGCTCCTTGAATTGCGCCTGATTGCCGATGTCGGCCTGGTGGGCTATCCCAACGCGGGCAAATCTACCCTGCTCTCCGTTGTTTCCGCCGCCCGGCCCAGGATCGCCGATTATCCTTTCACCACCCTTGAACCTAATCTGGGCGTTGTTGCCATCGGTGTCCCCGGCAGTGGAGACGATTACAGTTTTGTTATGGCCGATCTTCCCGGCCTCATCGAGGGCGCGGCACAGGGTGTGGGTCTCGGCCACGAATTCCTGCGTCACATCCAGCGCACGCGCCTGCTTATTCACCTTGTGGATGGCTCAACGCTTGAACGCGACCCCTGGGAGGAATTTCTGGCCATCAACCGTGAACTGCGCGAATATGATGAGCAACTGGCGGAACGTCCGCAGATCGCCGTTATGAGCAAGATGGACCTGCAGGAGTCGCGGGAACGCTGGCCCGCCTTCAAGGCAAAGGCCGAGGCAGCCGGCTATCCCGTTTTTGGCGTCTCCGCCGCCACGCGAGAGGGCATTGCCGAATTGATACAGTATACAGGCGCGCGGCTGCAAGAGATCAAGCAGCAGGAGGCCGAACGCGCCACTGAGGAGGCTCTCGTCGAGGGAGGCGGCCCCGTGCTGCGCCCGCAGCCGGTGGAGGCTTTCACCGTCACGAAGGAAAATGGTGTGTTTGTGGTGCGCGGCAAGCGGGTCGAGCGCGTCGTCAATATGACCGATCTCGAAAACGAGGAGAGCATGAACCGCCTGCAGACCACCCTGGAGAAGATGGGCGTGACACAGGCGCTGGAAGAGGCGGGCGTGCAGGTTGGTGATACGGTTCGCTTTGGCAAGGTTGAGTTGCTCTGGGGCGAGTAGGTTTTCAACAGGAAAACCCGCTCATGCTAACAATTCCCTGTAACACAAGAGATATGATATACTTGAAAACAGGTACTCTGCCGCGCTAAAGAGTATTTGCGGCGCGGCAAGGATATACTGCATGCTGTGCTGGTAAGGGTATATCTGCCGGAAACTGTACAGGGATGAAGAAAATACATGGGAGAAACACTCAACCTCTTGTTTCGCAAACGTGAAGACGGCACGTATGAGGTACAGGCGAAAGAAAGCTGGTCAGGGCGGACGGTAAGCGGTACCTTTCAACCGCCCTATCAGGGGAGAAAACTCAGGCAATTAGAGAGAAGGCTTGATGGGCAGGAAGAGAACGTCCGTGACCTGCGCGACATCGGGCAAACGCTTTTCAGGGCGCTCTGTGGCACCAATAGCGTGGAAGCAGCTGGCGCCAGTCGACGCGATTCCGCGGAGATGTCGGTGCAGGCGGTGCTGCGCAGTGTCATCCAGCGCACCCTGCACCGGCGCGGCACGGTGGCCCTGACCCTCTCCTTTACGCCCGAATGCGCGGAGTTTGTGCGCTATCCCTGGGAACTGCTGCATAATGGCGAGCATCCCCTCATCGGTTCGGGTATCTTCACGCTGACCCGCGCCATTTTTTCCCCGGATAGCCCGCTACCGAACGAATTGCCGGTACACACGCCGTTTCGTATCCTCTATATGAGCGCCTCGCCCTGTGACCTGCCTGAACTGGAAACGACGCGCAGTTTTCAGGCTCTGGAGCGCGCGCTTTTCGATTTGCGCGAAAGCGGTCAGATCTTCCTGGATTGTTTGCAGCAGGTCACGTTTGATCAAATGGTCAGTTACCTCAATTCCTACGGGGGGGCCGGGGTGCTGGATGACAGCGAGATGGTGATTCCCTGCTATGTTGTCCATTTTGATGGACACGGGGCGTTCGGGCGTCTCTGCCCCGATGAAGATTGTCGCAGGCTCAACGGGGCCAGCGCGCGCCGCTGTGAGGTGTGCGGGGTCTCGCTCGGTCGGGTCAAGGCGCAGACGCACCTCTGCTTCTGTGATGACAACGGCAAGAACCGCTATATTGACACCGAAACGCTGCGCAATCTCTTTCTGACCAGTGACGTGCGCCTGGCGGTCTTCTCTGCCTGCGAGACGGCTCTGCTGAGCGATGAAATTGTTGCGGAGGGCGGGGCGAATCATCACCACAAAGTGAGTTCTGATACCACACTGGCGACGGCTCTTGTACAGGCCCAGGTTCCAGCGGTGGTCGCTATGCCCTACTCCTTGCAGGACGACCTCAGCCCAACCTTCATGTTCCATTTTTATGAATCGCTGGCTCAGGGGCGCACGCTGGAGGAGGCGCTGGCGCGCGCGCGTCAGGCCATGCTGCCAATGCACCAGAGCTGGTTTATTCCTGTTCTCTATCGACACAGCAACCAGGAGCATGTGGCCCCGGTGGCCTTGCTGGCCGATCAGCAGCGTCCTGAAGAACACGATCAACCCCTTGCTCATCTTGGTGGCCCGACGACATTTGTCGGGCGCGAGCGTGAACTACGCGACCTGGAAGCCTTGCTGGCTGCCGCCACCGGGCAGGATGAAGCGGCCAACGGCTCTGGCGGCAATGCCAGACTCCATCCTGGCATGTACCGTATCGCGCTCACCGGCCCGACGGGCATCGGCAAGAGTACGCTGGCGCGGGAAGCGGCCCTGCGCTGTCAGGAGAAGTTTCCCGGAGGAGTGATCGGCGTCTCCTTGCAGGGTGGAAAGCCATTCGGGGAGGCATTGATCGAGATTGCCCATGCGCTCCATATGTCCGCGAAGGCGGTACAGGCGGCGAGTCCCGTTGCCCGCAGCCGCCTGATCCTCAATGCCTTCCAATCCCTGGCCGATCGTGACTTCTCCTGCCTGCTTCTCCTGGATGGCTTCGAGGAGGTGAAGGAACCGGCGGAGGTGAGTTCGTGGCATCGTTTCCTCTGCGCGCTGCCCCGCCACGTCGTCGTGTTACTCACGTCGCAGACCAATCCTGCGACAATGGCGGCAGTGCAGGTGGGTACGAATTGTCGCTGGTATGAATACAGTGTGGGGAAGATGGAGAATGCGGACCTGCTCAAACTGTTCGAGGAACTTGCCAGGGAGAGCGGTTTGCATGAGCGTATTCACCTGGACGACAGCAAGCAGCAGGCCATTTTGCAGGATATCTGCACCCAGCTCGATGGCTACCCGCTTGGCGCGGAATTGATCTTTGGTATGGCCCGCACCATTGGTGGGCGGGTCTATACCCCGGAGGCGGCCACACGCTCGCTTGAGGAGGTGTGTAGCGAACTGCGCGAGACTCCGCTGCCCGGTATATGGGCCGCGCTGGAAGTGGCCTATCAGCGTTTGACGTTACCCGCGCGCCTGCTGCTCTCCTACCTTTCAGCTTTCAAATTACCGTTCAGCAGCCAGCAGATTGTCATGCTGGTCGACCCGAAAACGCAGGCGACGCAGCGAGCCGCGGTGCGGCTGGAACGCGAACATTTGCTGGATGATGAGCGCACGGGTTCCGAGCTACAGGGCGTTGTGCGTTCGGCTGGTATTGCTCTGCCTGAAGAACTGGTGAAACACTGGTCGGAGGCCCGCAAGGAACTGCTCGACTCTTCGTTTATCCAGTTCGACGGGCGCGTCTACACCATTCACCCGCAGGTGCGCCACTTCGCGTTTTCCTATCTCTCAGAAGAGGAACGCCGCCGCGTCCACCGGCAAATGGCTTCGTACTACAGCAGCCTGCCACAGCCCAGCCCGGCTGAATGGTTCGCCGCGTTTGAACACCTGGAGGGGGCGGGCGAAAGGCATGATCTACAGACGGCGGTTCATCTGGCGATGCGCGCGTCCTGGGCCTTAGCCGGGCGAGGGCATGCGGCGGAATTGCGGGCGATGTTGCGCCGCGCCGAAGAATATGCCGTGCAACTGGGCGATAAGACGGGCGAGGGACAAATTCTGTGCTGTCTGGGGGCGGTGCTGCGCCTGCTGGGGCGCTATTCCGATGCGGAACCATACCTGAAGCGCAGCCTGGACCTGCACCGTGAGCAGCAGGAGCGCGACGAAGCAGGCTGGGCGCTTTATGAGCTGGCCCTGTTGAAGCGGGAGCAAGGTCATTACCGGCAGGCTGGCGAATATGCCGGGGAGGCCAGCGTCCTCTTTCGTGAGGCGGGTGACAGCAACGGTGAGGCGTGGATGCAGATTACGCTGGGCGAAGTGGCGCGCGGCTATGGACGGTATCAGGAGGCGCTGGACTACTTTGAGCAGGCGCTCACCAACTTTGGCAAGGCCCCTGTCGACGAAGAAGGCTACGCCTGGGCGCTGCGCAACCGCGCGACGGTCTATGAGGCTCTGGGATCATATACGAAAGCGTTGGACGATGATGAGGATGCCCTGCGCCGCTTCAACATGCTGGGCCTGCTCTTCCGCCAGGCCTGGGTGCTTGCCGATATGGCCTTCATCGCCGGGAATCAGGGTAAATATGAACAGGCGGAGCGAACGTGCAGGGAGGCCATTACCATCTTCCACGAGCAACATGTGCGACGTGGTGAAGGCTGGGCTTTGCGCATTATGGGCGATATTGCGCGCCAGCAGCAGAAATACGACGAGGCGCGCAGTTACTACGAGAATGCCCTTGCTCTCTTTCATGACCTGGGTGATCGCATTGCCCGCGCGCGAGTCCTGGTCTCGCTGGGGGCGATTTCTGTCGCGAAGGGCGACTATCTGGACGGGCAGAGGCAGTATGATGAGGCGCTCTCGATTGCCCGCGAGAAGGAGGCGCGCCCCATCGAAGGACGCGCGCTGCGCGGCCTGGGTGATGTTGCGAAGGAGAAGCGTCTGTTGAACGAGGCCCTGGACTATTATCGGCAAGCCTTAGATATTGCCAGGGAATTGCATACCCCTGGCGAGCAGGCGGCTACTTTGCGCCGCCTGGGCAAGCTGGCCCTCATGCTGGAACAGTATCACAATGCGCTTGACTACCTGGTGCAAGCTCTCGTTCTTGACCGGCGGGAAGGACATCCGGCACATGAGCGGCTGAAGGAAGAGATCAATACTCTCGTCCAGGAACACCGCCTGGACGATGAGTACCGTCAGTTGCTTGCCCGCTATGGGCGGCGTTAGTTCTTCCTGCGCCTGCGCATCATGGCAATCAGGCCGCAGCCGATGCCCAGCAGTTGAATCATCACCAGTTGCTGCGTCGGTTTATGGCCGGTGAAGGCGTTGTACGCGAACAGCGCCAGCGAAAGCGCGAACACCAGCCAGAGCAGCCATTGCGAGTTGAACCGAATCATTGCCACCTTCTCTGAAATCAGACATCCATCAAGCTTCTGCTAGCGTATCATGTGTAGCAGAATCTGACAACTATTTTCAGCCATTCGCTTCTTGACAAAGGTGTTTTTTCGCTCGTACCATATGATCTGTGGAATGTCTGTTCAGATTGGAATACCGTGACCTGCGGTGCCTGAGAAATGCAGGGGTTTGTCATGAGAATCTATAATACGCTGACGCATGAAGTCGAAGAGATTGTGCCGTTAGAGGCGAATAAAATCAAGATGTATTCGTGCGGGCCGACGGTCTATCGCTTTATTCACATTGGCAACCTGCGCACCTTCACGATGGCCGACTGGCTGCGCCGCGCCTTTGAGTATCGCGGCTTCGAGGTGCTGCACGTCAAAAATATTACCGATGTTGGTCATATGCGGCAGGAGATGCTGGATCGCGGCGAGGATAAGCTGATTGCTCAGGCGCGCAAAGAGGGCAAGACTTCGGCACAGATCGCCGAGTTTTACACGGCAGCCTTTCATGAAGACGAGGCGAAACTGAATATCCTGCCCGCGCATATCTTCCCGCGCGCCACGCAACATATTCCCGAAATGCTTGCCATCGTTGCCGGGCTGCTTGAAAAGGGATTTGCGTATGAAATCAACGGCAATGTCTACTTCGACACGCGGCGTTTCCCGGCCTACGGCAGGCTTTCGGGCAACCAGCTAGAGAATATGCTGGCGGGTGTGCGCGATCCCCTGGCGGTTGACCGGCGCAACCCGGAGGATTTTCTGCTGTGGAAGCGGGCGGAGCCTGGGCGCGAGATGGCCTGGGAAAGCCCCTGGGGTCTCGGCTTCCCCGGCTGGCATATCGAGTGTAGCGCCATGTCGATGAAGTACCTGGGCCAGCACTTCGACCTGCATACCGGCGGCGTCGACAACATCTTCCCCCATCATGAGGGCGAGATGGCCCAGAGCGAGGCGTTTACCGGCCAGCCGTTCGTCAATTACTGGGTTCACGCCCAGCATCTGCTGGCCGATGGGCAGAAGATGGCGAAATCGACCGGCAACGCCTACACCTGCTCCGAAATTGAGGCGCGCGGCTTCGACCCGATGGCCCTGCGCTACTTCTACACGACCGCCCTCTATCGCACGCGCCTGAACTTCACCTTCCGCGCCCTGCAGGCCGCGCAAACCGCCCTCGATCGCCTGCGCGACCGCGCCTACCAGCTTTTCACCGAGGCCGATCAGGCAGAGGTTCTCTCGGACGAACCGATCGGCGCAAATCGCTGGCGCGACGCTTTTCTGGAGAAGGTAGAGAACGATCTGAACATGCCGCGTGCCATGTCGGTTGTCTGGGCCTTGCTGCGCTCGCGCGAAGACGACGCCACGACAAAGCTGCGCCTGCTGCTCGACTTTGACCGCATTCTCGGCTTTGACCTCAAGGGCTACCTGCTCAGTGACCGCCCGCAGCGGCGCGGCGACCCGCAGGTCTATCTTGAAGCGGTGCCTGCCGCCATTGCGCAACAGGTGCGTGAGCGCGAGACGCTGCGCGCCCGGCGCGATTACGCGCAGGCTGACAAAGTACGCGAGCAACTGCGCGGCGCCGGATACGAGGTGCGTGACACGGCGCGCGGTTCTCTGGTGCTGCCACGCAGGCCGGAAGAAGAATTTCTCGTCATTTCCAGTTCTCAGGACGCCCCCGACCACACACACACGCCCGATTACTACGAGTTCTCCGTCAATTTGCTGGCGCACAACAACCGCGAAGACCTGGAACGCTGCATCCAGAGCATCTGTCGTCACAGCGACCACCGCGATATCGAACTGGTCATTCTCGATAACGGTTCGACCGACGAGACGTTGCCGTATCTCCAGCAGTTGGCGCGCGGCGGCGATCTCATCGGCGAGCATGGGCAGCCCGTTGGCCTGCAGGTGCTGTTCGCCGACCACAATCTGGGTTTTGCTGCCGGGCGCAATGCCACCATGCGCGCCAGTCGCGGCCACTATATCATCTTGCTGGATACCTCGATTGAGGTCAAAGACGATATCTGGGGGCCGCTCGCCAGCGTGCTGGCCGACCGCAACATTGGGGTCGTGGGGCCATATGGACTGGTCACGGAAGACCTGCGCGAGTTCTACGAGCCGGTCTTCAACTGGCCCGGCGAGAGTCCCGACGTCGATGCTATCGAAGGCTATCTGATGGCCTTCCGGCGCAAGCTGCTGCCCGAAGTCGGCTGGATCGACGAGAAATTCCGCTTCTATCGCCTGGCCGACGTGCATTTCAGTTTCTTTTTCAAGGCCGCCGGTTATCGCGCGCTGGTCGCGCCCCAGGTGGCCGACTGCATCGAAAAGCACCCGCACCGCGAATGGTTCAGCCTGAGCGAGGAGGAGCGCGCGACGAAGAGCAAGAAAAATTATGACATCTTCCGCGCGCGCTGGCATCACGGCGAGAGCCTGCTCGTCCTCAACTACAATCCACAGAACCTCTGGCGCGGCCACGATCACCCTCACCATGTCGGCGGGACGCATGCCCACCAGCCGGGGGAATTGCCGCCGCCCGGTCAGAAGCACAGCCATGTCCACCAGCACTGGCCCGACCACGCGCACGAACACGCCCACTACCACGCTCGCTAACTTGCAATACTATGCTAAATGAAGCATACTATAATTAGAGATTCTGGTTCGGCCCTTGTACCTTCATAGTGGGAAACGTGCTTATGATGGATATTCATGATACTCACCCACACCGGCTGCCGGTGCGTGAGCAACTGACCCTCAGTTTTTTATGGTTTTCTTTGAACTTTCAGTCTGCCGCTCTGCTTTCGATTGTCATTCCCACACAGATTTTGCTCTTTGTCAGTCCCGGCGCGGTAGGTAATGCGCAGCAGGCGACCTTTCTGGGCTGGCTGGCGACGATGGGTGCGCTGTTGAGTCTGGTAATTCCGCCGATTATCGGCCTGCTCTCCGATCATACCACCGGCTCTCTGGGGCGTCGCCGTCCCTATATTCTGGTGGGTGCGATTCTGCTGCTCTTTAGCGCGCTCATGCTTGGCTCGGCCAGCACCATCGTCTTTTTCGTGCTGGCGCTTGCTATCTATCAACTCGGCAACAATATCGTCACGGCGGCCTATCAGGGCCTGCTGCCCGACCTCGTGCCGCCGGATCAGCGCGGCGCGGCCTCCGGCTACATGGGCTTGATGACCATTCTGGGCAATGTGAGTAGTCTCGGTCTCGCGGCCCTGCTCCTGGGGGCAATCAGCCTCAGTTCCACCGCTCCTGCCCTCATTCATCACGGGGCCAGCATCTACTATACCCTGACTGCGCTTGGCATGCTGCTCGGTGTGCTGGTTACAGTTATTGGCGTCCACGAGGTGCCATACGTACCGGAAATGGTGCAGCGACCCATGCAGGAGAGCCGGAGAGTGCGTTTTCGCCGCTGGGTCAGGCACAACTGGCTCGAACCCTGGCACAATTTCAATTTCACGCTGGTTTTCCTCACACGCTTCTCCGTCATGATGGGCCTTGCCCTGTTCATGACCTTTATCGAATATTACTTTGCCGACGTGGCTCATGCCGCCAATTTTGTGCAGGCCACCGCCGTCGTAGCCGTGCTGGCGCTAATCGGAGCCGTCTTCAGCGCCTTTTTCCTGGGCCTCCTCTCAGACCATATACGCCGCACGCCTGTTGTCTGCGTGGCGACCATCTTCATGGCGATTGCCGCGCTCACCTTCGTCGTCTTTCCCGGCAACATCCCGCTCTGGCCGCTCGGCGTGCTGTTCGGCCTGGGCTACGGCGCCTACATCAGCGTGGACTGGGCGCTTGCCATCGATGCCATGCCGTCGCTGAGTACCGTTGGCAAAGACATGGGCCTGTGGAGCGCCTCATCGACGCTGCCGGCCATCGTCGCCCCCGTACTGGGCGGCTCGGTGATCGCTCTCGCCAGCAATATCTTCGGGCAGACCGCGCCGGGCTACCGGCTGGTCTTCGCCATTGCCTCCCTCTTCCTGCTGCTCGGAGCCTTCTTCATTCTGCTCTTCCGTGAGCAGCGAGCGCGGCGGGCACAGGCTCAAGATGTGATGCCCGCTGGCTCCTCTGTCCCGGCAACGCAGACACAGGAGAACGTGACCCGCTCAGAAGATACACCTGTCTCCGCCCAGCCGACCCAGGCGCGCCGCCAGCGTCGTCGGCGCTCACCGGCCCCATTGTGGAGACTGGCCTTTCAAACGCGGGCAGGCAGGGCGCGCGGCTTCATGCACTTCTGGCCCTTCTGGGAACGTTTCACTCTGGCCCTCTGGCACGTGAAGCCCGTCCCTGACGCGCCAAATCACCTGCTGGAAGCCCGTTTCACCCGCTATCACGGTCGGCCAATCGACCTGCCCGACGGCACGCACGTCAACGATGGCGACCCCGTTCTCGAACTGCATTTCAGTAACCGGCACCTCATGGAGGCCGCTGCCCATGCCGGGCCTTTCGATCTACTGCGCATGATCGCCGAAGATATGGCTGCCCTCGCCCGCTGGACGCAGCAGCCGGATTTCCCTGCGCACATCCAGGTCATCTACGGCGTCTCGCTGCTCTATCGCGGGGCCACGCGCCTCGGTTTCACCCTGCGCGAACGCCCCTTCACCCTGCTCGCCTGGTTCGACCGCATCTTCCTGACCGGCCTGCTCGTCCTCTACCACGAACAGGGCCTGCAGCGTCTCCTGCAAGGCACCACCTACGGCACCTACCCCCAGGAAGTCTGGATGTCGCGCCGCGAACTGGTGAGGAGATATATTACTGGCGACAAAGAATCTGGCACCAGAACTCGTTAAAGGCATTGCCATCAATTTTTATGACGAGGCGCGTGGGAATGCCACTGCTATCAGGAATCTCGTAGAGCCAGCCATCTCTCATTTCACCAAACCCATAGTGTACAAGAGCATCACATCCTTTCTCAGGGAGTGGTATGTGGTTGCCATATAAACACTTCGCTACAAGTACAACTTCACTGACCTATGAAAAAGGCTGACATAATCAGCACTCTCATCGTTCCCAACAAAAGTATAACCAATACACTCTTCGAAATACCATCAACAACTGATGATATTTTGTGGAGATTTTGTTGAGATGTGCTGCCTAAGCATCGTCGTCAGAGAGATGAAGGTATTTTATCTGCCTTCTTGTCACCCGTAGTTTACGCACAATGCTAGCAACATGCAACCTGACGGTGGGCTGTGTAATACAAAGCTCTTTTGCGATTTCGGCATCTGTACATCCTTTGCGCAAAAGCAAAAAGACATCTCGTTCGCGGGCGGTCAGTGTGTCTATAGGGGTAGATGAGTTCATGCTGTTTCTGGCACGGTCAAGCAGTAATGGCGTTATTGCTGGATCGAGAAGGAATGCATGTTCGCCCTCTTTCTGAGCAATTTGCAGGATAAGGAAAAGTGATTGACTCCAGGTATTTTCTAAAAGATAGCCTATCGCCCCTTCATCTAAAGCAGTGAATAGTTTGCCCTGGTCTAATTGATCGGCTAGAACAACAAAATGGCCTTCTGGCAAGAGGGTAAGGCTTGTTATCAACAATTGATGAACTATGATAAGGTCTATGTGCTGCTGTGTTGCGAGATGCTGCTTTATCTATGGGAGTGAAGGCATGGCTTATTGCAGGGAGCGTTATTTTTCGGTAAGCTATAGAGAGTAGGGAGTTGTATTTTACCAACCAGACAGGGGAAGTATGCAGCAAGATCAGGGGCGCGCACTCGTGGCGGGAATGATTGGCGTCGATATCGGGGGGACATTTACCGATATCGTCGAGTATGTGCCATCGCGGGATGGGGCGCAGTTGCGTATCTACAAGGTGCCGAGTACGCCACGCGACCCGTCGCAGGGCTTGCTAGCAGGCTTGCAGGCGCTGCAGGCGGAGCCGGGGAGCGTAGTGATTCACGGCACGACGGTTGCCACCAACGCGCTGCTGGAGCGCAAGGGCGCGCGGGCAGCGCTGGTGACGACGCGGGGCTTTGCTGATGTGCTGGAGATCGGGCGGCAGAATCGCCCCGCGCTCTATGACCTGATGCAGCAGCGCCCGCCCGCGCTCATTCCTCGCGAGCGCCGCTTTGAACTGGCCGAGCGGCTCGACTATCATGGCAATGTGCTGCAAGCGCCCACAGATGAAGTATTGAAGCAATTGTTGCAACAATTGGCCGACTGTGCGCCAGAGAGTATCGCTGTTTCCCTGCTCTATGCCTTCCGCAATCCGGCGCACGAGCAGGCGCTGGCTGCCTTACTACGGGATCGCTTTCCCGATGTGTATCTCTCGCTGTCCAGCGAAATTTTGCCGCAGTTTCGCGAATACGAACGCACCAGCACCGTTGCCGTCAACGCCTACGTGCAGCCGCTGATGGCCCGCTACCTGCGCAATGTGCAGGAGCGCGTCAATGGCCCGTTGCGCATTATGCAGTCGTCCGGCGGCAGCATCTCCGCCGGGGTCGCGGCGGAGGAGCCGGTACGCACGGTTTTGAGCGGCCCGGCGGGCGGCGTGATCGGCGCGTACCATATCGCGAAGCTGGCGGGCCATGAGCAGATCATCACGCTGGACATGGGTGGCACCTCGACGGATGTCGCGCTCTGCCCCGGCGTCATTCCTGAAACCACCGAGGCCAGCGTGGCCGGTTGCCCGGTCAGCGTGCCTACCGTCGCCATTCATACCGTTGGCGCGGGCGGCGGCTCTATCGTGCGGCTCGACGAGGGCAACGCGCTCACCGTTGGCCCCGAATCTGCCGGGGCTGTGCCTGGCCCTGCCTGCTACGGCGTGGGCGACGAGCTGACTGTGACCGATGCCAACCTCGTGCTGGGGCGTATCGACGCCGCGCATTTCCTCGGTGGTCGCTTCCCGCTCTATCCTGAACGTGCGCAGGAACGCATGGAGCAACTGGCGCAGCGTATGGGCGTGAGCGTGCAGGAGGCGGCTCTGGGCGTGATTCGCGTGGTCAATGCCAGCATGGAGCGCGCGCTGCGCCAGGTCTCGCTGGAGCAGGGCTATGATCCGCGCCTCTTTACCTTGCTGCCCTTCGGCGGCGCTGGCCCGTTGCACGCCTGCGAACTGGCGGAAAGCCTGCACATCCCGCGCGTCTTCATCCCGCGCTACCCCGGTGTGCTTTCCGCGCTGGGGATGCTGCTTGCGCCCATTGTCAAGGACTACGTGCAGACCGTCATGCTGTCCGCGCCGGAACTCGACACGGCGGCGCTGGCAGCACTATTTGAACCATTAGAGGCGCAGGCCCGCGCCGATATGGAACGCGAGCGGCAGGCCCTCGGCGCTCAAGACGCCATCCAGGTCTCGTTCCAGCGCCTCTACGACCTGCGCTATGTCGGCCAATCCTATGAACTGACCACGCCGGATGCTGGAAATCTCGCTGAGACGCTGGCTCGTTTCCATACATTGCACGAACAACGCTATGGGCATAGCCATCCCGATCAACCGGTGCAGGTTGTGGCCGTGCGTATCAAGGCCGTGCTGCAACCGCCGCAGCCAGATTTGCCTGCCGCGCCCTATGATGGCCTGTCACCAGACCATGCTCTGCTCGGCGAGCGACCTATGATCTTTGCAACGGGTGAACACACGGCCCGTATCTATGACCGCGAGCGTTTGCGGCATGGCAACCATATCGTCGGCCCGGCCCTGATTGTGCAGAGCGACAGTACCATCCTGCTACCCCCTGACTGGGAGGCCCAGATCGACGCCTACGGCAACATTGCCGCCCGTTTCACCGGTACAAACGTGGGTGCGCAATTCATCACGCCCGCCGCCGGAGTAACGGGTGTGACCAGCGGCAACCCCACGCCCGTCTCGCTCGAAATCTTCAAACATCTCTTTGCCTCAGCTGCCGAAGAAATGGGCGTGACGCTGGGCAGAACAGCGTATTCGCCCAATATCAAGGAGCGCAAAGATTATTCCTGTGCCTGTTTCGACGCGCAGGGGCGTTTGATTGCCCAGGCCGAGCATATTCCTGTTCATCTGGGGGCCATGCCCGCCTCTGTGCGCGCCGCCATCGAGCAATTTGCCACGTTTGAGCCGGGCGATATCGTCATTCTCAACGACCCCTATCTGGGCGGGACGCACCTGCCGGATATCACGCTGGTCGCGCCCGTCTTCATCGCCGACGACCCCGATGGACGTTCGGGCGAACTGTTCGGCTTCATCGCCAGCCGCGCCCACCACGCCGATATCGGTGGTATGTCGCCGGGGTCGATGCCTATGTCGCGCGAACTCTATCAGGAAGGCGTGATTATTCCCCCGCTCAAGCTGGCGAAGCGCGGCGTGGTGAATGAGGAATTATTGCAGCTCTTCTATCGCAATGTGCGCACGCCCTGGGAGCGTAAGGGCGACATGGATGCGCAGATCGCCGCCGCGCGCGTTGGTGAGCGCCGCCTGCACGAGATTATCAGTCGCTACGGCTCGCGCACCGTGCAGGCGCATGTCGATGCCCTGCTGGACTATTCCGCGCAACTGACCCGTTCCGCGCTCTCGCTCTTGCCCGAACGTGAGGTCACATTTACCGATTATCTGGATGACGATGGTTGGGGGGCCGAAGCTCTGCCCATTACTGTGCGTATGCAAGTGAAGGATGGCGGCATTGCCATCGATTTTAGCGGCAGCGCGCCGCAGAGCGCGGGCTGTGTCAACGCGGTGGAGGCCGTCACCGTCTCCGCTGTTCTCTATGCCATTCGCTGCCTGGTTGGCGAGCGCGTACCGACCAATCAGGGCTGCCTGGAACCCGTGCATATTTTTGTGCCGCAGGGAACATTGCTCAACCCGCGTGCGCCTGCCGCCGTCGCAGCGGGCAATGTGGAGACCTCGCAGCGCGTGGTCGATACGTTATTTGGCGCGCTAACGCAGCTTGCGCCGGAGCAGATACCGGCGGCCTCGCAGGGAACGATGAATAACCTCACGCTTGGCGGCTATGACGCTGAGCGCGATAAAATATTTGCGTACTATGAAACAATGGGCGGCGGCATGGGCGCGCGACCGGGAGCGCACGGGCTGTCGGGCGTGCATGTCCATATGAGCAACACCCGCAACACGCCCGTTGAAGCGTTGGAGATGGAACTGCCCCTGCGCGTGCGCCGCTATGCCCTGCGCAGGGGTTCCGGCGGGGCCGGTCGCTATCATGGCGGCGAAGGACTGTGCCGCGAAATCCAGTTCCTTGTTCCCGCCACCGTGACCCTGCTGACCGACCGCCGCAGGCGTCCGCCGTATGGATTGTACGGTGGGGCAGCAGGCGCGCCGGGCCGCAACACTCTGGAACATGCGGGGGCGATACGGGAGTTGCCCGGCAAAGTCACTTTCGATGTAGAGGCCGGAGATGTCCTGACTATCTCTACTCCCGGTGGGGGTGGTTTTTTGCCAGAGGAGGAAAGTCATGTCAATAAAATCGATTGAAATACCCCTGTTCCCCTTAAATATCGTGCTTTTTCCTGGCATGGTCTTACCCCTGCACATCTTTGAGCCGCGCTACCGGCAAATGATCGCTGATTGCCAGCGACAGGAGCTTGAGTTCGGCGTGGTGCTGGTGCAGGCGGAAAGCACATTTATGCGCGAAGAACCTCATGCCATTGGCACAATGGCCGAAATTCGCGATCTGGACCGGCTGGAAGATGGCCGTCTCAATATTATCGCTATGGGGACGCATCGCTTCCGCATTCTCAGCCAGCATCGCAAAAAGCCCTATCTTTCCGGTCTGGTAGAATTTTACGAAGATATCAGCGAACCCCTCGAAGACCTGCTGTTTGTGAATAAACAGGCTCGCTCGCTGTTCGCCGACTACATCGATCTGTTGCTCAAGGCTGCGAACGAGAAGGATGTGAAGGCTGAGCTGCCGTCCGACCCGGAGGCTCTCTCCTACTTTATCGCCTACTTCCTGGACCTGGAGCGGGAGCAGCAGCAACACTTTCTGGAGCTGACCTCAACGCTGCAACGCCTGAAAGAGGAGATCGTCATTCTGCGCCGCGAAGTGCCTTTCCTGCGGCAGATTCTCTCAAAACAGGTACCGAAGAACCGCAGCATACTCAACTAGAGGCGAATCACGATCAACTCCTGCTGCTTGAGCCGGTAGAGCGAGTTGCAGACCTCTTCGACGCTGCGGTTCGTGAGATGCGCGAGGTTGGCGATGGTGCGCCGCCCATCGATCAGCAGGTAGATGGTGCGGTCATAGCGCGGGATTTGCGCAATGGGGTAATTTCGTCCTGTGGGGGTGAGTGATGCAATAGCCATTTCGAGCGCCAGCCTGGGGATGGGTTCGTCAAAGAGCAGCGTACTGCTATATTCAGCAGGTGAATGCTTCGTTGCTGGCATGCCAGGCGTCGGTGTGCCGGGCAGCATGGTCGCTTCGCCTGAATGCTGCGTGTTGTAGAACCCTGCCTGATCGCGTACCATCTCCGGCGAAACTCTGGGAAGCGGGCGTGTGACGGTGGGGGAGAAATCAGGTGTTACGCGAGACGCCTCTGGCGCGCTTCCATTCGGTGATGGAGGAGTTTGTGGCGCGGGAAGTCGCAATGTTGGTTCGATGGCCTGGAAGGTGAAATAAATCATGCCCTGGTTATACAGCCGGGAGAGAACTGTGGGGGTCGCCTGCTCCTCGCGCCGCGATCCGCGCTGTATTTGCACAGGCTGCCCATTTTCAACGGAAATGCGCACCTCTTCCCTGAATGGGTCTGAAACTCTGCGAATGGTCAGTATCCCGCTGAGTCGGTACTGCTTCAACAGATTGAGAACGTCTATAAGCGAGGCCGCTGAATACACGTGATTGTTTTGCAAAGCATACCTCTTTTTCCATCCCGAGCGGGTTCCCAGACCTTTTCATCATGTAAAGTTCTCTATTGAAACAGGTGGCGATATGTTCTATCAGCCTGCTTGTTGCTGGCATTGTACGCATTACGAACACAAGAGTCAAGAGTCCAGGCGAGGAAACAGCCAGAATAGCTAGTGGCAGGGGATGAAATACAGGAAATCTCATACGTGACGCTAAAAGCGTGCAAACGACAGGAGGAAACTCATGACTGAATACGCAAACTTCCGCCAGCGTTTAGACAGCGTCCTGCGAACGCTCGACGTGAAGCGGGTGCAGGAATTTCTTATAGCCGAAGGTCAATGGCAACCTGGCCAGCCCGCGAATCCAGAGTATGCCATGTGGATGATGATAGCTGGCAGTCCCACGCTCAGCGACCTGCATACTCAGGCTCGCGAGTGGTTAATATCGCATGGCTACGAGTCAGAGGCGAAAGCTGTGTTGAGTCGTGGCAATAAGCAGGGGACAAAACCGGGTAAGGGGAAGCGGGGTGCGGGTTCGCTGTCACGTGGGCAGCAACGGACGCAGTTTCCGAGAAGGAAGAAATAGTATTGAGCGTAGATGGGTGGAGCAGGAAGAGGTGAGGATATGCTATAATACTGACCGGCAGAAAGTCGATAGTATCAGCGACAGCAGCTACACTCACAGCAAGATCGGTGTCGTCGCCGATGGCTACCCTCATAACCGCCCGACTGAGGTTGGGTATAGCAATGCACGGGTATGGAAACTGTGACCAGCTGTATTGTGTTCAACTCTCCGCCGTTTGTTCCTGCGCGAGCAATCTCGTAAATTCTTCGCCCAGCAGCGTCTCTATATAGGGCGTCACCGACCAGAAGCGTTTCAATTCGAGATATTCTTGCACGTATCTGGCGCGCTCTTTGCTGACCTGTTCACGTTTGACGGCGCGGATCATGAGGTTTTTGTCGGTGTGTTCGGGGGAGATGAACTCGATGACGTCGGTTTTGTAGCCCATGATGCGCAGGGCGAGGGCGCGGAAGGTGTCGGTGAGCATGTCGGCCAGGCGCTGTTTGAGGATGCCGTGCTGCATAACAGGGCCGAAGGGGGCGACAGTTTGCAATTGCTGGTTGAGGTGGTGGTGGCAGCAAGGGGCGCAGAGGATGAGGCGGGAGCGCGAGCGGATGCCCTGCGCAATGGCCTCGTCAGTGGCAGTATCGCAGGCGTGCAGGGCGAGGATGATATCGGGGCGGGCGATGGGCCGGTAGTCGATGATGGTGGACTGGCGGAAACAGGCGTCGGTGAAGCCAAGTTGCTCACTGTGCGCATTGTCTTTCTCGATCAGCGCGCCGTTGACATCGACGCCCTCAAGATGGGTTGGGATGCCGAGAATGTTGCGCAGGTAGTGGTAGGTTGCCAGCGAGAGGTAGGCCGAGCCGCAGCCGCAGTCGAGGATGTTGACTGGCGACGACGACTTCTTGAAGCGTTCCAGTTCGCCTGTGTGAATCAGCAGTTTCAAAAATTCGTTGACCTGGGAGAACTTATCCTGCATACCGGGAAAAACTTTCCCCTGCTCATCCATTACGCCGATGGTCTGCAAGAACGTGTCTGGCTTACCGGTGGGCAGCGGCAGGTTTTTACTGATGTCGTGAGCGAGCGCCGATTCTACCTGTGCCGCGATGGTTGAGCGATGCACGAGGGGGAAGCCATTTTTCTTGATCTGCACCACCACTTCCTCGCCCGTTGTCTGCACGCGAATGCTGGTGAAGGGCAAGGCCAGCAGCTCGTCCAGCTTTGCTCCGGCCTCGGCCCCTCGATAGTTTCTGGTGATATCCTGGCGCGCGGTGAAGTAGGAGAATTGCAGGAATTGTTCGCCCTTGAGCAGAATCGGGCGCACAATCACCTGTCGCCAGGGTAAAACGCCCTCGCGTATCTTGCCCTTTGCGGTGAGCCGCACAAATGACGCCTCGTCCAGCACGAGGCGTTTGACCTGTTCCTGGTAATCTTGAGCCATAATGATAAATGTTTTTGTTGTGATAGGCCGCGCTCCCAGGCCAGGCGTGCAGGCTAGCCATGCAGGCCACCCGCCAGGGGTGGCCCTACTATA
>CADDYT010000111.1 GCA_902810755.1 Chloroflexota bacterium
CTCGCCCCGGCCTGCGCAGGTTGGCGAGCAGGGAATGCGCATCAGCCTTCCCCTGCATATTGAGCAAGACGAGCGGCAGCAACGCCGCGACCGCCAGCAGGTACCAGAGATGCCAGGAGAGCGCGGCCACAACGGCGGCGCTCGTCAGCATGGTAACGATAACCACTGCCGGGAGCGAAAAAGAGGGCGCGAAGAGCAGCCACTTTTTCCCGTTGACAATCATATAGCGACGGCGTTGTGCCTCCCGGCTGGTGGCAAGACAACGCCTGGCGCTGGCAGGCCAGAGGGCGCTGCTTACCCCGTTTGCGCGCGGCAAAACAACCTGGAACTGTTTCCTATCCTCACTCATCACCTTCACGCCTTCACATGAACCCTTTCGCGACACTGAAGTACCGGCGTCTGGACGGCACACCGAAACGCAGGTAACGCTTACACCCCACACCACACCATACCACACACCACGTACCCGCAATTCCGTATTCCTGAATACGTATACGTCCGCATGCTCAACAGGTAACACAACCGGGGACTTTTCCGCCACTATTCCTATCGCCACTTCCACTTAACCTCAACCGGCAGCGCATCGGTTCCTGTTGCCTTTCCCATCTTGCCCTCCATCACAACCAGCACAACCGCCACAAACGGCTCGTATACGCATCCAGTCCGTGTCCTTCCTGTTTCCTCAATCAACCACCCCACAGCACAGCACAGGGTCCATACACCGGCACTTCACTATCGCGGTAAGGGTTTACCTGTGAACAGCTTACATGATCGGGGTGGGTATGGGGTTACGAAATGATAGAGGTTCAGTTAAGAAATGTTTCTTCTTATTGTTGAGTCTTAACATGTCGATAGGTTAATTTGTGTATTTCAATCTCTATCTGTAAATGATAATATATCTATAGACAAAAAGAGAAGCGCAGCAAGGGAAGCTGCTCCGGGTGAGCAGCTTCCCTTGCTGCGCTTCTCTTTTTATTTATCTGCGGGGGTCGTCGCGTTCCACTTCGACCTGCACTTTGCCGCGCAGGACGGCGCCGGCGGTCGTATGGGCCGGGGGATCCCACTCGAAGGCGATTTTCTGGCGCTTGATCGGGACGTTGGCTAACAGTTTGTCCCAGCGGTCTTCGCGGGCCATTGTCACCTCGACGTGTTGCTCGTCGATTTCCAGACGGCGCGAGATCACGGCCAGCAGATCGCTTTTGATCAGTTCGAGCAGTTCGGGACTGACTTTAATGCGATCGTGGACGAGGGCCACCTTCAGACGCTCCTTAGCCATCTCGCCGGGAGTTGGCTTTTTTTTGCGACCACCAAACTCAAAGAAACCCATAACTCCGCCTCCTTTCGCCTGCAAGCCCTTCTAGCGCGCTCGCTTTTCGGCCACGACAGGACCAAACCCCATCAGGCGACGCAGCCGTTCCATCAGCGTCGGGGCCTCCGCGACCTCTTCCAGAGGAATTTCTTCGCCCAGGATACGCTGGGCAGCATTGATAAAGGCCCGACCGGCGCGCGAACGCTTATCGTAAACGGCGGGTTCGCCCTTATTGGTTGCCACGATGATGAACTCGTCTTCGGGGACAATGCCCAGCAGATCGATGCCCAACACTTCTATTACGTCGGCCACGTCCATCATGTCTCCACGTTTGACCATTTCCGCGCGCAGGCGGTTGAGGATCAGGCGCGGCTCCGGTTTGCCGGCGGCCTCCACCAGCCCGATGATGCGGTCGGCATCGCGCACCGAGGCCATTTCAGGATTGGCGACGATGATGATTTCGTCCGCGCCGACGATGGCATTGCGGAATCCCTGCTCAATGCCGGCGGGCGAATCGATGATGACGTAGTCAAACTCCTGGCGCAGTTGCTGGCAGAGCTGCTCCATTTGCACGCTGTTGATGGCGTTTTTGTCGCGTGTCTGCGCAGCGGGCAGCAGGTACAGTTCCGGCAGGCGTTTATCTTTAATCAGGGCCTGGCGCAGGCGGCACTGCCCCTCGACCACGTCTACGAGATCGTAGACGATGCGATTTTCCAGGCCCAGAACGGCATCGAGATTACGCAGACCGATATCGGAATCGACGACGACAACCTTTTTTCCCTGCATGGCAAGGGCCGTGCCAAGATTTGCCGTCGTGGTTGTTTTGCCAACTCCGCCCTTCCCCGACGTGATTGTGATAACGCGGCTCTCCATACACATCTCCATTGAACAACTTCAGTTCAACTGCGGTCGAAAGAAATATGGCGTCAGGCAATCCTGAGCAAACTGCCTTTTTCCTGTATTGTCACGAATCAACTCCCCGCAGGGTGCTATTCGCGAATAGTCTTCTTCTGCTACTTGCGCGGCGGTCGCCCGTTGACCCAGGCCTCGACGACAATTTGCCCCTGGCGAATGGCCGCGACCTCCGGGCGCGGCTGCACCTCGAAGCCATCCGGTGGTCGCGAGAGCAGGTGTGCGATGCGCAACTGGACGGGACAGAGTTGCAGTGAGCAGACGACAGCGTTCTCGTTATCGGGGAAGCCAGCGTGAACCATGCCGCGTAAGACGCCCCAGACGATGACATCGCCGGCGGCGATGATTTCCGCGCCCGGGTTGACATCGCCCAGCACGACGACGTTACTGGCATGGCGAATGGCCTGACCGGAACGCACCGTGCGGCGCACGAAGAGGGTATCGTCGCTCTCACGCTGGTCTCGCTGCTCATGGGAAACCTGTTCTCGCTCGCTCAGAGGAGCGGTTGAGACAGGTCTGGCAAAGGGGGGTAATGAGAGATCGCCGCTTTTCGGCGCGCCTGCCATCTGTTCCATCGGCACAACCGACATTTGATAGCGCGCGAGCAGGTTTTCGAGCTGGACACGCTCGCTGACGCGCAGCATGCGGCGGCTGGTGTCGACAGTCAGTGAAGCCCCACGAAAAAACGCCGGGGCCTCGGCCAGCCGGTCAGCGAGAGCCGTGAGCAGGTCGCTGAACGGTGTTTCCGGTTCGAGCGTTAAAAGCAGGCCGTTGCGTGTCCCTTTGATCGCAATATATCCCTGCATCGACTGTCTTGCCTCCTTTACCATGCCCCGCTCTCCGCCTGCCTCAGAGCCATCTTTTTCCGAGCTATCCTGCATACGCAAGCTTTCCTATCGCCTCTTTTTTCAAAAAGTCCGAAAGCAGGGTAAGGTAGATGAAACCATACATCTACGCGATATGGCGCGCTCCCGGAGCGCACCCCAACTGGATACAGTTACAGTATATGCGCCGCCGAGCTAAAACGCAAGCCTTTCAGAAAGGTTGGTACGGGTGAGTGATATTTTCCCGCGTGTCTCAACACGGGCCACCGCGCGAGTGGCCTGGGAACGGTGGGGTTATTCGCCCCGATATGCGGGTGGCAACATGGCCGCGATTTTCGCCATCACTTCATTCGTGGCGTTCTCGATATCCTCGCGGGTGGTTTTACGTCCGGCAGGTTTGAAGGTCAGCGGCTCGCCATAAGTGATGGTGACGCGCGGGCGAAATTTTTTGAGGAAATTTTCGCTGCCGGTCACGGCGACCGGGATAACAGGCACGCCGGAACGCAGGGCGATCATGCCGAGGCCGGAGTGGCCCTTCGCCAGTTTGTGCGTCTTGCTGCGCGTGCCTTCAGGGAAGATAAAGAGGACGTTGCCCTCTTTCAAAAGTTCATCGGCGGCGCGAATGGCCTGGCGGTCGGCCTCGCCGCGTTTGACGGGGAAGCCGCCCATGAAACGCACCAGCCAGCGAACGCGGCCATGAAAAAGCTCTTCTTTCGCCATCGTCAACGTCTGGGGCTTGATGTAAGCGGGAACCAGGGGGACATCGAACCAGGAGAGATGGTTGGAGGCGAGGATAAACGGGCCTCTGGTCGGCACATGTTCGCGCCCGCGCACCTCTATATGAGCAAGCAAAAAGAACAGCAGCCGGGCCAGTCGGCGAATGATGATCCAGGCCAGCGCCGGGGCCTTATACGGCCTGTAGAGATTGACCTCCTCCCGCCCCTTCGCCTTCGCGGCCTGTTGCTGCGTTCCCTCTGCCTGTGTGGGAGATTGAGCCTGTCCGGTTTGCGTTCCCGCCGCCGATGGGTCCTGGGCAGAGGCGGCCAGCGGCACTGACGGTGATGAAGTGGTGTCCTTGCTCGTTTCCTGTTGCATGTTACGCCTCCAGCAGACGGTAGATTTCCGCCAGCACCTGTTGGACATTACGGGAATCGGTGGCAATGTGGATGGCATCTTCTGCCGGGCGCATATTTTCGCGGTCAAGGAAGTCGCGGCGTTCGATGTCGCGCTGCACTTCCGCGAGCGAGGGGAGGGCGGGGTTGCCCGCGCCCAGGCGTTCCACCAGTTCGGCATAGCGGCGGCGCGCGCGCTCGGCGCTGCTGGCGGTGAGATAGATTTTCAATTCGGCATCGGGCAGCACGACCGCTCCGATGTCGCGCCCAACCATCACCACGCTGCCGGGGCGCGCCATCTCTCGCTGCCACTCGCGCAACTGCGTGCGCACGCCGGGATGAGATGAGACGGCGGATACGGCCCCGGTCACTTCCGCGCTACGAATATCCCAGGTGACATCGTGTCCATTGACGGTCACAGTATACTGCCGCCCGTCATCGATGAGCGGGCGCGTGATTTCGATGCGCGCCTCGCGGGCGAGTTGTTCAAGGGCAGCGGCATCGTGGATGCTGATACCCTTTTGCAGCGCCAGCCAGGCCAATGCCCGGTACATCGCGCCGGTGTCGATATAGAGATAGCCCAGCTGGTGCGCCAACTGTTCCCCGATGGTACTCTTGCCCGAACCCGCCGGGCCGTCGATAGCAATACGCGCTGGCCTCTGCATGCTTCCTCCGTGCCTTCCCTGTCATCAATCTCCTGCGATTATACCACATCGAGGCACGGATTTGAGCAGGCAAACTTGAAGTAATGCTTACCTTCGCCTGATACCATACGCTATTCATCAAGCGCACCTCATCATTACGTCGCCTTCCCATTCCCCACAGGTGCGAGCCGATTCCCAACGGGAACAGGTGATGGCTGCGGTCTTGTGCCGAGGGTCCAGACGAGGAGGCTGGCAAGGAGGATGAGAAGACCGAGACCGGTGAGGGTGAGCTGCACCATGAGGCCAACGAAGGCGAGCAGGAGGCCAAAGGCAGCGATGAATGGCAGGATGCTGGCGGCATGGGCTTGAGCGCGAGCAGCAGGGGTCGGCACAGTTGCCGCGACGGCAGCGGCCTCCTCTTGCGGGCGGCGCTGCGCTTCGGCGAGGGCCTGCGCGGCCTTTTCGGCTCGTTCGGCCAGCAGTTGTTCGATGCGGGCGTGTAGCATACGGGCATCGAAGGGCTTGGCGAGGCAGGTGATCTGGCCCTGCTGCTCGCTGGCGATTTCGGCCGGGATAGGGCATTCCCAGGCCAGGACAACGACCGGGAGCGTGGAGAGGTAGTGATGTTCCTGCACCTCTTCCAGCAGTTCCCAGTCGCTGCTCACACCGCTATCAACATCGAGGACGAGCAGGGACGGGGGCTCCGTCTCAATCTCGTCGGCGGGCAAGGCGGCAGGGCTACTGGCCTCTATGGTGCGCATGCCGCGATATTGTAAACCAAGCGTGATGAGGCGTCGCAATGAATAATCGGCGACGATGAGGAGAATTTTCTGCCCTGCTTCCTGCGTTTGAGACATGAATACTACTCCCGCTCCATTCAAGTTCCGTCAACATACGCCAGTTCCTGCATACGCGGTGCGATGCCTTCTGTATCGTAGCAACCATATTTTAGCCGCTGCCCATTACAATACCTTTGATAATGAGAGGCTTTCCCTTACAATTACCTGAATAACCGCGCCTTATATCACGGTTGGATTCCAGACCTGTACCGTTTCATCATCACCCGCCGAGGCGACGCGATTGCCCGCAGGCGACCAGGCGACGGTGATGACCTCGCTGTGGTGGCCCCGATAGGTCAGCAGCGTTTTACCGCAGCTGGCCTGCCAGACCTGGACGGTCTTATCTGTGCTGGCGGAGGCGATGTAGTCGCTGTCGGGCGACCAGCTCACAGCATTGACCCAGGAGGGGTGTCCGACGTAGAGCAGAAGAAATTTGCCGGTGGCGGCATTCCAGACCTGTACCGACTTATCGATGCTGGCGGAGGCGATATAGTTGCCATTCGGCGACCACGCAACCGCAGTCACGGTCGCGAAATGTTCCCGGTAAATCAGCAATTGCTGCCCGGTCGTCGCGTTCCAGACCTGTACGGTCGTATCGCTGCTGCCGGAAGCGATTCTGCTGCCATCCGGCGACCAGGCCAGCGCATCCACCCAGTCGGTGTGATGGCCGTAGATGACGAGCGTTGTTCCCGTCGTCGCGTTCCAGACCTGCACCGTGCCGTCGTCGCCTGCCGAGGCGATTTTCGTCCCATCCGGCGACCAGGCGACTGCCCGCACGGTCGCTGTATGGCCGTCATAGGTAAGCAGCCGCTTGCCCGTTGCAGCATCCCAGACCTGCACCAGTTTATCCACGCCGCCCGAAGCGATTTTCGTCCCATCCGGCGACCAGGCAACCGCAGTGATCCAGGCGGAGTTATGATATGTCAACAGGTGCCGCCCCGAGACCGCATCCCAGACCTGAACCGTCTTATCGTAGCTGGCGGAGGCGATTTTCGTCCCATCCGGCGACCAGGCCAGCGCGCTGATACTATTGAAGTGACCATGATAGGTCAAGATGCCATCAATTGAAGTCGCGGTCGGCGCCGACGATGCCGGTGGAGAGGAAGACGGAGACGAAGAGCAAGATACAAGGAGCAGAAGCACAAGGAACCAGGTAGGTAGCAGGACAGGGCGATGCATAGCTATGAGCCAGCCGCGCCGCGTTGCGGGCCGACCAGGCCAGCCGCAGGGAGATGGCCCTGCTACACTACGGATATTCGCGTGTCCTGAGACGCTGTCGTGTATAGCAGGGCCATCTCCTTGCGGCTGGCCTGTCGCCGACTGCGCTGCGTCGCATCTGGGTTGTCGGGCCATCGTCTCCTCCTTCGCAATGGAATGGCAGTGGCCGCTTACCGGGAACGCATTAAGAGATGTTAGAGCTTCGCTAATTTGTATCCCACGTCCGGCACCGTTACGATATAGCGGGGGTCGCGCGGGTTCTTCTCGATCTTGCGGCGCAGGCGGCTGATATAGACCCAGATAAAGCCGATATCGCGGTTATACTCCGGCCCCCAGACTCTTTCCAGCAGCAGTTCATGGGTGACTACCATGCCTGCGTTCTGGGCAAGGACGCTGAGCAGACGATATTCTGTCCGGCTGAGCTGGACCGACTGGCCCTCGACAAAAACCTGGCGCTGGGCATAATCGATCACGAGATCGCCGGTGGTGAAGGTGTGCGAAGCAGGTTCGCCCTCAGCAGGGAGCGGTTGCCGCCGGAGCAGGGCGCGCACGCGGGCCAGCAACTCCTTCATGCCAAACGGCTTCATCACCAGATCGTCGGCCCCCAGATCGAGCAGGCGCGCGCGCTCGTCCTCGTCGCAGGCATCAGCGAGCATGATGACCGGCAGCCGGGAATACTCGCGCAGGCGTTGCAGCAGTTCGATGCCGCTCATATCGGCCAGGTGGGTGGAGAGCAGGATCAGATCGGGTTCCTCAAGCTCAAGCTGGCGCAGGAATTGCACGCCGTGCGCGACCGTTTGCACGCGGTACTGCTGCTCTTCCAGATTGGCGCGTAGATAGCGGGCAAAACGCGCATCCGGTTCGCCAATCAGTACGTGCAGACGCTCGCGCTGGCGCAACGGGGCGCTATGCGGGCCAGCAGACACTACAGGCGGCGCCAGGGCAGCAGAAGATGAAGTCACAGAAAGCAGGCGCGGTTGCAGGGGCAGGGTGCAGTAAAAGGTCGCGCCCTGTCCCACGCCGGGTGAATCGGCCCAGATTCTGCCGCCATGCGCCTCAATCGTCGCCCGTGCTACGGCCAGACCGAGGCCGCTACCGTTCTCGCTCTCATCGAGAGGGATGCGATAGAAGCGATCGAAAATGCGGTCGAGGTGTTCGGGCGCGATACCCACGCCGTGATCGCTGACACGCAGGCACAGTTCGACCTCATTGACATCCAGTTGCAGCGTGATCGGCCCCCCAGTCGGCGCGGAATATTTCACTGCGTTGTTGAGCAGGTGATTGATAGCCTGCTCGATACGCACGGCATCGCAGGCCAGCGGGGGCATCGTGGCGGGCAGCACAAGATGGAAGGTGTACGAGGGGGCATGCTTGCGCCAGCGTTCCACCAGTTGCTTGAGCAGTTCGGGAAATTGCACTTCGGCCAGACGCAGGCGCTGCGTTCCGGCATCCAGCCGCCAGACATCGAGCAGGGTATTGAGAATATCGTAGAGGCGGTCGGCATGAGTGTCGATCATCTGCAACATTTCATGCTGCATGGCGGGGTCCCAGCGCGCCGAGTTGCCCAGCAACGTGGTAGCGCAGCCTTTGATGATGGCCAGCGGGGTCTTGAGTTCGTGCGCGGCCATCGCCAGCGTCTCACTGCGCGCCTCTATGGCGGTATGTTCCAGCGTTGTGTCGTCGAGCAGGACGCCGCGCCCGAGCAGGTGGCCGCGCGGGTCGCGCACAGGGAAACAGCGGACGCGCAGCCAGCGCACTGCCGCGTGGGCCAGCGCCAGATCGGCGGAACATTCCTCTTCAGGATGCTGCCAGGCATGGTCGAGCGCGGCCTGCATCTGCTGCGGCTCGGCGGCAATGGAGAGCAGGCGCTGACGAATATCAAAGACAGGTTCATCCAGCAATTCCTGCGCGCTGACGCCGAGCAGGCGCACGGCGCTGGCATTGGAGTACGTCACGTGTTGCTGCCGGTTGAGCAGGATGAACCCGCTGCGCATATTGGCCGCGACATTTGCCAGCAGCTTCTGCGCAAAGGCCGGGGACGACCAATCTTTTTCCGATGAAGAAGCTGCCGGTGAGGGTGAGAGCGAAAGTGTGTTCTCATCCCACCGATTCTCGCGTCCTGCCTCCGCTCCGTTACCGGTAGCTACGTCCATAAATAGAAACGCCTTCTTTGCCTCATGTGATATCTGACTATTGAATATTCTAGCAAAACAGTCAAGGTTATGCTTTTGATTCAGGGTACGCTAATGCACGTATGCAATCAAGACAATGAGGATGAGGTGGATAATCATGGCGATGGCGAAGCCCCAGCCGATGACGAGAATCCAGGCGCGGTCGCTCATGATGCCACGCGGGCGGGCGTGGGACTGCGGCCAGTGTTCGGCGGCGACCAGACCCATAGCGATGCGCAGGCGCAGGGGCGAGCGCACGGGCGAGCGGCGCATATGAACCAGCAGTTCGCCATAGCAGCGTTTGCACAGCACCCAGGACTGGCGAGGTTCGGGCGCGCCTACCGGCTCCATGAGATGGGTAGCATCGAACCAGGTATAGCGATCACAAATGGAGCAGCGCGGGTTTCTGGGCCGCTTCGACCGGCGGGAATGCCCGGCCTCCACGATGACCGCAGGTTGCCCGCTATGCGTTGTCTCCTTCATCTTCCTCATCCTTTCCCTGTCTCTTCTCTCCTCATGTCACATCTCATCTCATCTCGCCACGGTGCGGCACGCGGCAAAAATAGTTCTCGCGCCCGCTGGCATCTCTTCCTCACCGGCGGCCAGCACAAGCATACCGGTTTTCTTTCTCACATTCAATTTTACCACATTGAGAGGGAAAATATCACAAAGATGTCACAATGCAAAGCGAACATATCACAAAGTGAAGCATGCGGGTGGGCCAGAGCGGAGCTTACCTCCGCTCTGGCCCACCCGCATATGTTCGCTGCCGCTCCGCAGGCATGTTCCGCGCTGAGCGAGTTAGCGGAAGAGCAGGGGCAGCAGATAGACGGTGCTGAAGACGACGACCCAGACGCCGTCAACGAAGTGCCAGTACATCTCGGCGGCTTCGATGGCAAAATGCTTTTGCCGGGTGAAATGCCCGCGCATCGTGCGCACGAGGACGATAATCAGAAAGATCAGGCCAACCGTGACGTGCAGGCCGTGGAAGCCGGTCAGCGTGAAAAAGGACGAACCAAACACGCTGGCCTGAGGCGTAAAATTGTTGCCAAAGAGGCCGGAATACTCATAGACCTGCCCTCCCAGGAAAATCGCCCCCAGGATGATGGCAAAGAGAAAACCCAGCCTGGTGGCGCGCTGGTTCCCCTTCGCAATGGCAGTCCCGGCGATATGGGCAGGAAAACTGCTGGAGAGCAGGATCACCGTATTAATCAATGGAAAGATCAGGCCCGTGTCGGATGGCACCACCCACCCTCCGCCTTTTCGTATTTCCAGATAGAGGTACGCGGCGATCAGGTTTGCGAAGATCAACGCCTCTGAGGCAATGAAGAAAATCATACCCCACCAGGCAAGGTCTCGCCCTGCTATTTCGTGTTCGGCGACCTGAGTAATCGGACCTTCCTGAGCAGCCATAGAATAATCTCCCTTATCTACAAGATAGAACCATCTTCTCTACGTCTTCCCTCTATCTGAGGTAGGAGCGGCGTTCCAACAACCAGCCGGTAATTGAACCGAGCATAAGTAGCACCCCGAAAAAGAAGATGATCGGATGAATGAGCAATCCCACACAGGCAATGAAAATCGTAACGGCCAGCGCCAGAGGCCAGAAGCTACGCGGCGATGGCGACTCCATCTGCTCCTTTGTCAGCTTGCGCGGACCCAATAGCTTAACTTTGACCACTTTCTGTGGCTCTTCGGACATCTTCTTCCTCTTTTCCAGAGTAACCAGCCTGTTCCTTTGGAATAGCCTGGGCGGCGCTACTGTTCCAGCCCGATCCGGGCGCAGGCAAGCACCACCCTGGCCGACCCACCTCAGATACCTTCTACAGCGAGATTCGCCTGCATGGAGCGAGCGGGCGAGGGCCGGGGCGAGCCTGGTGGTCGCCCGGCAGCTCCATCCTTGCGACCTCGCTTTAATGGGTAGCCGTTTTCCAGTCGGCGATCTCCGGGTTCTTCTTATCATAGAACGGGC
This sequence comes from Chloroflexota bacterium, assembly GCA_902810755.1. The sequence goes on from CADDYT010000111.1 coordinate 11,002, forward strand.
GGCGAGAGCGCACAACGGGAATCGTCTCAAAGTTATAATGTGGCGGCGGCGACGGGGTATCCCACTCCAGGGTGAAGGCATCCCAGGGGTCATTGCCAGCGCGCTCACCGCTGCGCATACTGCGAATCACATTCCAGATGAAGACCAGAACGCCGACAGCGATAATGAAAGCGCCAATGGTCTCCAACAGGTTCATCTCATTCCAGCCCAGGTTGGCAGGATAGGTATAGATACGGCGGCGCATGCCGAGCAGGCCGAGTATATGCATGGGGAAGAAGGTCAGGTTCAGGCCGATCAGGAAGAGCCAGAACTGTACCTGGCCCAGACGCTCACCAAGCAGCCGACCCGTCATCTTGGGGAACCAGTAGTAGATGGCCGCGAAGATGGCGAGGACGCTACCGCCGAACAGCACATAGTGGATATGCGAAACGACAAAGTAGGTATCCGTCACCTGGTAGTCGAAAGGCACAATCGCCAGAGCCACGCCGTTGAGACCGCCGATCAGGAACATGGCGATGAAGCCCAGAGCAAAGAGCATGGGGACGCGGAAAATGACCTTGCCGCGGAAGACGGTCGCGATCCAGTTGAACATCTTGACGGCGGTCGGGATGGCGATGAGCGTCGTGCTGGTGGCGAAGAAGGCTTGCGCGATGAGCGGCAGACCGACGGCGAACATATGGTGCGCCCACACGGTGAAGCTCAGGAAGCCAATGGCAACGCCCGACCACGCCACAAAGGTATAGCCAAAGATAGGCTTGCGCGAGAAGGTCGGCAGCACGTCCGAAATGATACCGAAGGCTGGCAAGATGAGGATATAGACCTCCGGGTGACCAAAGGACCAGAAGAGGTGCTGCCAGAGCAGCGGGTCGCCGCCAAAGGTGTACTGGTAGAAATGGGTGCCGAGGTGGCGGTCGAGCAGCAGCAGGCCGCTGGCCGCCGTCAGGCTCGGAATGGCGAAGAGCAGCAGGAAAGACGTGACCAGCGTCATCCAGACGAAGAGCGGCATGCGGTTAATGGTCATACCGGGAGCGCGCATCTTCAGAATGGTGACCACGAAATTGAGCGCGCCTGAGATCGACGAGATACCGAGCAGCAAAATGCCGAGTACCCAGAAGTCCATATTGAGGCCAGGGGTACACATGAAAGCTTTGTAGCAGCCAGTGTTCAGTTCTGTCAGCGGCGCGTAGGCGAACCAGCCATCATTGGGGGCCGCGTTGAACAGGAAGCTCGACGACATGAACAGGCCGCCGAACAGCACAATCCAGTAGCCAAAAGCGTTCAGGCGCGGGAAAGCCATATCGCGCGCGCCTATCATCAGCGGCACGATATAGTTACCAAGACCAACCGTCATAGGCATCACGAAGAGGAAGATCATCGTGAGGCCATGCATGGTGAATATCTCGTTATAGGTCTCCGGGTCGAGGACCTTGCCGTTCGGGACCGCCAGTTGCGTGCGAACGAGCAGGGCCTCCATGCCACCGACCAGGAAAAAGAAAAAGGCGGTAACGATGTACATAATGCCGATCTTTTTATGATCGACGGTGGTCAACCATTGCCCGACATACGTTTCGGCAAAGGTTTTCCGTTCTGGTACAACACCAATACCTTCTATTGTACGGGTTGCCATTGGCAAATCCTCCACTCTCCAGCCCGGTAAAAAACTCTACAGGGTCGCTCTACGGCTATTTCACTTCAGACTTTCCAGGTACGCGACTAACTCATTGATCTGAGCCTGCGTTAATGGCGAGATAACCATGTCGCTGCCAGGCTTAATGCCCTGTGGGTCGGCCAGCCACTTCGCCAGATTACAGTTGCCCAGATTGCCCGGCTGACATTGATCGGCGTTGTTGTCGAGGACGCCACCGGCGATCTGGTCGCGGCTGCCGAAGTGTGTCAGGTTCGGGCCGATCAGGGCGGCGGCTTTCGGGTCGCTATAGCTGTTGAGGTTGACGCCCACGATGCCGTGACAACCTGCGCACTGGCTCGATTTGAAGAGTTGCTCGCCCTGTGCGGCAAGGCTGCCAGCCGGGGGTGTCGCCGCCGCCTGCTGCTGCGTGCTAACCCAGGTCTGGAAGGTATCCATCGGCTCGACAATGACGTCGAAGTTCATATGGGCATGCTGCGCGCCGCAGAATTCAGCGCACTCACCAAGATAGGTGCCAGGCGTATCGGCCCTGAAGAGCATGGTGTTATCATGGCCGGGGATAACATCGGTCTTGCCGGTGATGCGGGGAATCCAGAAGCTGTGAATGACGTTATCCGAATACAGGTCGGCCTTCACCACCGTGCCAACGGGAATGTGCAGCGAGTCCGCAGTCACAAAGCCGTAGTTAGGGGTTTTCGTATAATCAAATTCCCACCACCACTGGTGAGCATAGACGCGCACCTCCAGCGTTGCCGCGCCTCCCGGCAATAGCGGCGTTCCCGCAAGATTCGCCGTCGGGGCCAGCGTGAACATGGTGTAGATGGTGTAGACCAGCACCGCGAACAGGAAGACCGCAGGGGCGATCGTCCAGGCCGCCTCAACAGTGTTGTTGCCGTGAATCTGCGGCGGCGCCGACATCCCCGGTCGCGCGCGATAGCGCACGATGGAATAAATCAACCAGCCTTCGACGACGACGAAGACGAAGGTGGCGACGGCAAGGATAAACCAGAACAGGCCAAGTTCCTTGTCCGCCACCGGCCCAACCGGCTGCAGAATCGAGGGAGAGTTCTCCCCACAGGCAGCTAAGAGAACCGAGGAAAGAAGCATCGCTGAGATGACTATTCCCAGCCGTTTCGGCTTCATCCCACGAAATAGTGGCATCTTCACATCTCTTCTCCTGAAAATAGTATTTTTATGATGAACAATGCCCTCTGCCATCGCATCAATTCACGAGATCAATCGATGCGAAACAGCTCATAGTGACACTCTGTGCATTCTACAGCGTACTATAGTGAGCCACCCTGACAGTCAGCTTGCAGTTCCCGCTCTTTCACCTTACAATGACCTGAACAAGCCTGTTATGCCATTACATGACGCCACACCCCAGGCCACCCGCATTTGGCCGTTACATGACACCTCGCCACACCCCAGGCCAGCCGCATTATCCCGTTCACGACACCCCGCCACACCCCAGGCCAGCCGCAAGGGCTGGCCCTACTATATACGGGCGCCGTTCGCGCTGCGAACGGCGTTACATAACGCCAATCTCGTTGTCTATTTCTTCCATCAGGGCCTCCTGTTCGCGCTGGCGGGTCTCTTGCTGCAACATCCAGCGAATGAAGAGCACGCTGACAATGACAATCGTGAACAGGCTGCCGGGTATCCACATGATGAGGCCGCCCAACTGCTGATCCATGGCCGGGGAAATGCCCCAGACGCGCGGAGCATCCAGATAGGGCGTATAGAGCGGCGGCGCGAAGGTCAAACCGGCGCCTAGAGCTACCATAGGCATGCCACTCAGGAAGAGATAGAGTATCTGACCACCCAGGGGCAGGCGCGGCAGGCCCTCTTTGAGCGGGCTGAAGATGGGCCACCAGAAAGCCAGGCCAAAGACGATGAACGTCACGTGCTCCAGGATATGGATGGCCTCGTTCTCCAGCGTGGCATCGTAGAGCGGCGGCGCGTGCCAGAGCCAGAAGTCGATGTTAAACAGGAGAAAGGCCACAGCGGGCAGTGTAAAAAATCTGGCTATACGAAAAACGACGGGATTGCGCAGCAGTGGCTCCGCCATCCACGCCGGGATGCCGAGCAGGCTCAGAGGCGGCCCAATGGTGGTAAGAAAAAGGTGCTGCACCATGTGCGCACTGAACAGGTAAGTATCGCCCAGCTCGTCGATAGGCGAGACCAGGGCCAGGAACATAAGCAGCACGCCAAGCAGGAAGGCGAAAACCTGCCCGCGCGTAGCAGGTGCCAGCCCGTATTTCTTGCGCAGCGGCCCGATAGCATAAAGATAGCAGCCCACTACCAGGGCAACGCCTATCAGTATCGATGGCTCCCAGTTCCACTCGGTAAGCCAGAAGTCCGGTCCGATGTCTGCCATTGACGGCGACCTTTCACGTCGTTTTGTTTTTTGCGTTTTTGAGCGAATATTCCTTTCGTTAGATACTATAGCAGGTGAGACACGCTGCGACAATAGCATCTGGCAAGCTGATAATCTCTTCTAAAGCTTCTTTCTTTCCTACCCTCCAGATAGGAGGAAACAGCAGGATCATCCCCCTTCGCCAAAGCGAAAAAACTAAACTGGTAGCCCTGATGCATCAAGAAGACAAAAGCATCTGCGGGCAAGATGCTAGCTGGTTGACAGCAGATTCGCGCTCTCCCCTGTACATTCATGTTAGTTAGTTTTGCTCTACCTTTTGCCCGGCAAGCTCGATCATCTCCCTGGCTTTTTCCCGGACATCTTCTCTAGCCATATAAGAGTGTACTTGCAGCGTTGAGCAAACCTCTCTTAATTGCTCAACCAGACTCTCATCACTCGCATCTGCCTGGACGAAGGCGAGCGTGGGAACCTGATTCTGAGCAGTAAAGAGTTGTTGCAAGTCCTCTCCAAAACGCTTCATGCCTGTCAGATCCAGGAGAATGAAACGGGCCAGAGAGGCCAATGGAGTCAGATAGGTGATAATCTCCCGCTTCCTTACATCTGCACAATCCAGTGCAAGAGGGATATAATTCTGCGTTCGCATCGCTTCTTTGAGCATTGCCAGCACCTGCCCTCGCTCATCGGCAAAATCTCCTATAATGAAAGCCAGTTCCGTGGTCATACTCTTCACCACTTCTTGCAGCCTGGGGTAGCGTAAGAAAGCAATAGCCAACTGAGCCACTTCTATAGTATCAACTGTTACCGTGGGGCTAAAATCTACTATCAGATCCTGTTGCACAGCGTTCTGCAAGCGAACCTGAATAATATTCGCCGTAGAGATATGAGAACTGCTTATATCCGCACCGCTCAAATTTGCGCCGTTGAAGTAGGCAAGATTAAGATCAGTCTCCCTCAAGTGCGCCCCGGTCAAATCAGTATAGAAGAGCATGGCTCCGATGAGGCAAGCCTCTTGCAGGTTGGCGTGGCTCAGCTTCGCTTGACTGAGATTAGCATCGTTGAGATTAGCTCCGCTTAAGTCAGCCTCTCGCAGGTCTGCCTCGGTCAGATCCACCTCGACCAGACGGGCTTTTCTCAGATTGGCCTCTCTCAAATCGGCGGCGGCCAGATTTGCTGCGTGAGTGTTCTGCTCTCCGTTAAGTCCTCGATACCCAAGATCTGCCCCGCTTAAATCTGCCCCTTGTAGATTGGCAGCAAACAAATTAGCTCCGCTCAAAGCCGCTCGCTGCAAGCTGGCTCCAGCAAGATTCGTCCAACGGAAATCTATTTTTCGCAAGTTCATGCCGTTCAATTGGGCCTGGCGTAAATCTGGCTCAATAGTTAGCTCCCTCTGCCTCCATTCATTCCAGGCATCTACGCCCTGCATGAGTATCTTCATATGCTCCTGGTTAGCCATCTCTTATAACTTCTGCTCCATCATTTCAATGAGATGCCCATTCAAAGCTTTCTCTACATCGTTTGCATCTCGATACTGGTAGAAGGTCTGCACGGAAGAAAAATCTTCTCCTTCTGCTGAACCTTCAGAATCTTGTGATGTCTTCTTTGATAAAGATAAAACAGGTATCGAAGGATACTGTATAAACATACTGCCCAGTTCCTGTGCTACGTTCTCAATTCCAGTCGTATCTACAATTACAAACCGTGCGACGCGAATCAATGTAGCAAGTTGTCCGGGTACAGCTTGATCTTGCCCTCTTTGGAAATCACAGATAACAGGAGTGTAACCTCTTTGTTGGAGTTCCGTCTTCAGTATTTTTATTACCTCACTTTGTTCACCTCTATCACAACCCAGCAGGAGTACAAGATTTGTCCTGGTTATCTGAACCATTTTCCACACTGCTGGATGATCAATGATAAACGAGATGAATTGAGCCATTCCTAACTCATCAACTTTGAGCGACAGATGAAAAAGGGGAATAAACAGATCAGGTTGTAGTGTTTGGTGCATATAAGCTCCCGTTGCATTGATCCCGGAAACCATGCTGCCGCTCAGATTCGCATTGGATAAGTTGGCTGCTTCAAAGGAGCTTCCTTGCAAATTCGAGGAGTGCAAATCGGCACCGTTCAAATCAGTCGCAAAGAGAACGGCCTGGCGTAAATTGGCCCCTGTTAGATTGGCGCTTTTGAGGTTCGCCTCCGTCAGGTTAGCGTATGCAAGATCAGCTTCACTTAGATTGGCTTTATTGAGTATGGCACCGCTTAAATCTGCATGAACGAGGCGTATGCGGCTCAAATTGGCTTCAGAAAGATCGGCAAAACAAAGCACGGCTCCAGCAAAGACATGAGTGATATGATCTCTCTCTACCTCTTTATATCCCAGGTCAGCCTCGCGCAGATCTGCTCCTCCCAGCTGCGCGAAAGTCAAGATAGCTCCGTTCAAAATAGCTTCACGCAGATTGGCTCCCGTGAGATCAACGGCATGAAGATCTGCTCCTCTCAGATTGACACCTTGCAAGTCTGCTTCACGTAAATCCGGTTCAATATCTGGATGCCGTTTTCTCCACTCATGCCACAAATCTACCCCCTGCATGAGTATCTTCACATGTTCCTGGTTAGCCATCTCGTTTCCTTACCTTCTCGTTCCTTTCTTGAAGGACGTTCTCTGTGAGAACCTACTCCTGATTAGAAGCAGTCATTATGTACAATCCATTGTCCTTCTCCCACCATGAAGGTGTGATCGTGAGCCACTTCGAGATTATACATCATCCTATTCCCTGGCACGCGCTGAATCATGGTAATCACACCTACGCTTCCATCTGCTTGTAGTACGTGCATTCCTACTTGCAATTGCCCGGCAGCAACAAATCCTTCTTCTTCAGTAAGAAACGGATGTACGCTGGTTGTATGAACAAGCTCTGACTTGAGCCGAGCAGCCAATACAAAGGGCTGATAAACTGGCCTGATCGTCAGATTAATCAAGTCGTAATCATCATGCACCCAGATGTGTATGATAGGCTCTGCTTCCAGGATGTGGCTCTGCACATTATAGGCTACCACTTGTTCCCCCACCTGTAGCTGTCCAATAGCTTGCTCACCTTCTGGTGTTAAAACGACTGTATCAGAGGTAAAACTACATCCCGACCCCGGGCCAACCCAACCTATACCCGGCGAATCAAATCCTCCGGTAACAACGTTATTACCACCAGGACTGGGCTGTGATCCAGCGGCAGCCGCCAGAAGTGCGATTCCTCCTATCAAGGGGGCCCATTTGGCATACCAGGACGGATAATAATTTGGATTTGGAAAATTCACTGTCCTTTGTGGCAGCACCCAGTATGTTAAAACACCATTGCCCGCGTTCATGATCAGAATTTGTCTTCCATCAGGCATCGTTTCCAGACAAGCACCTCCACAGCTCGCAAATTTCTGTAGCAACTTGGTATCTCTGTTATTTCCCACATCCCAGGTCCCGTTTTGATTCCAGTAAGGATCTCGATTTGCCATTGCCGCATACCAGCGTGCTTGTGCCCAACCGTAAATCACGGTGTAAATATTTGGAAATCCTGTTCCACCGTTTGGTAAACGTTCACCTCCCTTCACCTCATAGATCAGGTGCAGATTTTCATTCATAATATCTGGATATCCATTGCCACTTGTTCCTCCGTGGCTATAAGACCTGGCATACTTTGTATCAACTGTCGAAGAGCAACGACAGAACCATCCCACTTTGGCAAGGCCGCATTGCTAATAGCGATAGCAGGATTATGGGTAGTAGAAGGTTGGTCGATGAGAATACCATTGATGCCTTCTACTTGCATATACCACTCCTCAACAAATTGCTGAGCCGCATCATCACCAAGACTGCCACTATGTCCAGTTGGATCTTTTTTACTCTCTGGGCTATCCATCACATAGGCATAGCCATCCATGCCACTGGCATTGCTATCGACGGTATCGGCGCGGGTGAACCTTCCACTGACGGGGTCATAGTAGCGGAAGTTGTAGTAAAGTAGACCGGTTTCGCTGTCGAGGCGCTGGCCGGTGAAGCTGTAGTCGGTGGGCATGCTGCCGCTGCTGTAGCGCGAGGAGCCGTAGGGGTTGAAGAGCTGGACGGCCTGGAAGCTGCCGTCACTGTTGAGCGCAACAGTTGGGCTTCCCAGCAGGTCGGGCAGCAGGTAGTAGAGGGTGCTGGCCTGCCGCATGGCGAGACGCATAGCGTTGACGGTGTAGAATTTGCTGGTGGTGGTCGTGCTGCCGTTGATGACTTTCTCGGTGTAGCCATCAAAGGTGATGGTGTCGCTGATACCATTACTGTCGCTGATGCGTTGCAGGACGCGGTTGCCTTCGTTGTCGTAGAGGAAGCTGTCGCTGGCGGTGGTGCCGCTGGGAGCCGTCCAGGTAGCGAGGCGCCCTTCGTTGTCGTAGGTCATGATGGCCCCGGTCGGACTGGTGCCGTTGCAGACGTGGGCGGTGGTGGTATCCACATTGCGGCAGGTCATATCCCCGATATCGTCATAGGTGGCGTACTTGTTGGGAATGCTGCTCAGGGTGTTGGCGGCATGCACATGGTTGTTGTTGTAGCCCACCGTGCCCATCGGGCCGCTGGTGATGCGGTCCAGGCTATCGTAGCTGAAGCTTTGCTGGTAGGTGCTGATGGTGGTTCCTGTGGGAACGTTGCCGCAGTGATCGCCTCCCGTTGGCGTTCCGGTATCGCCTGCCCATACTAGCCTGTTAAGGGCATCGTAGCAGAAGCTTTGATTATCCACCTGTGTGCCGCCCCCGGAAGTGGGGATGGTGGTACTGAGTTGCAGCACATTGCCCACGTTGTCGTAGGTGCGTGTCTGGTTCCAGATGGTGGTGCCATTTTCGCTGGCACTGGTAGAGAGCGGGCGCTGGATGTTATCATAGCTCATGTTGAGCTGGAAGACCGGGGTAACGCAGCCACCGCTATTCTTGGGGCCGGAGCCGCCCAGATTGAGGGTTTTGAGCAGCCCGGCTCCAGTATAGGCGGTCGAGGCCACCAGGAAAGAGACCGGATCAGGGGTACTGCTGGTGCCGAAATAGGCCGACTGGAAGCGCCCGTTGGCATCATATTGCGAGGTCAGTGTCTGGCTGGTTCCGCCGGAGCCAGGATAGACGAGTTGGGTAATCTCCCCGCCGTCATTGTAGCTCATATTCACGGTCTGGGTGGTGGTGGTGCCATCGGCAGTGACCGAAAGGGTACTCTGGTCCAGCTGGCCGCGCTGGTCGTAGCCGTAGCAGCGCCAGCCGTTGCCCGCGCTGCTGCTGAAGACTTCGGCGGTGACATGCCCAATGGGATCGGAGGCATAGCTTCCCGTAGGGGCGCTGCAGCCGGAAGGGAAACTGAGGCTGGAATTGCTGCTGTTATCGTAGCTATCGTAGAAGTATTGCGCATAGGCGCTGCTCTGGCAGGGATTGACCTGCGAGGAACTGGTGCCGCGACAGAGCGGGCGATCCAGCACATCGTAGCTGGTGTAGGTGGTCTGGTTGCGGGCATCCGTCTGGCTGAGCATATTGCCATCGCCATCATACGTAAATGTCCAGGCCATATCGCTACTGCTGCTACAGGAAGCGGGCATGGTGGGGCTGCTACAGGATCCCAGGTCGGAGTCGTTGAAGCCGGTGCGCCGCTTGAGGCCGTCAAAGGTGGCGTTGTAGCTGGCCTGTACCGCGCCAGTGCTGTCATAGGTTTGTACCTGCGTCGTATTGCCTGGTGTGTCGTAGCTGTATGCGACCGTGCGCGTGACGTTGTACGGGCTGGCAGTCCCCTTGAAGACCTGGTTGTAGCGGGTACGCCCCAGACCATCGGTATAGGTAATGGACTGGTGGCTGTAGGCATCCAGCGTCACCGTTTGCTCATAAGGGGTGGTACTATCGCTCAAACTAGTGCAACTTCAAGAGACAACTTGTGCAAGGAGGAGGAAAGATGATACAATGGGGACATGAAAGCCCCGATGTACATCCGAGCCATCAGTCCAGCAGAGCAAGCAGGGCTCGAAGCTGGATTGCG
>CADDYT010000112.1 GCA_902810755.1 Chloroflexota bacterium
GGCGACAACATCGAGATGACCGTCGAACTGATCCAGCCGGTGGCCATGGAAGAGGGCGTGCGCTTCGCCATTCGCGAAGGCGGCCGCACTGTGGGCGCAGGCGTCTGCGTCAAAGTCGAACAATAAGGCTGCGCGTCGAACGGTTCGGGTTTCGAGACCTGGCAGGGAATCGAAACCCGAATTTACGTCACGCGCTTCAGTGGAGAAAACTATGGCTGCAAAAGGGAAAGAAAACCGCATTGTAGCAACGCTTGCCTGCACAGTGTGCAAGCATCGCAACTACACGACCTCAAAAAATAAGAAGAACAACCCGGACCGCCTTGAGCTGCGCAAGTTCTGTCCTACCTGCCGCTCGCACACGGCCCATCGTGAAACCAAATAGCGTAGGGTAGACGAGGTACGGTCGTTCCTGATCGAGAAAGGTCGAACGTGGCAAACAAAATGGCCGACAAAAAGAAAAGCGCCAGGCAAACCGGGCAAACCAGACAGACCGGTCGAGCCAGTCAGGCCAGCCAGATGGTTGAGCCAGAGGCAAAAGGCGTCGAACAAGAGAAAGAGCAGAGCAAACCGTCGAAGGCTGCTGCCCGCGAGCGTGAACGTGAGCGAGTGCGCGAACGCGAACGCGAAGAGCGCAAAGAGAAGGCCCCTCGTCGCGAAGCGAAATCTTCCGCGCCGACCTTGCAGAGCAATCTACGCAAGAACCGGATTATTCGTTATATTCTTGAGTCGTACTACGAGCTACGCCACAAGGTGACATGGCCGACCTTCGAGGAGGCCCGAAATATGACCATCGCGGTCATCGCGCTTTCGGTCGCGGTCGGCATTATCCTGGGCATCGCGGACTTCGGACTGCTCCATCTCTATCAGCTTATTGCGAAGTAAGTACATTATCAAGCGTAACATCGTGTTTTCACCAGGAAAAGGGAAAAAATCGTGGTAACAGAACATACCAACGAGACCGAACAGACTGGTTCAAGCACAGCGCCGGAAGAAGCAAAAAAGGAAACGACATCTACACCGGCAAAGACCGGTGCGCAGCCGGAGAAGGGCAGCGGGCAGCCAGCCTGGTATGCCATTCACACCTACTCTGGCTACGAAAATAAGGTGAAAAGCCACCTCGAGGCACGCATCGCTTCTATGGATATGCGGAACAAAATCTTCCGCGTGATTGTTCCTATGGAAGAAGAGGTGGAAATCAAGCAGGGCCAGCGGCGTACCGTGCAACGAAAGGTCTTCCCCGGCTATGTTCTCGTCGAAATGATTATGAGCGACGAGGCGTGGTATGTTGTGCGTAACACCCCTGGTGTCACCAGCTTTGTGGGTTCTGGCACTCGCCCCGTCCCGCTGCAAGAGCATGAGATCAAATCCATCTTGAAGCAGGTGACTCAGGAGGCGGAGAAGCCAAAGGCAAGAATCAGCTTTACCAAGGGCCAGAGCGTGCGCGTCATCGACGGCCCCTTCACCGAGTTTATCGGCACGGTCAGCGATATCAACATGGATCGCAACAAAGTGACGGTGCTTGTTTCCTTCTTCGGTCGCGAAACCCCCGTCGTGCTGGATTTCCTCCAGGTCGAGAAAATCTAGCCCGCGCGGGACAGGATACCATTCTGTTCGTATTGAGGAGTTAAATAACAATGGCAAAACGTGTCAAGGCTGTCATCAAATTGCAGATTCCAGCCGGGAAAGCCAATCCCGCGCCCCCCATCGGTACGGCGCTTGGCCCGCAGGGCGTCAACATCATGCAGTTCTGCAAAGAGTACAACGCCCGCACAGCGGACCAGGTGGGCATGGTTATTCCCGCCGAAATTACGATCTACGAAGATCGCTCGTTCACATTCGTGACGAAGACACCGCCCGTTCCCGACCTGCTGAAGAAAGCAGCCGGCATCGAGAAGGGCGCAGCCACACCAAACAAAACAAAGGTCGGCTCGATCACCCGCCAGCAGTTGCGTGAGATCGCCGAACTGAAGATGAAAGACCTCAACGTCATCGACGTCGAGGGGGCTGAGCGCATGGTCGAAGGAACCGCGCGCAGCATGGGCATTACCGTTGCCTGAAATCATTTACCGGGACAGAGCCGCACTCCCGTGCCGTAGCAATGAGGGCCGGGGCGGCCATTGTCTCGCAGGTCTGATATAGAATATTCGCAGGAATTGCCCGCAAGTCACTGAGGCTATCCTGCCACAAGGAGGGCTAAAACAATGCCAGCACATGGCAAAAAATATCTTGAAGCACAGAAACAGGTCGAACCTGGCAAGCTTTACACGCCTCAAGAAGCCATTTCGCTCCTCAAGCAAATCAATTACGTAAAGTTCAATCCAACCGTCGAAGTTCACATGAAGCTCGGCGTTGACCCGCGTCATGCCGATCAGATGGTCCGTGGCGTCGCCATGCTGCCCGCCGGTACCGGGAAAGAGACAAAAGTCCTGGTCTTCGCTCAGGGCGAGAAAGCCGCCGAAGCCGAGGCCGCCGGTGCGGACTTCGTGGGCCTCGATGACCTGATCAAGCAAATCGAAGGCGACTGGTTCGGCTTCGATGTCGCCATCGCCACCCCCGACGTGATGGGGAAAGTTGGCCGTCTCGGTAAGAAGCTTGGCCCGCGCGGCCTCATGCCCAGCCCGAAGGCCGGTACCATCACAATGGACGTAGCGCGCACTATTCGCGAAGTCAAAGCCGGTCGCGTCGAGTTCAGAGTCGATAAAACCGCGCTCCTGCACATCCCCGCCGGCAAGCTCTCGTTCAGCGAAGAGGCCCTGCTCGCCAATATCGCATCGATCATCGATGCCGTGCAGCGCGCCAGACCGAGCGGCGCGAAAGGCGCATATGTGAAGAGCGTTGTCCTCTCTTCCACCATGTCCCCCGGCATCCGCCTGGACGTCCCGACCGCGCTCGCGCTAAAAGCGTAATACGCACTTTACAAACGCAAACAATTCAGTTACAATAGAGCAAACGCAACCGAAGACAGCAAGTATGCCGCGCGCATGTAAATGATACCATTCGTATCGACTTGCCGAGGAAGCATGGAGTTACTTATCGCGTCTCTGAAAGGGCTTCCCTCCGGGATTGACCCCACAGCGCGAGACGGTACATACAGGCAAAACCTCGTGGCCTTCGGTTGGCAACCGAAGGCCATTTTCATTTGCGTTCTTGAAACAGGCCCGTATCGAAGAGAAGCAGGGAAAGGAGGGAGAGGTATCCATGCCAACACAGGCAAAAGCGGAGAAGATCGCGGAACTGACCGAGAAGCTTGGTCGCGCCGCCGTCACCATCCTGGTGCAGACGCAGGGACTTAACGTCAAAGATATGACCGAGCTGCGCCGCAGGATGCGCGAGGCAAAAATCGAGTTCCAGATCGCGAAAAACACGCTCCTGCGTATCGCAGCCGAGCGCAACAACATGACTCAACTGGATAAGGGCATCTTCAACGGCCAGACGGCGGTCGCCATCGGCTATGAAGACGAGGTCGCGACGGCTAAAGCTATTACCGACTATGTGCGCACATCCAGAGTGGTCACGCTGAAGTCGGCAATTCTCGGTGGCCGTGCGCTGACGGCGGAACAGGTCGAAGGACTGGCGAGGATTCCCGGCGGCAAGCCCCAGGCCAAAGCCCAGGTCGTCGGCGTCATCCAGGGGCCACTTGGCAGCGCCTACAACCTGTTGAACGCGCCCTTGCGCGATTTCGTCTACGTCCTGCAAGCCCGCGCCGAGCAAATGCAAGGCGGCGCGCCCGCAGCAGAGTAACTGGTGTAACACACAACAGAACAACTCAGGAATTTATTAAGAGGAGGAACCACTGATGTCGTTAGAGAGCATCATCGCCGAAATCGAACAGTTGAACGTGCTGGAACTTGTCCAGTTGACAAAGACCCTGCAGGATAAGTGGGGCGTAAGCGCCGCGCCCGTCGCCGTGGCCGCCGGAGTGGCCGCGCCAGCCGCCGCTGCCGAGGCGCCAGCCGCCGCTCCGGTCGAAGAGCAGACCGAGTTCGACGCCATCCTCAGCGAGGTTGGCCCCAACAAGATCAACGTCATCAAGGTTGTGCGCGAACTCACCGGCCTGGGCCTGAAAGAGGCCAAAGCCGTTGTTGACGAGGCCCCCAGGCCCATCAAGGAAGGCGTCTCAAAGGAAGAGGCCGAGAAGATCGCCGAGAAGATGGCCGAAGTTGGCGCAAAAGTCACCATCAAGTAGGATTGCTTATCCTGTTCCTTATGCTATGGTCGGCGCCGTTGCCCGCAATGGCGCCGGCCATAGCAGGACCATCTTAATATGATTGCACCCCCTTATCTTCCGTGTTATAATGCGAGCATGAAAGTTTCTTTTCCGGCTCGACAGTCCAGTCAGCGCAGCACAGCTTGCAGGAGGTAAATAGAGAGCGTGGCTTTAACAACCGAGGAGAAAGCGGAAATCATCGCGGATTCCCGCACCCATGAAACAGATACGGGTTCGCCGGAGGTACAGGTATCCATCCTCACCCGGCGCATCAACCAGCTTACCGAACATCTCAAGATTCACAAACACGACCTGCACTCGCGTCGTGGCCTCATGATGATGGTTGGTCAGCGCCGACGGCTACTTGCCTATCTCAGCAGAACAAGCCCGGACCGCTATCGTGCATTGATCGCGAAGCTTGGCCTGCGCCATTAGCGCCTTTTCCGGTTGTGGTGGATGCGGTCGACTTCCCATCAATAAACATCCCCTCTGACATGGAATGTGAGATTGAGACCGGGTTGAACCCTCTACCACACAGGCCAGCACACCACCACAACAGAAAAGGATCGGATACGAGCAGGCGCAGCATAACGCGCAGTAAGCACGGGAAACGATTCAATCGCACAGCGAATCTGAACAGAGCAAAAACAAAACATTGGAACGTCACAAAACGAGACAGGAAAGTGACAGACGTTAGTTAAGGCGTCCCACAGCAATGGAACGATACGGTACGCACAGTACCACCAGGAACAGACAAACCAGGGCAGGGCAAGAGAGGCAAAACAAACCGGACAGGAAGACAAACGCACCTGACCCACGACAACGTACAGACTGACGTGACAGACAAGAACAGGACAAGAAACTTACACCACCCAGGCACAAGAATCCAGTGCAGTCACAGACGAGACGCCAGCAGGCGTTCCTATCCCCTGGGTAACGTTTAGACATGTAGTGATATATGGGATGCTATTAGTTGGAGGAAATATGATTCACCGTCAAGAAGCTGTCATCGGTGGCCGGATCATGAGTATCGAGACCGGGCGCGTGGCAGAACAGGCCAATGGCGCCGTGTTAGTGCGCTATGGCGATACCGTCATCCTGGCAACAGCCGTTGGCAGCGATGAGCCTCGCGAAGGCATTGATTTTTTCCCGTTGACCGTTGATGTAGAAGAGCGTATGTATGCCGCAGGGAAGATTCCCGGCGGGTTTATTAAGCGAGAAGGCCGCGCTACCGAACATGCCATTCTCGCCTGCCGTCTGGCCGACCGTCCCCTTCGCCCATTGTTCCCCAAGGGCTATCGTAACGACGTGCAAATTATTATCACCGTCCTTTCTGCCGACCAGGAAAACGACCCCGACATCATGGGCATCGTCGGCGCTTCCGCCGCCCTCAGCGTGTCGGATATTCCCTTCTACGGCCCGGTCGGCGCGGTGCGCGTGGGCTACATCGACGACCAGTTCGTCATCAACCCCACCGAATCGCAGATGGCCCAGAGCCGTCTTGACCTCGCTATCGCCGGTACGAGCGACGCCGTGATGATGGTCGAGGCGGGCGCGAAGGAACTTCCCGAAGAGCAGATGCTTGAGGCCGTGCGCTTCGGCCACGAGGCCTTGCAAGACATCATCAAGATGCAGGAAAAGCTGGTGCAGGCCGTTGGCGTCGCCAAACGCCCGTTTGAGCCGCCGGTCGTTGACAACGAATTGCAGCAGCGGGTGCGCGATTTCGTGCTGCCCCGCTTCGAGGCAGCCGTCAACAACCCCGATAAATCCGCTCGCTCTGCCGCCCTCAATCTCGTGCAGAACGAGTTGATCGCCGTGCTGGGCGCGCAGTACCCCGACCGGCTCAAAGATATTATCACGTTCTACGAAAAAGAACTGAAAGCCTACGTGCGCAATAATATCCTCGATCACGGCATTCGCCCCGATGGCCGCGATCTCAAGACCATTCGCCCCATCACGTGCGAAGTTGGTCTGCTGCCGCGCACACACGGTTCCGCGCTCTTTACGCGCGGTCAGACGCAGGTGTTGAGCGTCGTCACGCTCGGCTCCCCCGGTGAGGAGCAGGTGCTGGACGGCCTGGGTTTCGTCGAGAGCAAGCGGTTTATGCATCATTACAACTTCCCGCCCTTCTCGACCGGCGAAAGCAAGCCCCTGCGCGGGCCGGGTCGCCGCGAAATTGGTCACGGGGCGCTGGCCGAACGCGCCATTGCCGCCGTCATTCCCTCGCAGGAAGAGTTCCCCTACACCATTCGCGCCGTCTCTGATGTGCTTTCATCGAACGGCTCGACCTCGATGGGTTCCGTCTGCGGCACTACGCTGGCCCTGATGGATGCCGGCGTTCCCATTCATGCCCCCGTCGCCGGCGTGGCCATGGGTCTCGTCACCGGTGAGGGTGAGCGCGCCGGAAAATGGGCCGTCCTCTCCGACATTCAGGGCATCGAAGACGCCCTGGGCGATATGGATTTCAAGGTGGCCGGTACCGCCGATGGCGTGACTGCCCTGCAAATGGACATTAAGGTCAAGGGCATCACCTACGAGATCATGGCAAAAGCCCTTGAGCAGGCACGCGAAGGTCGCCTCTTCATCATGGAAAAGATGCTCGATGCCATCGAGGCTCCCCGCGAGGAACTCTCCGAGTACGCGCCGCGCATCCAGACCATCAAGATCAACCCTGATAAAATCGGCGCCGTCATTGGCCCGGGCGGTAAGACCATCCGCAAGATTCAGGAGGAGACCGGAGCCAAGATCGACATCGAAGACGATGGCACCGTTCACATCGCCGCTACCTCTGCCGAGTCCATGCAGGCCGCGATGGATGCTGTACGCGCCCTCACCGAAGAGGTAGAGGTTGGGCGCATCTACACCGGCACCGTCAGACGCCTCGTCGATTTTGGCGCCTTCGTCGAAGTTCTGCCGGGCAAAGAGGGCCTCGTGCGCACCTCACAACTGGCCGACTACCAGGTTTCGCGCCCCGAAGATGTCGTCTCGATTGGCGATGAGATCACCGTCATGGTCATCGAGGTCGACCAGCAGGGCCGCATCAACCTCTCGCGTCGCGCCGCCCTTAGCGGCGAAATGCCCACGCAGGCTGAAATGGAGAGCGAGCGCGGCGGGCGCATGGCGCGCAGTGGCGGCGGTCGCTCCGGCCCCGGCGGCTACAGCGAGCGCGGCAACTACAGCGGCGGTCGTGAGCGCGGCGGCTACAGCGAGCGCGGCAACTACGGCGGCGGTCGCGAGCGCGGCGGCTACAACGAACGCGGCGGCGGTCGCTCCGGCCCCGGCGGCTACAGCGAACGCGGGGGCAACACCTACGGCCAGCGTCGCCCGATGGGTCCCGGCCCCTCCGGCCCCGGTCGCGGCCCCGGGAACCCACGCCGCGAAGGCGGCTTCGGCCCACGCCAGCCCGATCGCCGCTGGTAAACATCACCGGCACCCCATCAATCGAGATGGGGTCCACCCTCACATGATCGGCCTGTAGAGCAAAGGCCGATCATGTACTTTTACCAGGCTATTTTCCACAAACGGTGAGCGCAAAAAGAAGAGGATAACAGGAAAGAACAGGTAATTTTTCTATAGAAAGCAGGTAGATATGTCAGCAGAGGAGAAACTGCAAGAGATCGCGGCTGAGGTATGTACATGCGAGCAGTGCGATCTCTGGAAGAACAGAACGCGCGCAGTTCCCGGTGAAGGCAACCCTCAAGCAAAAATCATGTTCATCGGCGAAGGCCCCGGCTACCACGAAGATAAGCAGGGCCGCCCCTTCGTTGGCCCATCCGGCCACCTGCTGGATGAACTGCTGGCAAGCATCGGCATGAAGCGCGCCGATGTCTTTATCACCAATGTGGTCAAGTGCCGCCCGCCGGAGAACCGCGACCCGCTACCCATCGAAATCGCCGCTTGCAGCGATTACCTGGATCGCCAGATCGCCACCATCAATCCTCTGGTCATCGTCACGCTTGGCCGCTTCTCTATGGCAAAATTCTTTCCGGGCGAGAAGATCTCCGCCATTCATGGCCGCCCGCGCCGCATCGGCAACCGCATCGCCATGCCCATGTTCCACCCGGCAGCCGCGCTGCGCACCGAAAGCTACAAAGTGGCCCTGCGCGAGGATTTCAAAAAGATTCCTGTCGCCCTCGCCGAAGCCGAACGCATCGCAGCCGAAGCCGCGCCGAAGGCCACTTCCACACCCGCCCAATCCAGATCTAAAGACGAACCCCCCCAGCAACTCTCGCTGTTTTAATTTTGTAGAACGCAGGCCATTGTAGCCTCGCCAGCAGACCACTCGCAAGAGGTGGCCTGCTGGCGAGGTCGGAGTCTGCGGTGAGTCGGCTACTCCCCTGCCGTTGCCCCGATAACGAAGGCGTCCACCTGGTCAATTTTGCCGCGCCAGTAGGGAACCTTGACTTTGTGGCCCGCGCTCATGATCGTGACATCGCGCATGTGGATATAGCGATAAAGCATGGGCAAACCCTCCGGGCCGAGTTCCGGTTCCGCAACAGGGATCAGCGCCGTGTAGTATTCTTTCAGCGCATCGGCAGTGTTCGGGTCTTCCGCGCGCAGCAATTCTTCATTCAGGTCGATATAAAACTGGGCGTAGTGTTCCGTCTTGACCATCACGCCAAAGACAAGCAGCCCGCCCATCTGCAACATCATCTCAATTTCCAGATCGTGCTGCTCCACCAGCCGCGCCCACATCTGCAACGCGAAATCCTGCTCGCCATATTCCTTCAACCAGAGATTGCGCCGCTCAATACGGGTCAGCGGGCGAAATCCCGGCTCCAGCGTTTGCTCCGCTCGCTGCTCCTGTTCCTGCTCGCGTTCCTGTTGCGCCGCCTGCGCCTCCCTGCTCTCATCGTTTGCCATCAGATGACAACCTCCAGATCCTTTCCTGTGTATTGTGTATCACATACTATACACGATGGCGCAAGGGGGTATAAGCGCGCAGCAAACCACCCCAGGCCAGTCGGTCTGCTCCATTCTGGCTTAATGACCGCCCTTCCTGTTGCAGCGCGGGCCGATGCAGACAGGGGTGTAGTCGCTGCCATAGATGGTTGGCACGGTGCCATCGATGAACCAGTCGGTCACGGTTGGCTCGCCGGGGTGCGGCAGCAGGCCGGTGTAGGCGGAGACCGTCGCAGCGTGAACATCGGGCGGGCGCACAAAGTCCTTTGACGGGTAGTGGTAGTAGTCGGAGGCGTACTCCATCACATCATGCCAGATGGGGCCGGCCCCGGTAATGCCAATGACATTCCGCATGGCGCTGTTATCGCTATTGCCCACCCAGACGCCGACGGTCAGATAGGGCGTGTAGCCCATCGTCCAGTTATCGCGGAAGCTATCCGTCGTACCGGTCTTGGCGGCGGCGGGGCGATCCAGTTCCAGCGGGTTGCCGGGGAAAAACTCGTGATAGCGCGCTGCCTTATCCGAAAGGACGCTGCTCATCAGGAAGGCCACGTCCTGGCCCATCACGCGCACACCATGCGGATGAGCGGCATCGAAGGTGTAGAGGGGGTGGCCCATGCTGTCGGTGATCTCCAGCACGGAAACGGGCGGCACGCGCACGCCGCCGTTGGCAAAGACCGAATACGCCTGCGTCATATCCAGCAGGGAAACCTCTTTGGTGCCAATCGCCATTGAGGGGCCAAGCGAAGAGGCCGGGGCATCTGCGATCTCTTTCAGGCCCATACGCGAAGCCATGTTGACGACGGCGGGAATGCCGGTGTACTCAATTGCATCGATGGCCGGAATATTGATCGAGTTCGCCAGCGCGTTGCGCACGGTCATCGGGAAGCCGGAGAGGAAGACATCGCCGTAGTTGTTCGGCGTGTAGGGCGGATTGCTCGGATAGGTCGTCTTGTGGTTCTGCAGGATCATCGCCGGATACCACCCCATCTCAAAGGCGGTGGCATAGACGATAGGCTTGAACGACGAGCCAGGCTGGCGCGGCGAGAGCGCGGCATTGTACTGCCCGCGCACCTGCGGGCTATTGTTGTTATAATCGGCGCTGCCATCCATCGCCAGAATCTCGCCCGTCGTCGGACTCTGCACCACCACCGCACCGTTGTTCACGTTGTTGACAATGTTGAGCGGCCCGTAGCAGCCCAGGTAGTTGTCGCACTGCACTTTGTAGAGGTGGTTATAGACAATCTTCTCCACCTGCTTTTCCAGGTTCAAATCGAGGGTGGTGTAGATGTTATAGCCGCCATCCAGCAGATTCTGCGCGCCCAGTAGCGGCACAAGAACCTCATCAATCACATAATGCACAAAGTGCGGCGCCTGAATGCTGTGATCGAAGGGCTGGAAGTTGTATTTTGCCATCTCTTCCTCGGCCTGCGTGGCCTGCAAGGAGGTAATCATGCTCAGTTGCACCATCGCATCCAGCACCACTTTCTGCCGCGCCAGCGCCACCGGCTTATTGATCGTCGGGTCATAATAGGATGGACTCTGCGGCAGCCCGGCCAGCATTGAGGCCTGGGCGAGATCAAGCCTGGCGACGGCTGGCGTGCATTTCGTATGCGTGCAGCTCGGTTTCATGCGGAAATAGCTCTCGGCTGCCGCCTCGATGCCATAGTTCAAATCCCCGTAGTAGACCGTATTCAGGTACATCTCCATGATCTTCCACTTCGGGTATTGTTGCGTCAGGCCGTAGGCCAGCAGGGCTTCCTCACCCTTGACCTGAAAGGTGCGCGGCTGATTGGCCATAATCGTGTTTTTGATGACCTCCTGCGTGACCGTACTGCCTCCCTCCACGATGGCATGGCTCTGAAGGTCGGTAATCGCTGCGCGCAGAATGCCCTGGAAATCGACACCGCTATTGGTCCAGAAGGTATGATCTTCGGCGGCAATGGTGGCGTTGACCATCACCGGAGCGATATCGGTATAGTTCACATAGGTACGCCGCCCGTACTGGGGATCATAAAGCTCATAGAGCAACTTACCATTGCGATCATAAATGTGCGTCGTCTGAAATAGCGTGTGATTGGCAACCCCGTTCAGCAGAGGCAACTGCGACCGGTAGTAGGCATAGGCCGCGCCGACCCCACTGGAGAGGAACGAGACGATCACTACCACCGCCACAATAGCCGCAACCATCAGGTAGCGGGAAAGACCGCGCCCTTCACGCTGATGGCGGCGTCTGCGCATCAACAGGCGGTTGAGGCGCGCGCGCCGCAGCGCGCTGCCATCCCCCGCCACCGATCCTCTGCCAGCTGTGGCATTTCTTCTATAGAGATTGTCCGGCGCAACAGCCCTCAGCGTCTCACCTGCGCCTGTGGCCTGCTTCTTGCCCGATACAACAAGCGCGAGCGTTTCATCCTGATGGCCGTTCTGTTCGTCGAGGCCATCCTGATTGCCCTGACCATTGAGATGATATTGTCCGTTTTTCTCTTCATTCATAAAGAACTGTGTCCTTCCTCAAATAACAGGAGATGCGCGCTACTCCGCACAGTTCAAGCACACCCTATCTTCTATAATAGCACGAAGCAAGCTTTTCCCCAAATAGCCCGTTTCCAGCAGCTACTATGATGGACAAAAGAGTAGCAAGCAAAGCGAATATACTAAAAACTAGAACGTCACGCTATTCAAAAACGTTTCACCATGCCTCAAAGGAACACCACTAGCCCTTGCTTCCCGCCTTTTGATCCAGTACAACTCTCCTCGTTCTATTACGTAGTAGACGTATAAGGGACAATGACATTCCGTAGGTGCCAGTTAAGCGCGCACAGCACCGCTTCATCGGCGGACAGGAGAGCTTTTCGGTGAGCCAGCAAGAATTTTTCCGGCAGTCAGATAAAACTGAACGAGAGCCACAGGCATCCTCTATCACCGGCACAGGCGGCAGGAAGGGCGGCATGCCAAAGGATATACCGGTAGAAGATGACGATTTCCTGTATGGCTACCGGGCGCGAACACCGGGCGAGGATGGCCTCTCCTTTGATGAGCATGAAAAAGGAGAGCCACAGGCGCGTGCAGAGCAGGGGCAGGGAGTGCCACCCTGGGCGCGCCCGCAGAAGAACAATTCATGCGGCGTTCTCATCGCCTTGCTCGTCGTGGCTGCCCTGCTGCTGATTAAGCCGCTACTGATTGTGGCAGGCATCCTGCTGACGGTACTGGGCGCGACCATCAGCCTTGCGCTGGCGCTCATTGCCATCGTTGCGGGCTTCGCTCTACTCTCTTTGCTCGTAACCTTCGGGCGCTCATTCCAGCCCCGCCGTTTCTATGACCGCAGCTACTGGCGTCGCTACCGGCGCGGCTGGCGCTGGTAATTTTCATAACTGGTAATCTTCATAATCGGTAATATCGGTTGGGAGGGAAAACTGTGACAGACCGATACATATCTCCATCTCCGGCCTCAGAAGTGACGGCGGAGAAACACGAGGAGATAGACCTGACAAATATGCGCGAGCTGCGCGCTTTGCTGGCCGCCCACCAGATGCGCCCGAATAAAGCTTTCGGGCAGAATTTTCTGGTCGACCGCTCCGTGCTGGATCGCATCGTCGAAGCGGCGGATATTCAGCCGGAGGATCAGATACTGGAGGTAGGCGCGGGTACCGGCGTGCTGACGCGGGAACTGGCGAAGCGCGCCAGGCAGGGCCGCGTCGTGGCCGTCGAACTGGAACGCGACATGCTGGAACTGCTGACCGAGACGACTGCCGCTTACCCCAATGTCGAGCGCGTGGCGCAGAATCTGCTCCTGCTCGAACCGACGCAGGCCTTCGGCACGCAGCCATACAAGCTGGTCGCCAACCTGCCGTACTACATCACGGCCCCCACCTTCCGCCATTTTCTGGAAAGCGGGAACCCGCCGCGCCTGCTCGTCGTCATGGTCCAGTACGAGGTGGCGCAGCGTATCGTTGCCGCCCCCGGCAACCTGAGCCTGCTGGGCGTCAGCGTGCAGTTCTATGGCCGCCCGCGCATCGTCGCCCGCGTCCCGGCCTCGGCTTTCTATCCCGCGCCGAAGGTCGATTCGGCCATCCTGCGCGTGGATGTGAACCCGCAGGCCCCGCTGACGCAGGCGGAACGCGACCGCTTTTTCAAAGTGGTGCAGGCCGGTTTCTCCGAGCGGCGCAAGCAGTTGCACAACGCGCTTGCCAGCGGCCTGCACATCAAAGACCAGGAGGTGCGCGCCCTGCTCACTATGGCGAAGATCGAAAGCAGCCGCCGCGCCGAAACGTTGAGCATCGATGAATGGCTGCGCGTCTGGCAGACGGTGGAAGCCGCGCGCGCCGCGAAGGGAGCGCAAACAGCCAGGGCAAACGAGGCTCAATCCGGGGAAACTGGCAACACAACCACTTCCCATGATATGGTATGATATAGGGGTGTAAGCATTGTACTTAGATGTGTGCCATCTCTTTTTGAGCAGAACATGTAATGGGATTGTAACGCTTTCATGTCGGACGTAGATGCAAATACCAATACGAATTCACCCGGAATTACGGATACAACAGAAACAGCAGTAGAGCAAGAACAGATATGTGACTACTGTGGCGCGGTCAATGCGCCGCAGGCGCGCTTTTGCATGCACTGCGCCAGGCCTCTGGCCTCCTTGCTGACCGGCACGCTTCCGGTCGATACGCGGCTGGCCGGTCGCTACCGGCTCATCAATCGTATCGGTCAGGGCGGCATGGGAGCCGTCTATAAGGCCGCCGATACGCAACTGGATAACCGCCTGGTCGCCATCAAAGAGATGAGTAAAGCAGCAGTGCCGGAAGGCCAGGTCGAGGAGGCGGAGGCGGCTTTCGAGCGCGAAGCCCTCTTGCTCTCTAAACTCAAGCATCCGAATCTGCCGAGCATCCACGAGCATTTCACCGAAAATGATCGCTCGTATCTCGTCATGGACTTTATCGAGGGCGAGACGCTGGAACACTACCTGGAACATACGGGCGGCAAGCCCGTGCCGCTCAAGCTGGTCATCGGCTGGGCAGAGCAGTTGTGCGATGTCCTCAATTACCTGCACACACGCCAGCCCCCCATCATCTTTCGCGATCTCAAGCCCGGCAACGTGATGATCGATGAGGGCGGCCATGTCTTCCTTATCGACTTCGGCATTGCTCGCGTCTTCAAACCCGGCCAGTCACGCGACACCGTTGCGCTCGGCTCGCCCGGCTACGCGGCCCCCGAACAATATGGCAAGGCGCAAAGCACGCCGCAATCCGACATCTACAGCCTGGGCGCGCTGCTGCACCACCTGCTGACCGGCCTTGACCCCAGCGAGCATCCCTTTTTCTTCGTTCCGGCCTCGTCCGTCAATCCCGAAGTCAATGCCAGCCTGGACGCGCTGCTGCAACAGATGGTGCAAATGGAGGTAGCGCGCCGCCCGGCCAGCGCAAAAGAGGTGCTGGAGCGGCTGCGCAACAGCGGGTCCGTCCCCACGACGCCCCCCACGCTCTCCTCGTCATCTTCATCAACGCCGATCAAGCTACAGACAAATAAGGAGACGGAGCGGCTGCTGGAGCAGGCACATACGCTGCGCCTGCAAAAGCGGTACAACGAGGCGGCCAATCTCTACGATCAAACGCTGCAACTGGATAGCAAGAACGCGCTGGCCTGGCAGGGCAAGGGCCTGACGCTCGGCCTGCGCTCGCGCCACCAGGAAGCGCTGTCCGCTTTTGAAAACGCGCTCAAAATGGACCCCAGACTGGCCGTCTCCTGGATCGGCAAAGGTACCGCGCTCAGCCGACTGGGCCGCAACCAGGAGGCGCTTAACGCCTTCGATGAGGCTCTGCACCTGGAGCCGAACAACGCCTCGGCATGGAACGGCAAAGGGGCTGTCCTCAGCGCGATGAAGCGGCCTAAAGATGCCCTCTACGCCTTCGATATGGCCCTGCGCTTCGATCCCCATCTGGCCGAGGCGTGGAACAATAAGGGCCTCGTCCTGCGCGAACTGAAGCGCACCGGCGAGGCATTAGAGGCTTTCGAGCAGGCATTGAGCTACAATTCCGCGATTGCCACCGCCTGGAGCGGTAAAGGCAGCATCCTGCACGATATGGGGAAACTGCGGCCCGCCCTCAACGCTTTCGAGCAGGCAGTGGCCATCAGCCCCCGGCTGGTCACCGCCTGGGAGGGTAAAGGCGCCGTTCTCTACGATCTGGGGCGCTACGACGAGGCTCTGCAGGCCTTCAAGGAGGCAGCCCGGCTGGACAGCAAGTATGCGCCCACCTTTTTCGGCATGGGCAATGTCTATTTTGCCCGCCAGCAATACGCGCAGGCGCTGGATATGCTTAATAAGGCTGTCTCCATCAACCCCCGTTACATGCGGGCGTGGGCAAAGCTCGGCAGCGTCTTCAATGTGCTGGGGCGACCCTATGACGCCCTCAGCGCCTATGACCGCGCCCTGAACATCGATGGCAGCTACATCCCCGCCCTCAACGGCAGGGCCAGCGTCCTCGCCGGGCTTGGTCGCTATCCCGAAGCCATCGCCGCCTACGAGCGTGTCCTGCGCGCCAATAACAACTTCGCCCCCGCCTGGAACGGCCTCGGCAATGCGTACTATCACGTCAACAACTACGCCCTGGCCCTCCAGTCCTACGACCGCGCCCTGCAACTCAACGAGAAGATGCCCGGCGCCTGGCACAACAAGGCGCTCGTCCTTAACCGCCTGAAACGCTATACGGAGGCGCTGGAAGCCGCCGAAAAGGCCATCCAGCTGCGTCCCGCCGATGCCGACAACTGGGACCGCAAAGCCGAGGCGCTCAAGGGCCTGCGGCGGCGCAAAGAGGCTCGCGAGGCCGAAGCCGAAGCCCGGCGCCTGCGCGGCAATCCTTAAAACTTGAGCTTCTGTAATGTCTCCTGCGCTTTCTTGAGCGTCTCAGCGGTAATGCGGGCGTGCTGCTGCATACCATGCGACTGGAAAACACGCAGGGCCGCCTGATAGCAGGCAATGGCGCGTCCCAGATTCTCCTGCCGCTCTCCTTCCTCGTTTGAAAGCGTGACATAGGCGTTGCCGCGATTATACTGCGTCAGCGCCCAGTCAACCGGAAACGTCTCATGGGTGTAGACCTGCAGGGCGTTGAGGTAGCAGGCAATGGCCCGCTGCTGATTGGCGCGCACATCATCCCCCGGCAGATTGCTGTAGACATTGCCCAGGTTGAGCTGAGCCGCCGCCCAGTCCACCGGCAGGCGCTCTCGTGTATAGACCTGCAACGCCTGTTCGTAACAGCTGATGGCCTTACGCAGGTTGGTCGCCCGATCTTCTCCCTGGCTGATACTGTAGGCGCTGCCCATGTTATAGTGCGCTCGCGCCCAGTCCAGCGGGAACTGCTCGCGCGTGTAGACCTGCAACGCCTGGTTGTAGCAGGCAATCGCTTTGCGCAAATTGGCCTGCTCATCTTCGCCGATCAGATTGTAATAGGTATTGCCCAGATTTATCTGCGCCCGCGCCCAGTCCAGCGGGAACTGCTCGCGCGTGTAGACGCGCAGAGCGAGCTGGAAGCAGATGATAGCGCGTTCCAGGTTTGTCCTGCGCTCACCCGTGCGCAGCGTGGCATAAGCATTGCCCAGATTATTCTGCGCCGCCGCCCAGTCGATAGGGAAGGTATCGTAATCGTAGACGCGCAGGGCCGCTTCGTAGCAACTAATAGCGCGTTCCAGGTTGGCCTGTCGTTCCTGCCCATCGTTGCCGGGCAAATTACGATAGGCATTGCCCAGGTTATTCTGTGTCGCCGCCCAGTCGAAAGGGGTGGCCTCGCGGGTACGTACCTCTAAGGCCGCCTGGAAACAGGCAATCGCCTTGCGCAAATATCTCTGCCGCTCTTCGGGGCTGGCCCCGGTCAGCATGGCATAGGCGATGCCCAGGTTATTCTGCGCTCGCGCCCAGTCGGTCGGATACGCATTGAAGGTGTAGACCTGCAGGGCGGCCTGGAAACAGGCGATGGCCTGCTCAAGGTTCTGCTCCCTCTCGCCCACCAGCAGGTAGCTGTAGGCGCTGCCCAGGTTGTTCTGCGTGCGCGCCCACTCCGCCGGAAAACGCTCGCGCGTATAGACCTGCAAGGCGCGCCGGTAGCAGGCCACCGCCTGTTCCAGACTGCCCTGCTGATCGCCACCCGGCAGGTTGCGATAGGCATTGCCCAGATTGTTCTGCGTCGAGGCCCAGTCTGTCGGCGCTTGCTCAGGTGTATAGACCTGCAGCGACTGCTCATAGCAGGCAATGGCGCGTTGCAGGTTGACGCGCCGGTCGCCGCCCGGCAGGTCGCTATACGCATTGCCCAGGTTATGATAGGTCGCCGCCCACAGCATGGGAAACGCCTCGCGCGTATGCACGCGCAGAGCGGCTTCAAAGCAGGCGATGGCGCGCTCGATATTGCCCTGCCGCTCGCTGCCCGGCAACATGCTACAGGCCGTTCCCAGATTATGCTGCGTAATCGCCCATGCCTCTGGATATTCCTGCTCGCTATAGAAACGCAGCGCCGCCTCGTAGCAGGCCACAGCCTGTTCCAGGCAGACCTGCGGCTCCGAGACGCCGCGAGCCAGATCACAGTAAATATTGCCCAGATTGTTCTGAAGGCGCGCCCACTCCTCCGTGTGCGCCCCATCTTCATATACGTGCAAGGCTGCCTCATAGCAGGCAATGGCAGCCTGTAAGTGCGCCTGACGCTTGCCGCTCAACAGCTTGCGATAGACCGTTCCCAGATTGACCTGCGTCGCCGCCCAATCCTGTGGTGAGACCGGCGGCGTGTCTACCGTCAGCGCCGCTTTATAGCAGGCAATGGCCCGCATCAGGTTCCCCTCGCTATCTCCCTGCGACAGCTTGCGGTAGGCATCGCCCAGGTGGTGCTGTGTCGCCGCCCACTCAACCGGGCAACCTTCGCGATCATAGCCCTCCAGCGCAGCCTGAAAGCAGGCGATGGCCCGCAACAGATTCTCCTGCCTGTCTCCCTCCTGCAAGCCGCTATATTCCACACCCAGCTTATACTGTCTGTCAGCAGCTTCACGATTCTGCACCGGTTTCTCAATCATGCGTCATGCTCCTCTCCGGCTCCAACATTTCCAACAAATCCTTCATGATGACTTCCCTGAACGTTCATCACTACGCCTTCCGAATGCCATGAGAAAGCAGCACCGACCGGTCATACCGAACGCAGCGAAGAATCCGAGGTGTCCGCGCGGACAGCGTGGCCCACCCGGAACTCTTCGCTGCACTCAGCATGACCTATCCGGGTATCCTTTTTCATAGCATGGGAAAATATGAAGATGCACTCTGTGGTAGAGGTGAAATATCTCTGACAAGGGTTCCATCGCTTTCAAGCTGCGTCGCAAAGTCATATATCAATGCATCTGCTTGAGTTTAAGTTTACGGATAAATGTCCCATCTGTCAATAGCTGAGACATGTTTCTCGTCCAAATTGACTGGCGCCGGGAAAGGGGAATAAAACAGCGGCTCACGTTGTAATCATTTTTAGAGGGAGCAATTTCCTGCCCGCTGTTTCAGTGCGCCTCTTTTGTTGACGTTCGTGATTTGCCCTGATTATACTATCTGCAAAAGGGTTCTGCGTGCGCGGTTCACGTATCCTGTTCTGACTCATGCAACGTCTTGAAAGTAGGGATAGTCCTCATAACTTTGAGGTAATCTGAAACGTATTTCTATCGTACAACAAGTAATGCTCCTGTTTCTCGTCTGCTTTAAGAAGAGAAACGGTTAAGATAGAGAAATAGCGAGGGTATCTGGGAAGGGTACCCGTAAGAAAGAGGTCTGAATACATGGAAAATCAGGCTCAAAGGATGCGAGGGAAGCCAGGGAAGGCATGGCTCTGGCCCTGGCTGTACCAGCGCAATCCGAACGATGGGCCGAACGGCGCGCCCCGCCCTGGCAATAACGGGAACGGCGGCAGCGGCAACGGGGGCGGGTCTAACGGGCCTAATGCCACCTCCCTCATCATCCGTTCGCTGCTCCTCGTCGGTGTTCTGTTACTCGGCTGGTACCTCTTCCAGTACTTCACATCCGGTTCTAACAGTAACAATTCTAATGTAATCGAAGTCCCGTACAGCACGTTCTACCAGCAGGTTGAAGACAACAACGTCAAAAGCGTGGTCTTCCAGGGGCAGGACGCGACAGGTACGTTTTATAAACCGGTGACAGTCACGGATAGCAATGGCAACACGAAAAGCGGGACGCAGTTCCACTTCACGCAGTTACCCAACGGCGACCCAACGCTGACGAACCTGCTCATCAGCCATCACGTGAATTTCCAGGCTCAGCCGAGCAATGATAACAACCTGTTCCTCACGATCCTCGAAGACTTTGTCCCCTGGATCTTCCTGATTGCGCTCTTCCTCTGGATTATGCGCAGGGCCACGCAGGGACAGCAAAACATCTTCAGCTTCGGCAAGAGTAAGGCCAGACTCATTCTGGAAGACCGGCCCAGCACGACGTTCGCCGATGTGGCGGGCGTGGACGAGGCGAAGAACGACCTCGTTGAGGTGGTAGAGTTCCTGAAGACGCCGGGTAAATTCCAGCGGCTGGGCGGCAAGATTCCGCGCGGCGTGCTGCTGGTTGGCCCTCCGGGAACCGGCAAGACGCTCTTAGCGCGCGCCGTCGCCGGGGAAGCAGGGGTGCCATTCTTCTCGATGAGCGGCTCCGAGTTTGTCGAAGTGCTGGTCGGCGTGGGCGCCAGCCGCGTGCGCGACCTGTTCGAGCAGGCCAAGAAAGCCGCGCCCAGTATCATCTTCATCGACGAAATCGATGCCGTCGGTCGCCAGCGCGGCTCCAGCATCAACAGCAACGACGAACGCGAGCAAACGCTCAACCAGTTGCTTGTCGAAATGGACGGCTTCGATGCCCGGCAAGCGGTTGTGGTGATTGCCGCCACCAACCGGCCCGATGGGCTGGACAAAGCCCTGCTGCGCCCCGGTCGCTTCGACCGCCGCGTCACCGTTGACCGGCCCGACTGGAACGGTCGCCTGGCCATCCTGAAGATTCACACACGAGACGTGCCTCTGGCCGACGATGTTGATCTGATCACCATTGCGCGCGCCACCCCCGGCATGGTTGGAGCCGATCTTGCCAACCTCGTCAACGAGGCCGCCCTGCTCGCCGCCCGTCGTAACCTCGACGCGGTGACGCAGAACTGCTTCGATGAGGCCCTGGATAAGATCCTTATCGGCGCCGAACGCCCGTTGATCCTGACGGAAGATGATCTCAACGTCGTCGCCTATCACGAGGGCGGTCACGCGCTGACTGGTCTGCTGACCGAGCATGTCGACCCGGTAACAAAGGTCACGATTGTGCCGCGCGGGCAGGCGCTGGGCGTCACGCAGTACACGCCGCTCGATGATCGCTACAACTACTCGAAAGAGTATCTGGAAGCGCAGCTGGTCACGGCCCTCGGCGGGCGCGCGGCTGAAGAGGTCGCGATTGGCCGCATCACAACGGGCGCGGAGAACGACCTGCAGCGCGTCACCAGCATCGCGCGCCAGATGGTCACACGCTGGGGCATGAGCGAACGCCTGGGAACCATCTCCTACAGCGAGCGCGAGGACCCGTTCAGCGGCACCGCGCTGGCCACCGGCGGGCGCGAGTACAGCGAGAAGACGGCTGCCCTCATCGATGAAGAGGTCGACCGCATCGTCAAGTGGGCCTACAACAAGGCCGTCAGCCTGCTGACGGAACACCGCGCCACACTTGACCGCATCGCTCAGGCCCTGCGCCTCTACGAAACCATCGATGCGAAACAATTGCGCGAAATCATGATCGAGACCGGCGCCATCGAAGCCGCACCGGCCTCCTACCAGTAAAATGTATACGATAGAATGCTAAAGAGGCGGGCTGCC
>CADDYT010000113.1 GCA_902810755.1 Chloroflexota bacterium
ACAAAAAGAGCGGGTACATGGTGAGAGAGCTTCACCATGTACCCGCTCTTTAGTCTGAAAAACCTATCATAGAACGCTAGAAAACGCTATGTTTCGCTATATTTCTTGAAACTAGTTTCGAACACCCTTGTCGAGTTTGTCGCCAAACATATGATGATTACGACCGTCAGGGGACGTTTCGGCGGCGTGCAAGGCACCATTGTTCTCGACGAGGCCAACCCGGCCAACTCTTCGGTCGAGGTGGAGATCGATGTCAGCACGATCAATTCGGGCGTGGAGTATCGCGACAATCACCTGAAATCGGCGGACTTCTTTGAGGTCGAGAAATTCCCGAAGATGACGTTCAAAAGCACCCGCGTCGAGCCGGAG
This sequence comes from Chloroflexota bacterium, assembly GCA_902810755.1. Next base: position 370 of record CADDYT010000113.1, read on the forward strand.
GGCAGCGATCGAGCAAAGGTAAGCGGTAACCTGACCATTCGTGATGTAACCCGTGAGGTGACGCTGGATACAGAACTCACGGGGCGCGGCAAGAATCCAATGGGCCAGGAGGTTGTTGCCTTCGAGGCAAGGACGACAGTCAACCGCAAAGATTTCGGGCTGAACTGGAATGTGGCCCTGGAAACCGGCGGCTTCCTGGTCAACGACAACATCAAGATTGAAATTGCCGCCGAGGCGATCAAGCAGAATTCATAACTTTTCCTTTTCTATCAGCTTTCGGCTTTGGTTCGCTGCGCAGGCGTGGGTCTGCGATTTCGTCGATGCCGTTGTTGATGAGGGCGAGGCCCGCGCCCAGCAAGGCGATGCAGAGGCCGGGAGGCACGAACCACCACCACATGCCCAGGAAAAGCGCGTCGTCCTTTTGCGCCCAGTAGAACAGGCTGCCCCAGCTGACGGTGGTGGCATCGCCGAGGCCGAGAAACTCCAGCGAAGCTTCCGCCAGGATAACATAAAGCGTGGTGCTGACAAAGTTGGCGGCCACAATCGAAATCTCGTTGGGGAAAATCTCAAAAAAGATGATGCGCCAGACGCTTTCTCCGCTGGCGCGAGCAGCCGTCACAAACTCGCGGCTGCGCATCGAAAGCGTCTGCGAGCGCAGCACGCGCGCTCCCCATGCCCAGCTGGTGAAGGTAATCACCAGCGAGATGGTCAGCGGGCCGCGCGGGAAGTACGAGGCCAGCACGATAGCCAGCGGCAGCGCGGGCAGCACCAGAAAAACGTTGGTGAGCAGCGAGAGTATCTCGTCGATGATGCCGCCGAAGTAGCCGCCGATCAGACCGACAACGACGGAGACCATCGTTACCAGAAAGCCGGTCAGAAATCCCCAGAAGATGGAGGTGCGTGTCCCCACGACGAGCTGGCTGAAGATATCCTGTCCCAGGGTGGTCGTGCCGAGCAGGTGCTTTGACGATGGGGCCGCATTGGAGAGCGTGGAGAGCGTGTTGGGGTCCTGGCGAATGAACAACGGCCCGACGATGGCGACCAGTACGAAAAAGCCGACGATGCCGACTCCCAGGCTCACCTTCCTGTTGATGGTTATCCGTATCCAGAGGTTGCGCAGGCCGTTGAAGAAGCGCAGGTACGGCGGCGTATTCAATAGCAGTCCGGTTGGAGAGACATACATTGTGGCAGAGCCGCCGTTGAGGGCAATATCCGGCTGTTTTACCATCGAACTGTCTTTGCTCTGTGTCGCTTGCTGTGGCAAATCTTTCATGCTTCAGCCCCCCTGTCCAGGCGCACGCGCGGGTCGAGAACGACATACAACAGATCGGCCAGGAAGTTGGCGCCCATGACGGCTGCGGCGATAATCAGGAAAATGCCTTGCAGCAGGGGATAATCCTGCCCCTGCACGGCCTGCAGCAGCGAGAAGCCGATGCCGGGATAGGAGAAGACGATCTCGGTCAGCAACTGGCCGCTGACGACGAAGCCGATGGCCAGCGCGAAGCCCGTTACATTGGGCAAAATGGCGTTGCGGGCCGCGTAGGCGAACATGATGCGGCGCGAAGAGAGGCCTTTGGCCTGCGCCATCAGGATATAGTCTTCGGAGAGCGTGGTAATCATCGAGTTGCGCATGACCAGCATCCAGCCGGCGATCGAGGAGATGATGAGCGTGAGCGCGGGCAGGATGGCGTGGTAGATGGCGCTGGTGATAAACGCGGGCGTCCAGCCGATGTCGAGCGTGGTGTCATAGCCGTCCGAGAAGGGGAACCAGCCCAGGCGGAAGCCGAAGATGTAGAGAATAATCAGGGCGAGCCAGAAATAGGGGATGGCTGAAATAAAGGTCATCAGCGGCGAAATGGTGGCGTCGAAGATGGAGCCGCGCCGCCAGGCCATGAAAATGCCGATCAGACAGCCCAGCGAGAAGCTGATCACGACGGCAACGCTGCCCAGCACCAGCGACCAGCGAATATCCTGTGAGATGACATCGCTCACCGCCGTCGGGTAGTAGGTGAATGACAGCCCTAAATTGCCGGTCAGCAGGTTGTGCAGATAGCTGACGTACTGCACCCACAACGGGTCATGCGTATCGATGCCAAAGGCCGCCTGCAACGCCTTCAACGCGGCTGGCGAGATCGGCCCCTGCCGCTCGAAACGGCCCAGCAGCGCCTGCGCCGGGTCGCCCGGAGCCAGCCGGGGAATGAAAAAGTTGAGCGTGACCGAGGCCCAGAGGGCAACAAGATAGAAAATAATACGCCGGAGGATGTGACGCATCTCGTAACTCCCTTTTGACAGACAGGCTTTTCGCGCTCGCTCATCATCTGCATCCACGCAGGTTTGTTTTATCATATCTCATTTGCTGACAGAAGGGGATGGCAATGGTTGCCATCCCCTCTGCTGGCGGAGAGCCGCCGGCTGATGGGACGCGCTACGCGGGTACCAGATGTGTGATAATCACCACGTTGTCAGGAGCGGAGTACGCGGCGCCAACCGCGTACGGGTTGTTCTGGTCGGGCCAGCCGGTGAAGTTCTTCGTGCTGTACTCGTACCAGGAGGCCGCGTTGACCAGTGGGATGTTGGGCAACTCGGTGGCGTAGATCTTCTCAATGCCCTGAATGGCCTGCATCTGCACATTGGGATCGGTGGTGGTGGCGTACTCCTGCAACAGCTTATCTGTCGTCGGATCCTTCCACCGGCCCCAGTTGTAGCCGTTGGGAGAGAGATTCGCGCTGTTCAGATGCGTGTTGTACAGGTAGAACGGCGACGGGCCACCGAAGAGGCCGCCGATCAGCAGGTCGAAACCGGCGTTAGCGCGCGCTGTAGCATAGGCATTGAACGAGATGTCGTTGATGGTGATGTTGAAGCCGACGCTATCCAGGTTCTGCTTGATGATCTGGGCCATCGTCTCCCAGTCCGTCCAACCGGAGACGACATCCAGCCCGAAAGCCAGCTTCTTGCCGTTCTTGTCGGCAAAGACGCCATCCGAACCCTTTGTGAAACCGGCGCTTTGCAGCAACTGCTGGGCCTGAGCAACGTTGGGCGTGGTGGGAGTGTTGGCGTAGGCCGGGTCGAGGTAGTTCTTCTGGTTGGGCAGGATCAGCCCGGTTGTGCTGGCCGGCGCGACATAGCCGCTTTCGGCCTGGTTCGCCATCTGCTGGCGGTCAAGCGCGGCGCTGATGGCCTGACGCACACTCACCAGGTTGAACGGGTACTTCGTCAGGTTCACATAGAGCGTGAACATGTCGGTCGGGGCCATCCAGTAGTGGTTGTGGGCCGGGTCTTTCGCCACAAAGGTGTTGTTCAGGTCGGGCGCGAAGAAGCTGCCCCAGTCGATCTGACCGGCCATCAACTTCAGTTGCAGCGTGTTGTTGTCCTTCACCGACGGGTACTGCAACTCGTCGACCTTCACCCTGTCCGCCTGCCAGTAGCCAGGGTTGCGGTCATAGATGAGCAGCGAAGGCGAGAACTTCGTCAGCTTGAACGGGCCGGTGCCGATGGGAGGATCATCGGCGAACCTGGTAGGATCACCGGCGCTGGCGAAGATGTGCTGCGGAACGATGTAGGTCTGACCGGCGATGTACCACAGCAGCGGCGGATAGGCCTTTTTGAAGGTCATGGTTACCGTATTGGCGTCCGGCGCAGTGACGCTGGTGAGGTAGTTCCACAGCCCGTTGATATCGGCTGCCGGGTACTGCTTGAGCATGTTGAAGGTGAATGCGACATCGTTGGCGCTGAACGGCTGTCCATCCGACCACTTGACGCCCTGACGGATGGTGAAGGTCAACTGCGTGGAGTCGCTGTTGTACTGGTAGCTGGTTGCCAGCCAGGGGGTGGTCGTGCCATTGGCCCTGTCGAAGAAGTACAGGGTTTCGTAGACCATACCCTGAATGCCGGAGTCGGGGCTGGTGTTATACGGGCTAAACGCCCTGGTGAAGTCTGAGCCGACCTGCGCGCCAATGGTGAGAATGTGCTTCTGACTGGTGGTAGTGCTGCTCTGCCCGTTGCCGCCACAGGCCGCGAGCGCAAGCACGAGAATGACCAGGAGGGTAGACAGGACGGCAAAGGCTCTGGCCTTCGGAGGGACCGAAGACAGTGTGTTGGGAGCCATACGAAACCTCCTAACATCGGATTGTGAATTCTTTCACGAATCCCGCAAAATAGTCGATAGTAGCGATCCAATCGACTGCCGTAGCTGAGAAGAGTATGAGCGGTGCGGGCGCTCACCCTGCCAGGTATGCGCTACGATTGTCTGTCAACGCCTGTTGCTACAGGACGACATGCTTACAAAAAGAATTCCGAAGAGGTGCGGAACGCTCCGCCGGGTTTTTTGCCTGTCAAGCAATGGGTCTATACACGTACTGGCATCCTTCCCTCTGCCGATTGCCGATGACCGGGACACCAGCGTTCTCCTGTTTCCGGCTCACCCTCCTTTCTGGCAACAGATACCTCTATCGTCACACTGGTATCATGGTATATACCTGCTATTGTATGTACCAATCCTTCCAGATAATCTCTGTACACAACTGTACCCTGTCTCTTTGAATTTGTCAAGTCATCTAGACCACTAGACAGGATTGTTGTAAAATTTTGATGAGAATATGCTTGCATGTCATGAAAAACTGGCCCCAACGTGTCATACTGAGCGGCAAAGAGCCGTTAGCCCTGAGTGCAGCGAAGGGGAAGCATCTGAGCGTGGGGCCATGTCACATAAGCGTTAACTGAAGCCAGTGCGAGCGCGACGCAGGCCAGCCGCAAGGGATGGCCCTACTATAGACGACCGCTCCACCAGCGGCACGACCGCCTCGTGGAGAGTAGGGCCACCCCTTGCGGCTGGCCTGGGGCGGCCTGAAGTGAACGCTTCTGGGGCCATGTCATGCGGAGCGAGAGCGAAGCATGCTATGAGAAACCATCGTGGACATGTTATGCTGAGCGTAGCGAAGGATGACATGCGAAGGGGCGGCGTTTTTTACGGCATGACACGGCTCATATCATTGACTGCTTATAGCCATAAATGGAGGAGTATATGACATCGCTGCTGGAACAGGAAATTGCCAGCCAACCGGAGGGCATTGCCCGGCTGCTGGAACGCGAAAGGGAGCATGTAGCGCAGATTGTCAGGGAGTTGCCGCCTTTCAACTACATCTTGATTGCCGCTCGTGGTTCGTCGGACCATGCCGCGACCTACGCGCAATATGTGTGGGGGGCGCTGGCGGGCTATCCCGTCGCCCTCGCCACGCCCTCGCTGCACACGCTGTACCGGACGCCGCCGCGTCTTGAGGGCGCGCTGATCGTCGGCATTTCGCAATCAGGCCAGTCGCCGGATATTCTGACCGTTGTGGAAGAGGGCGTGCGTCAGGGCCGTCCCACGCTCGCCATCACCAACGATAGCGCATCTCCGCTGGCGGCGGTGGCCAACCACGTGGTCGAATTGCACGCGGGCCTCGAGCGCAGCGTGGCGGCGACGAAGACCTACACGGCCCAGCTTGCCGTCATGGCTCTCTTCGCCGCTGTCTGGAACGGCGATCCCGCGCGTATGGCCGAACTGCAGTCCCTGCCGCAGGCAATGGAGGCCACGCTGCACCTCAACGCGGAGAGCATAGCTCGCCGGGTTGAACGCTACTGTTACATGGATGGTTGTGTGGTCATCGGGCGCGGCTACAACTATGCCACCGCCTTCGAGCTTGCTCTCAAGCTGAAGGAATTGACCTACATCATGGTGACGGCCTATTCTTCGGCTGACTTCCGGCACGGCCCTATCGCCACCATTCACGAGGGCCTGCCCGTTCTTCTGGTTATGCCAGCAGGCGCATCCTTCGACGATATGCTCGCGCTCGCGCACGACCTGCGCCAGCGTGGGGCCGAACTGCTGATCGTCTCCGAGGCCCGGCAGGCGCTGGCGCTGGCGAAGACGCCCCTACCCATTGTACCTGCCGTTGCAGAGTGGCTTAGCCCGCTCATCACCGTTCTTCCCGGCCAGCAAATGGCGCTCTCCCTCGCGCTTGCGAAAGGGCTGAATCCCGACCTGCCGCGCGGCCTGCAGAAAGTGACAAAAACACGATAATGGGTATGGATGGAGAAATGCGCCCATGCGCGCATTTCCCCATCCATACCCATTATCGTATTGTCAGACGTTTGCGCCATTCGTCGGTGGCGTAGGCGAGAGCGCCCCGACAGAGGGTGGCTTGCAGGGTAAGCGAGGAGTCGTAGATGAGCAGGTCGGCATCGTAGCCGGGTTGCAGGCAGCCTTTGCGGTTGGAGATGTGCGCGGCCTGCGCGGGATTGTAGGTGAGCATGCGCACAACATCCTGTAATGAAGATTCGGTCCAGCCGAGCATGTTGCGCAGCGCCTGATCGAGGGTCAGCACGCTGCCGGTGATGGTGCCGTCGGCCAGGCGAGCGACGCCGCAGATGACCTGTGCAGGCTGGCCGGCAAATTCAAAGGTGGCGTTGTCGATACCGGCGGCGGCCAGGGCGTCGGTGATGACGATGGTGCGTTCCGGCCCCAGCAATTTCACCAGTACATCCATCATGGCCGGGTGAACATGGACGCCGTCGGCGATCAATTCTCCGCACACCTGCGATGACTGCGCGACGGCGGCGATGGGGCCTGGGTTGCGATGGTGCAGCGAGCGCATGGCGTTGAAGCAGTGGGTCATGTGGGTGACGCCAAGCTGGATAGCCTCACACGCCTGCTCATATGTGGCGTCGGTATGCCCCATGCTGACGGTGACGCCCGCCTCAACCAGCCGCCGGATCATCGCTGGCGCGCCCGGCAATTCGGGGGCGAGCGTAATCAGACGCAGATGGCCACCGGTCAGCGCGAGCAGACGTTCGGTCTCGGCCTCGTTCGGCGTGCGCAGCCACTCTGGCAGGTGCGCGCCCTTACGGTGCAGACTGATGTATGGGCCTTCCAGGTGGATGCCCAGCGGCTCGGCTGTTCCGTCCGTTGAAGCATGGCCCTCTATTGCCTCTACAGCGGTCGAGAGTTGCTGCTCCGGCAGCGCGCCGGGGACGCCGACAACGCCGATGAGAAACGAGGTTACTCCTGTTTGCGGCACCCAGCGCGTATACGCGCGAATCTCTTCCGTATCGGTGGTGTGCAGGTTGAAGCCGCCGCCTCCATGTGTATGCACATCGATAAACCCTGGCGTGACGATCATGCCGCTGGCATCAATGATCTTCCCACCATCTCCGGTCGCCGACCTTTCTTCCGCGACTCCTACGGCCTCGATAGTGGAACCATTGATGGTAATATCTCCATCGGACGTGTCACGACCGGCGTCCACCAGGCGTGTACCGCGTAATGTAAACCTCATACCTCGTATCTCCTTTGCCGTACAGGTTCCATAGACCACAGAAAGGGAAGCCTGGAACTTGCCCCCTCTTGACAGACGCGCAAAAGTATGGAATTATTGATAGTGTCAAGAGTGGTCTATACAACATACCAATTATACCATTTCTACCATATCGGCGCGAGGGAATCAAGCCACTGGTGGTGGATGTCTGGTGGGGTACGCTGCGGGGGCGCGGGATAACCTGGCGCGTTGGCCTGTCATGCCCTGAACATGGCGTCTCTCGCGGAGCGACCGCGAATATGCTATGATTGGGAGAAAAGACAGCCTGCCTGTTAGTTCAGAGGAGGATGCCCTGCCAGGGCCTCCGGGAAGGGTGAATGGAGATAGTATGAGCGCGATTTACCGCAATAGCCCTGTTCCTCGCTACTTTCAACTGAAAGAGATTATGCGAGAGAAGATTCGCTCCGGCGAGTGGAAGCCGGGGAACCTGATCCCTTCGGAGCGCGAACTGGGCGAAAAATATGGCATCAGCCGGATGACGGCCCGCCAGGCCATTACGGATCTGGTCAACGAGGGCCTGTTTTACCGCGAACAGGGGAAAGGCACCTTTGTCAGCCAGCGCAAAGTGACGCAGCAACTGATGCGCCTCACCGGTTTCACCGAGGACATGAGCGCGCGCGGGCAGAAGCCGAGTACCAGAGTGCTGTCCGCCCGGATGCGCCCGGCTGATGAGGAGACGGCGGAACGCCTGCGTATCCGACCGCAGGAACCGGTCATCTGCCTGCAGCGCCTGCGCCTGGCCGATGGCGAACCTCTCGCCATCGAGTTGTCGCAACTCCACTTTCCCAACTGCGAGCGCCTGCTGGAGGAAGACCTGGAACACAACTCCCTTTATCGTCTGCTGGAGACGCAGTACGGCCTGCCGCTCATGGAGGCCGAGCAGGAGATAGAGGCCGGTCTGGCGGGCAACGAGGAAGCGCAACTGCTGAAAATTCCCATCGGTAGCGCCGTCCTCTACATTCGCCGCACCACCTACACCGACCGCAATCAACCCATCGAGTACGCAAAGTCCGTCTATCGCGGCAACAAATACACCTTCTACACCCATATGAAGCGCGAACAGCTCATGCCGTGATCAGCATGAAAAAACGATCGTGCCATGTCATGCTGAGCGCAGCGAAGAATCCCCGGTAGCCAGCCGGACGAGATGGCCTCCTCGGATTCTGAGCGCAGCGAAGAATGACACGTTGGGGCCACGTTTTTCCGGCATGCCGTATGCTGGCTCCCCGTCACAGGTCGACAGCGCAGGCCAGCCGCCAGGGGTGGCCCTTCTTAGGCGTTAACTTAAGCCCGCGCGAGCGCGAAGCAGGCCAGCCGCCAGGGGTGGCCCTCCTATAGGCGGCGGCTCCACAAGCTCTACGATACGTCCGTCTAGAGGAGGGCCACCCCTGGCGGCTGGCCTGGGGCGGCCTGAAGTGAACGCCTATGGGGGCGGCCCTACGAGAGACGACCGCTTGTGGAGGGACACGAGCCGCCCGTATAGAGTAGGGCCGCCCCTGGCGGATGGCCTGCGATGCCGGGTCGTATAAGAGGAATCCGGCAGGCTAGCAGAGGGAGCCAGCATACGGCATGACATAATACGATCAAACTCAAGACCGGAGGTAAAGAACACATGCCAGCCGATCATAGTGCGCATACAGACGATAGACAGGCGTTCAGCGGGCTGGAAACCGAGAAGGTCAATGCGGCCGGCGCCGCTATCGACCGCATGAGTCCGCTGGAAATGGTGCAGGTGATGAACGCGGAGGATGCGAAAGTCGCCTCTGCCGTCCAGCAAGAGCTGCCGCAGGTTGCCAGAGCCATCGAGGCCATAGCTGAGCGCATGCGGCGCGGCGGCCGGCTCATCTATTTCGGCGCCGGAACCTCCGGTCGCCTCGGCGCTCTGGATGCCGCCGAATGCCCGCCGACCTTCAACCTGCCGCAGGGGCAGGTCGTGGGCTGCATTGCCGGAGGCGAGTTCGCGCTCTGGCAGTCAGTCGAAGACCTTGAGGATAGCGTCGAAGCTGGCCGCGCCGACGCGACAAAGGTGGCCGTCACCGATGCGGACGCCGTTGTGGGCATCGCCGCCAGCGGGCGTACTCCCTACGTGCTGGGCGCCATCGCTTATGCAAAGGAGCAGGGCGCATTCACCATTGGCATTGCCTGCAACAAACAGACGCCGCTCGAACAGGAGGTGGAGATCATGATTGCCCCCATTGTCGGGCCGGAAGTGATCTCCGGTTCCACGCGCCTGAAGGCGGGAACGGCGCAAAAAATGGTGCTGAACATGCTCAGTACGGGAACCATGATCCTGCTGGGCAAGACCTTCGGCAATTTGATGGTGGATGTGCAGGCTACCAACCGCAAATTGCGTCGCCGCGCCATCACCATCGTCCAGCAGGCCACCGACCTTGACGCCCTCGCCGCCGAAGCACTGCTGGAAGCCTCAGAGGGCGAAGTCAAAACCGCTATTCTGGTTGGTCGTAGCGGTCTGGAGCCATCGCTTGCCAGGGAACGGCTCGCGCAACATGATGGCATTCTGCGTGCAGCACTGGAAGCACTCCCATGATACATAACTCAGCCCTTTCCTTTGATGACCTGACGCTGGAAGAGCAGATCGGCCAGCTTTTTATGGTCGGCTTTCGGGGAACGACTCCCTCCCCGGAAATACTCGACATGATCTCGCGCTACCACGTGGGAGGCGTCATCCTCTTTTCGCGCAACGTGCAGGATACGCAGCAGGTGCTGGAACTCACAGGTAGTTTGCAGGAGGCAGCGCGGGCCGCCGGGCATCGCTTTCCCCTGCTCATTGCGATTGACCAGGAAAACGGGGCGGTGCAGCGGCTGGGGAGGGGTGCGACGCAGTTTTCCGGCAATATGGCTCTTGGCGCTATCGGCTCGGAGCAAATCGCCCACGATATCGCCTTTGCAACGGGCCGCGAACTGCGCGCGCTCGGCCTCAACATGAACCTTGCCCCCGTCGTCGATGTCAACAATAACCCTGCCAACCCGGTGATCGGCGTGCGTTCCTTTGGCGAAGATCCGCAGCAGGTGGCCCGACTCGCCGCCGCAGTCGTGCGCGGCTATCAAGAGGCCGGTGTCATCGCCACGCTCAAGCACTTTCCCGGTCACGGCGACACTTCCACCGACTCACATCTCTCTCTGCCCACGCTCCCCTTCTCAGTGGAACGCTTAGCGCGGGTGGAACTGGTGCCATTTCGCGCTGGAATCGAGATCGGCGCGGACTGCGTGATGAGCGCCCATATCGCCTTCCCTGCCATCACCGGGCGCGCGGACATTCCCGCCACGCTCTCGCCAGCCATCATCCAGGGCTTGCTGCGCGCGCAACTCGGCTTTGGCGGCGTCGTCATCTCCGATTGCCTGGAAATGCAGGCCGTCGCGGACACCGTAGGCATCGCGCGGGGCAGCGTCCTCGCCTTACAGGCTGGCATCGACCTCGTCTTGATCTCCCACCTCTATTGGCGCCAGCAATCCGGCCTTGAAGCGACCTTGCAGGCAGTGCAATCTGGCGAACTCCCATATACAACCGTGCGCCAGGCGGTCGAGCGCGTGCTGCAACTCAAAAGCCGACGCCTCTCATGGGAGAGCCTGCCGTCCGGTGCTGTGCCATCCTGGGTTGGCGGCGTGGAGCATCGCCGGTTGAGCGAACACGCCTACGACCTCTCCACCACCCTTGTGCGCAACGACGATGGCCTCGTTCCCCTGCGCCTGCAACCGCACGAACGCATCCTTGTCATCGCCTCTTCAAAAGATATGCGTTCGCAGGCCGAAGACCGTCAGTATTCCAGTGTTCCCCTCGTCGAGAGCCTGCGCCGCTATCACGAAAAAGTCGAAAGCCTGACCATTCCCGCCGATCTCAAGGAAGAGGATATCCCGCAGCTTCTCGCGGCCAGCGGCCAGTTTGATCTCGTTCTCATGGTCACGGTCAATGCCAATCGCGACCCGCAGCAGGCGGCCCTTATGCGCGCCCTGCTCCAATCGGGCCAGCGTGTCATCGGCCTCGCCGTCGGTACTCCCTACGATCTGCTCGCCTTCCCCACCTTGCGCACGTATCTTGTTACCTGCGAACCAACCGGCCCGGCGCAGGTCGCGGCGGCAAAGGTGCTGTTCGGGCAGGTAGAGTCGAAAGGACGCTTGCCGGTGAGCTTGCCGCTTCCATCGTGTTGCCAGAAATCCTGATTACCATTAGACTAAGAACGAAGGATGGTTTTCGATCAGAATGTTTCGGAACAGGAGAGAGCATGGCACGGAAAACGGCGACTTCGGCAGGAGCGGTTGTCCTGCGCGAGGTTGAAGGGCAGTTAAAGGTTGCACTGGCACATCGAGCAAGAACAAATAAAGTCTGGGTATTGCCCAAAGGCCACGTTGAGAAGGGCGAATCGCTCGAACAGGCCGCTTTACGAGAGGTATACGAAGAGACAGGTCTGCACAATGTTCGCCTAATGACCTATCTCGGCTCAATCCCGCGCGAAGCTGTCAGGAGCAACGGCGATGTAGAGCAGAAAACAATCCATTTCTTTCTTGCCTATGCCCTCTGTGAAAGCCAGCCACAGGCTCCCACTGACTCCAGATTTATTGAACCCGGCTGGTTTTGTCCCGAAGAAGCCATCAAACTGCTGCCCTATGAAAGCGAGCGGGCTTTTTTGCGGGAGCAACTGGCTCTGCTGTTCAAGGATAGATAACCCACTTTTCCCATTGCTATACCTCTCTCCCCTGTTCCTCGTTAGAGGAAGTAGGTACAAATACTGATAGCAAGAAACCAGGGTGAGTTACAATAATATGGTTGCTGGGGGAAAGGGACGGTCGTTTGTGATCGTCGGCAACGGCATTGCAGGAGTGACGGCGGCGGAGACGCTGCGGGCGGAGGATGGTGCGGCCTCTATTACTATCATTGCTGCCAATACTGTCCCGGTCTATTACCGACCGGCACTGAAGGATTTTCTGGGCGGGCGCGTGCCTGCTGAGAAGCTATGGGCGCGCCCGCCCAGTTTTTATCAGGATATACGTATCCAGTATATTGCCGATCAGGTGGTGGCGATTGATGGACGGCAGCATCTGCTCTTGCTGGCCAGCGGACGCCAGGTGGGCTATGATTGCCTGCTGCTGGCAAATGGCGCGTCGGCCAGTACGCTGACCTGCCCTGGCATGCAGCTTGCCGGAGTGACGACGCTGCGCAGCGTGGCTGATTACCAGGCCGTGCTGGCCTATCTGGGCAATGTGCGGCGCGTTGTCGTCGTTGGTAGCGGCACGCTGGCCCTGGAAACGGTGGAGATGCTGCGATATCGTGGTTTGCAGGTGAGTCATCTGCTGCGCCATCAGATACTCTGGTCAGAGGTGCTGGATGCCACTGCCTCTGATCTCGTGCTGCAACAGGAGGAGCATGATGGGGTTGATGTGCGGCTTGAGCAGGAGGTCGCGGAAATCGTGGGCAAAGATGGCTGCGTCAGTGGCGTGGTGACGCGCCAGGGCCAGCATATTCCCTGCGAACTTGTTCTTATAGCCATTGGAATTCAGCCGAATATTGATTTCATTCGGCGCGGCGGCATTGCCTGCGGGTGCGGCGTGCAGGTGGACGCGAGTATGCGCACCAGTATGCCCGATATCTATGCCGCCGGCGATGTCGTCGAGGCGTATAACCCGCTTACCGCTCGCGCTCGCCCGCTCGGTCAGTGGTATCCGGCCATCCAGCAGGGCCGTGCCGCCGCCTATAGCATGCTCGACCTGCTGGACACCGGCAGCACAGCCGGGGCGAATATCAACTATCTCAATGCCACCTTTCTCTACGGCCTTGATTTTGCCTCGGTTGGTCTGACCAGCGTCTCCGGCTACCCGTATCATCCGCTGGTCGCGCCGCCGCAGCCGCGCCGCTATCAGAAAGTGCTGTTGCACAACGGCATTCCCGTTGGCTGGCTCTCGCTGGGCGATCGCGCCCCGGCCCTTGCCTTCAAACGCGCCATCGACCACCATGTCAACCTCCTGCCTGTCGCCTCTGTCCTGTGCGAGCAGCACTTCGACCTCGATAGCTGGCTCGATGCGCAGGGAGTGCCGCCGCCCATACTGGGTGTGAGCAAGGTGGGGGAGGACCACCTTGCTTCTCAGATGGCCCGAATACGTTGAGTAGATACATACCAGTCGAAGTCTGGGGTAAAGAACAGAGATGCAATCACCATTACCTGCTTCCGCTATTGTGGTATCCGGTATGCAGCATCGAAGCGATATAATAATGCCATTGGATGCGAAACAGATCCGTTTTGAAATTGATATGTGTATTGGCTGTGATCGCTGTATGCTTGCCTGTCCCGTCCCGTCATCCTCCAGTATCACGATTGCCGAACTGAATGCCGCTACGGTCAATCAGACCGGGACGCTTGCGCCGCAAATTGCTGACTTCACCGAAGCCTGTGTGATGTGCGGTTCCTGCGTTCCCGTCTGCCCCGTTGGCAACCACCGCGACCTGTTGATGCTCTCCCTCAAGCAGCGGCTCGGCGCCAGCTGGAACAGGCCGATAGATGTCGCTCGCGTGCAAAGCGGCTTGCCTGCCGGTGTACCGCTGCCATCCTTGCTCGCCGCCTTGCGCGCGCAGCGGCTGTTCAGCCAGGGGGTTCCCGATTCCTACCTGCTGCACCTCGTTGCTGAAGCAAGCGTACAGGTATATGACACGGGCCATGTTCTCTTCCGAGAAGGCGATTTCGGGCGCGATATCTTCTTTATCCTCGATGGGCAGGTCGAATTATCTGCCGCCGATGCGAGCGGAACGGCCCTGCCGTTCGCGCTCTATGGTCGGGGCGAGTACGTGGGCGACTACGGCATGCTGACAGGTCAGTCGCACTACGCGACGGCGACGGTACGCGCGCCGGGTGCGTTCTTGCTGGTTGTGCGGGAGCAGACCATGCAGCGATTGATGGAACTGGTTCCGACTGTACGTCACTATTTTGAGCTGAGCAGCAACGCTCGCTCGCTCGAAGCTATCTTGAAGCGCCTGTCCCTGTTTACGGGCCTGCCCGATGACACGCTTCGCTGGCTGGCGCAGCAGATGCGCATACGTCGCTACGAACGTGACGAGCGGCTCTTTGCCGAAGAGGGGCAAAGTGTGGGGATTGTAGCGAACGTGGAGGCGCGCGAGGCATTGCATATCGTGCTGGAAGGCTTCGTCAAAGTCTCGCGTCGCACAGCAATGGGGACGGGGCGTGCAAAAAGCGATGAGCGTGTTATTGCCTACCGCCAGCATGGCGACTACTTCGCCGGGGGCCTGGATATGCTCGGCGATCAACAGACGGTAACAGCGACGGCTATCACGCGCGTGCGTGTGGCCGAGGTGCCGCGCCAGGCCCTTTCACAGATTTTTGCTGCCTTTCCCGCTGTCGCGCAGCGTTTCCAGACGGGCCTGCAACAGTATCGCGAAGCGGCAGACGCCGCCCATACCGCCATGTTTGCGACCATTGACCCCCGACAGCTAGCTGCCGGGATGCCTGTAACGAACCCTCGTTCGGATGCTGAGGCGCGCCGGGGGCTGCACGCCCTCGTCAGCGAGGGTGTGGTCGAGGGAACTGATGTGCTGGTGATTGACCTTGATCGCTGCATCCACTGCGGCGAGTGTGAAGAAGCCTGCGCGCGCCGTCACGGTCATTCGCGTATGAACCGCAAGGGGATGGTAGTGGGCAATATGAGTATCGCTACCGCCTGCCGCCAGTGCCAGGACCCTGTCTGCATGCTGTGCAGTCGCGGCGGCATCGCGCGCATGCCCGGCGGCGAGGTCTACATCACCGAAAGCTGCATCGGTTGTGGTATCTGCGCCGAACGTTGCCCTTACGATAATATCTCGATCATCCCTCTGGCAGAAAGCCGCGAAAGTCGGGAGGGAGTTGAGACGCCCTCAACCTGGCGGCGTTTCAACAGTCTGCTCAAGCACGGTTTCGGCAAAGAAGCCGGGCGCAAGACGCTGCCCGTGCTGACGGCTGGCACGCTGCCTCGCCCGTTTGATGGAGAGAGCAGGGACGGGTATACAGAGATGTTGAAAAAGGTAGCCATTAAGTGCGATCTGTGCGCCGGATACGAGAATCAGGCCTGCGTGCAGGCCTGTCCGACCGGAGCCGCTTTCCGCGTCAACCCCATTCGCTTCTTTGGCTCGACCGAGGATATTCTGCGACAGAGGGCGCAGTAGAAAGGAGGGGCAACTATGTCAGTAGCGACAAAGCCGCCCATACCCGAACAGCGACCGTTGCGCCGCCTGTGGAAGTCTCCACGCTCAAAGGTCTGGTGGGTCAGTCTGCTCATTGTGGCATGTTACTATCTCGGCGTGCTGTTCCTCTTTGCGCAGGCGATGAAACAACGATCACCGGGAGAGGTTCCCGGCAGCGGTTCGCTGTCGAAGTTTGGCTTTCTTGTACTGGGAACGGTCACGCTCGCGCTGGCCTATACCCTGCGCCGCCGTTTTGCGCGCTTCCTGCCCGGCAAGGCGCAGGACTGGCTCTGGCTTCACAACTGGCTTGGCATCGCCGCCGTTCTGATCGCCTTTCTCCATGCTGATTTCTCGCATGTGCTGTATGATTACTGCTTCAGCTATCAATGCCTGCGCAGCGAATATTTTGGCCCGTTTGCCCTCTATGGCCTGCTTCTCCTCGTTGCCTGTGGCATTGCTGGTCGCCTGCTCGATCTCCGGCAGACGCGCATCATCGCGCAAGAGGCCAGTTCAAACGGCGCTGGCATCGCGCAGGCGGTGGAGGAGCGCGTGCTTGAACTGCGCTATGCCGTTGAACGGCTCTATGCCGGTAAATCCGCCGCTTTCAAACAATCCTGTATCCAGGCCCTTAGCCGCCAGAAAGACGCATCTCTTCTCTCTCCCACCATGCTGGCCGAACTGCAAGCGATGCTGCCATCGCTTCCACCCGCCGAGCAGGCCGATTTCCAGCGTGCCGGTGCAATCCTGAGCGAACGCGCTCGTCTGCTGCAATCGCTGTGGCGTCAGCAGCGAGCGCAACAACTCATGCGGCGCTGGCGTACCCTGCACATCGTCCTTGCCTGCCTCGCCCTTGCCGCCATCTGCCTCCATCTCAGCTTTATTGCCGTTCCCGCGGTACTCACTCGCCTGTATATTCACTAAACAGGTGAATGGAAGTAGCCCGGTTCCATTTCTCCGTATAGGCATTTTACCTATTGACCCATCCTACTATAGCTATGACGCTCAAGGCAACGTGCGCAATGTGACCGATAGCAGCGCAAATGTGCTGGTGCAGGAGAGCTACTACGCCTTTGATGGTTGAACAACATCACACTTCTACGGGAACTTTTGGGGCACGTGAAAGAGTCTTTGTTATAGAACCTGTGCAGGGAACAAAGACAGGAAAAACAGGTAAAGAACTTTCAGGAGGCTTATACTATGACATCTCTATTAGACTGGATCAAAGAACATCGTATCGCTTCAGTTATTATTCTGGTTATTCTGATGATTGCCATATCGGGCATCTGGTGGGTGCGTCCTGCCTACTTTGCCGCGACGCATACGAATATGCAGGATTGCGGCTCTGTGAGTCGGGGTGGTGGCTCCGGTCTGCATGTCACGGGCAATAGCAGGCCGGAGCAGGTCATCCAATGCTTTGTGCTGGCGCACCAGCAATGTCGTACCGCCTCTATCGCCTATACCTCTTTTGGGATCGATGCAGGCGTCACTGAAACCTTCTATACCGCTAACTCATTTGGCCAGTGCGGTCTCTCGCTGGAAACCGACAGCTATGTCATCCCGGCCAGAAATGTGACGAACGATTACACGTGCAGCAATATGGCGCAGAAAGCGGATGGGCTGCACTTCACCTGCGACAGTCTGGGTGAACAGGTTTTTCCAGGTAAGTGATTGCTTCACGGCATGCTCGCTGGCGTTACTTACCGATCTTGTTAGCTCAAGTTTGTGAACGAACCGCCTGTAAGCAGCACAGGCGGTTCGTTCAGCGGCTTTTAGAAGAGGCGTCAGGCGATCCAGACCTGAATGGTGCTGGGGGTGGTTTCGGGCGAGTCTGCCGAGGCGATGTATCTTCCATCCGGGGACCAGGCGAGCAGGCGGATCGTCGACGGGTTTTTCTTGAAGGTGTAATACGTCTTGTCGGTGACTGTGTTCCAGAGTTCGATGTGATCGCCTGCCGAGGCAATGCTGCTGCCGTCGGGCGACCAGGAGAGGGCGGTCAGGCCGAACCCGTCGTTGGGTCCGTTGTGCGTTTGCAGGAGCTTGCCTGTCTGCGCGTCGATAATCTTCACGGCATCGTTATCGGTGTAGGCGATGCGCTGGCCGTCTGGTGAGAAGGCGGCGGTAATCACATTGCGCGCATGCTCCTCAATATCCAGCACTTTCTGGCCTGTGCCTACCGACCAGAGCTGAATACTGCCATCTACACTGGTTGAAACAATGTATTTGCTGTCCGGCGACCAGGAGATCGACTGGATAAAATCGTGATGTCCGTTATACTGGAGCAGCATTTTGCCGGTAGTGGTATTCCAGACCTGGATGTAGTTGGAACCCGGCGAGAAGAAGGATGTCGCCATCAGCGAGCCGTCGGGGCACCAGGCGGTGACGCCGGAGCCGCTGCCGCCGCTGGTGGGAATGTTGAGCATGGCGAGCGGGCCGCCGGTTGTCTGCATCCGCGCCTGGCTGTTTCCTGTGTAGGTCATCAACAACTGGCCGGTTGTCGCGTCATAAATCTGTACCCCCGCGCCTACAGAGGTGACGGCGACGCGCTTGCCATCGGGCGAGAAGACGATATCCATAATGCTGCCGGAGCGGAGAGGGCCGTAGTTGACCACATTCTTCCCGCTCGTCGCGTCCCATGACTGCGCCCGCAGCGTGCCAACGCCCAACCGCTTACTGTCCGGCGACCAGTTCAGTGTGTAGGCATTGAGGCCATCTTCCATACTGACAGTCGTGCTATAGACTACCTGCCCGATGTTCTCTGGCCCCGGCGTGGGGGAGACCGCCTGCGTAGGCAGTGGATTGAGCGTCCCTCCTCCGTTCCGGGGCGAGCCGACTGTTGTGGAATGATGGGCCGCATTGAAGACAAAGGCCATACTGCCCACCAGGATGGCCAGAAAGAGGACGGCGGCCAGAATGCCGATGCGCTGTCCGCGCGGCGTATGTAAAGGCGCATTACTGCGCAGGGTTTGTCGTTCTTGCATAGGAATGATAGTTCCTTTCCGCATTCGTTGCTGCTCAATGCCGGACGCGGCTTCGCTGATACGCGCCCACATGCGTCGCAGCGTTTCTCGCTCGTGCGCCGTGTCCATTGCATAGAAACGGGTGAGGTAAGCGATCAGTTCGGCATCTGCCTGCTCGTCGGGCGATTGCCTGCGCAGGCGCTCGATTTGCTCATCTACCTCCTCAGGGCGAAAGAACTCATCCGACGTATTCATGATGCAGACCCTTCCTTCCCTTGCGCATAGAGACGGCGCAAGAAATTCAAACTGCGTGAGAGGGTGACGCGAATGGCATTTTCCTGTTTCCCCAGACGAGTCGCGATCTCGTAGCAGGATAGCCCTTGCCCGAAGCGCAGGCGTAATACCTCCTGCTGCCCGGCGGGTAGCCGGTTGATCTGGAACTGGATGGCAGCCAGGTCTTCGTGCTGCAGGGCCAGCGTTTCGGGGTCGCGGGCCTCGGACTCATATAAGCTCTCGCCCACGTCTTCTAACGCGACAGACTGTCGCCGTCTGGCATAGCGGTAGGCATCGATGGCTTTGTTGCGCGCAACCCGCCAGAGCCAGAGCAACTGTGCCCGTTCGGAGAGCGAGGCGAAGCTTTTACTTTCCAGCGCTGCGAGAAAGACCTCAACCACCAGGTCTTCCGCGTCCGCTGGAGAGGGGGCGTGCATGCGCATAATAGGCAAGCATGCCCGGCGCATACCGCTCGAACAACGCGGCCAGTTCTAACCCTGCCTGCGCTTCATCGCCGTCTACCTGCATGTGTTCCCCTTTGCTTGAGTACTCATCTGTATATTCGTTTGAGGTCGTGAGATATTACACCTACACGCCCCTCATCATTTGACCTGCCTGGCGTTGTTATGCTATAGTATGCATACTTACCTTTGATTCGGGTCAATTGTTCCATGAAGGCGTGACGGCGCGAAGTGAAAAGCCGGGAAGGCAACCGTCTCTCATGCCCGACCAGCGTTTTTGTCGCCGACGAACCCGAAGCAGAACCGGTACTCCCCTCTCCGGGTGGATACCGGGATTTTGTGCTGTGTTCTTAATTCTCCACTCTTTAGAAAACTGGCCGGGGCAGGTTATGCTGAGCGGGCGCGAAGCCTCTGAAGCAACCACTTTTCAGCGCAGCAAAAGCGGATGCCTCGCGCTTGCTCGACATAACCTGTCTGCCTGGCATTGGATGGATGTTGATTTCTCTGAAGAGAAACAGGAGAGGAGAGTGTCTATGGCAATTATTGAAGCGGAGGGATTGAGTAAAGTGTTTCGGGTGGCGCGGCGCCGACCGGGGCTGCTTGGCAGTCTGCGCAGCGTGGTGGACCCGCAGGTGCGCCTGGTGCAGGCAGTGCAGGACCTGTCGTTGTGCGTTGAGCGCGGCGAAATGATTGGCCTGCTGGGGCCGAACGGCGCCGGCAAGAGTACAACGATCAAGATGCTGACCGGCATCTTAACGCCTACCGGTGGCACGATGCGCGTGGCGGGGCTGAATCCGCTCACACAGAGGCGCGAACTGGCGGCGCGGATCGGTGTCGTCTTCGGTCAGCGTTCTCAGCTCTGGTGGGACCTGCCTCTGATCGACTCGCTGCGCCTGCTGCGGCATCTCTACCGCGTACCGCAGAAACGGCACGACGCCAATCTGGTCCGGCTGCGCGCTATGCTCGATCTGGATGAGTTCCTGGATACGCCCGTGCGCCAGCTTTCGCTCGGCCAGCGTATGCGCGGCGACCTTGCCGCTGCTCTGCTGCATGACCCCGAACTGCTCTACCTCGACGAGCCTACCATCGGCCTCGACGTGGTGGCGAAGGCGCGTATTCGCGAATTTCTGCTGACCATCAATGCCGAACAGAACGTCACTGTGCTGCTGACCACCCACGATATGGATGACGTGGAGATGCTCTGCCCCCGCATGGTGATTATCGATCACGGGCGCAAGCTCTACGATGGCACCGTCGAAGCGATTCGCGAGCGTTTTGGCGGCGAGCGCACCCT
>CADDYT010000114.1 GCA_902810755.1 Chloroflexota bacterium
CTACTATAGACGGATCTCTCGTGCAGGGCTGTCGTCTATAGTAGGGCCACCTCTTGCGGGTGGCCTGCCCCCGCCCGGGGTCGGTAGACGTCCTCGCGTATAGTAGGGCCACCTCTTGCGGGTGGCCTGCTTCGCGCGAGTAGGGCCATCCCTTGCGGGTGGCCTGCTGCGTGGCCCGCCGGGTAGTTTTTCGAGATCGCCCGCCAGGAAGTTGGCAAGATCTCTTGCAACTGGCCTGCTGCGTGGCTTGATGGGTGGTCTGGGAAGGGCATCACAGGTGGAAGGCATACAGTTTGCCATCCCAGGAGCCGACATAGACCACGCCATTAGCGATGGCCGGTGAGGAGTCAATGCCGTCACCGGCTCTATAGCTCCAGAGGATTTTGCCCGTTTGCGCGTTGAGAGCATAGAGGCGGTGATCTTGCGAGCCGATATACACGACCCCGTTGGCAACGGTTGGCGAGGAGTCGATGACGGCGCCGGTGAAGGTGGCCCAGACTCGTTTGCCCGTGCGAGCATCAAAGGCGTAGAGGCCGTGATCGGTCGAGCCGATATAGACAAGGCCGTTGGCCACTGCCGGAGATGAGTGCGTGAAGCCGCCTGTCCGGGCAGTCCAGAGCGTTCTCCCTGTCCGGGCATCAAAGGCGTAGAGCTTGCCGTCTTCGGAGCCGACATAGACAACACCGTTGACAATCGCCGGTGAGGAAACGCGGATGGGCAGACTGACCTGTACTTTCCAGCGCAGGTGTCCCGTTCTGGCATCAAGGGCATAGAGGTAGTCGTCCTCGGAGCCGACATAGACGACACCCTGATAGACCGCCGGGGAAGAGGAGACCTGATCGCCGGTGGCGTAGATCCAGATGGCTTTGCCGGTGAGGGCATTGAAGGCATACAGCGTGCCATCATTGGAGCCAATATAGAGTATGCCGTTGGCAACTGTTGGCGACGACCAGATCTCCCCTCCGGTTACCAGGCTCCAGACTCTGGCCCCCGTTCTGGCATTAAAAGCGTAGAGACGCCGGTCGTTTGAGCCAACGTAGACAATGTCGGCAGCCACCGCTGCCGAGGAGCCAATCGAAGCCGTCGTGGGCGCTGCCCAGATAGCCTTTCCCGTCGCGGCATTATACGCATGGAGCATCTGATCGTAGGAGCCGACATAGACAATGCCGTTGGCGACAACCGGCGCGGCAATGATCACCTTTCCTGTGGAAGCCGACCAGTCCAGGACAAGATGAGAGACATTCTCGCTGTTGATACGATGTTCCGCCGGGTTAAAGTGCGTGTGCTGCACATCGAAGCCGAACATGGCACCGTCGGAATTGGCCCGAACGGGAGCCACAGGGCGAGGCGGCTGCCGGTAATTGACCCGGAATATGAACAGCACGACGCTCACAAGCACAATGAGCAACGCCAGACAGCAGGCCAGCCGCAATGCCGCAGGCCATGTACTCTGCGCAGGCCACCGCCGTCCCGCAGGCCACCCCCGTCCCGCAGGCCACCCGCAAGAGGTGGCCCTACTATACACGGAGCATTCGCGCGCTCTGGGAACGTGTCGTATATAGTAGGGCCACCTCTTGCGGGTGGCCTGCGGCCATGCAGGTGGCCTGGCGTCTTCCCACTTCTCGGGATCAACCGCCATGTGTGTAACTCCCATGATCTGAACAAAAACAGGATTTCCGCTTTTGTTCAGATCATAGCAGATTGCCGCCCGAAAAGCGAGAGCCGTTTCTCATAGCTTGCTATTCCGAAGTCGTTCGCGTGGGCAATGGTTCCCCGGCTTCAAGTTCTGACAGCGCATGCGGGGCCTGCTCTACCTGTGACAGGCCGTAGACAGTGCGTTTGCCACGCAGGAACGAGGCGACGGCGGCGACGAAACACATGGCCGCCGAGAGGAAAAACACCGCGTGCAGGCCAACCGCGAACGGGGGCGTAATCAGGTTCGGGAAGAAACTGCGACCGAGCAGCAGGGCCTGGCTGGCAGGAGGCAGGAGATGAAGCACCGGCGGCGGCAGCAGTTGCGCCATCGGGTTGTAGCCGAGGAAGGCGGCAAAGAGCGCGGCGGTCGGCGGCAGATTCGCGATTTGCGCGGCGGTCGCCGTCGGCACGCCCGCCTTTGTCAGCCCACTGAAGAGCGTCGTTGGCAGCGTTGAGGCCAGACCGATGGTAATGATGCTGAAGAAAACGCCGATGCTCACCAGCGAACCGGAGTTCTGGAAGGTCGAACGCATGCCGGAGGCAACGCCGCGCTGATCGGCAGGCACGCTGCTCATGATCGACGCGGTGTTTGGCGAGGAGAACATGCCCTGCCCGACACCCAGCATGAAGAGGATGAGCGCGAACCAGATGTAGCTGAAGTTGACCGGCAACACGATCAGCAGCAGGAAGCCGACGACCTGAATGAGCATGCCCGCCGTCGAGAAGAGACGCGCACCAAAGCGGTCGGAAAGATAGCCGCTCATAGGCCCCATCAGCAGGAAGCCGACCAGCAACGGCAGCATGTAGATGCCTGCCCACAGGGGTGTGACCGCGTAGTCATAGCCATGCAGCGGCAGCCAGATGCCCTGCAGCCAGATCACCAGCATGAATTGCAGACCCCCGCGCGCAATGCTGGCCAGGAAACTGCTGGCAATACCGGCGGAGAACATACGTATCTTGAAGAGATTCAGCCGGAACATGGGGTCTTCGACCCGACGCTCGACCTGGACGAAGGCAACCAGCAGGATCAGGCCGAGCGCGATGGCCCCAAGTACCAGCGGGTTGCCCCAACCGGTGGGTGCGTTCCCATAGGGTTGAATACCATAGGTGATGCCAAGCAAGATAGAAGTTGCGCCCGCAGCAAAGGTGATATTGCCCGCCCAGTCAAGCTTCTGATTTTTGCGAATGGTCGCGATCTCCCGCAGGTTCAGATAGGCCCAGATTGTGCCGATAATGCCGACCGGGACGCTGACCAGGAAGACCAGCCGCCAGTCGAAGTAGGCCAGGATGCCGCCGAGAATCAGCCCGATCACAGAGCCAAGAATGGCGGCAATCTGGTTGATGCCCAGAGCTAGCCCGCGCTGGTTGGCAGGAAAAGCATCGGTGATGATGGCCGCGCTATTAGAAAAGAGAAAGCCCGCGCCAATGCCCTGCACAAAGCGGAAGAGAATCAGTTCCAGCGCGCCCGCGCTGCCCGTCCCCGGCGTGAGCCAGAGCAGGATGCTGCCCACACTGAAGATGGCGAAACCCATGTTATAGAGCCGCACACGCCCGAACATGTCCGAGATGCGCCCGAACGTCACCAGCAGGGTCGCGGTGACAACCATATAGCCGAGCAGCATCCAGAGAAAATAGCCGGTCTCGCCCGGCGCCAGCGGATTGATATGAATGCCATTAAAGATAGCCGGTAAAGAGATCAGCACAATACTGGAGTCGATGCTCGCCATCAGTACGCCCAGCGTGGTATTGCTCAATACACTCCATTTATAGTGCGGGCCAACCGGCCTGTTGCGCCGCGAAACACGCGCTTCTTTTCTCGCCTGCGCCCGCTCCTGTCGTGTCATCGTATCCATTCTCACTGCTTTTATCCCTTTCATAAATGACTCTCCCACCCTCAACTGCCCTCTACCACATTCGCTTCGTACTTACTATACACTATCGTTTACGTCAACGTCAATGTTCTGGATACAGACATGCGAAAAGGTCTTGACAGCAGAGATATTATCAGGTATATTTTCTACAGGACAGACCGACGGTCGGTTTGCTGATTGAATGGAAGGAATTATGGCTCGCGTTGTAAAAGAACGTACTGAGAGGCGCAACGAAATCCTGGATGTGGCACAGCGGCTTGTGATGACGAAGGGGTATGAGCAGATGACGATCCAGGATATTCTGGATGCCTTGCAGATATCGAAAGGAGCGTTCTACCACCACTTCGATTCCAAGCAGGCGCTGCTGGAAGCACTGGTCGAGCGTATGGGGGAAGAAGCGCTCAAAATCCTCCAGCCTATCGTACACGACCCACAGTTGCCTGCCCTCGATAAATTCCAGCGTTACTTAGACACGCTAAACCGCTGGAAAGTTGGACGGAAGGACTTTTTTATCGCTCTCCTGCGTGGCTGGTATGCCGACGACAACGCGATCGTGCGCCAGAAACTGCGCACAACCGCGCTGCGGGAGGTTGCGCCTCTCTTCAGCGAGATTATCCGGCAGGGCATCCGGGAAGGCGTCATGACGGTCGCCTACCCCGATCAGGTAGGCGAAGTGATTATGTCTATGGCGTATGACGCCGGGGAAGCAATTGGCATGCTGCTCCTCTCGTTTGACGCAGAGCGCGGTGATATGCAGCGAATAGAGCGCACCGTCGCCGTCTATACCGATGCGTTTGAGCGCGTACTGGGGCTTCGTGCAGGTTCCCTTGTGATTGTCGACACTGAAACGCTAAAGCGGTGGGCATTCTCGTAGTAATCCATTGACGCGCCAGTCAGACTGGCAAAAGGGAGAAGATATGGCTACTATTATTCAGACCAACCGGCTCACGAAAAGCTATGGCAGGAACCGGGGCATCATCGACGTAACCTTCGACATTCAGGAGGGCGAGGTTTTCGGCTTCCTGGGACCCAACGGCGCAGGCAAAACCACCACCATGCGCACGCTGATGGGCCTGCTGCGCGCCAACAGCGGCAGCGCCACCATTGGCGGCCTGGATTGCTGGACGCAATCTACCGAAGTCAAGAAACTGGTCGGCTATCTGCCCGGCGAGTTCACCTTTGATCCTGGCCTGCGCGGCGGTCAGATTCTCGAATACCTGGGCCACCTGCGCGGCGGTGTCGACCAGACATACCTCAAGCAGCTCATTCAGCGGCTCGATCTCGACCCCACACGCAAGTTTCGTCAGTATTCGAGCGGCAACAAACGCAAGATCGGGCTGATTCAAGCTTTCATGCACAAGCCTCGCGTCCTCATCCTCGACGAGCCAACCAGCGGGCTGGATCCGCTCAACCAGCAGGAATTCTATAAAATGGTGGCTGAAGTGCGCGCAGAGGGACGTACTGTCTTTCTCTCCTCGCACATCCTGCCCGAAGTCGAACACACCTGCGACCGCGTGGCGATCATTCGCGAGGGACGGCTGGTCAAGATCGATCACGTCTCCGCGCTCAAAGACATCCACCAGCACGACGTGGAGATCAGCTTTGCCGGGCCTGCCACCCCGACGTGGTTTGAGCATGTCGCGGGCGTCATCAAAGCGGAAGCCGGAGCCGACGGGCGCACCGTGCAACTGTACGTGCATGGGCCATTGACAGAGGTCATCAAGATCGCGGGCGAACGGGGCGCGACGAATATTGTGACGCACGAGCCGACGCTGGAAGAGGTCTTCCTGCGTTTCTATCAGGGCGATGATCAGACGGCAAAGGAGGCCAGCTATGTGGTTTAAGAGCATCTACCTCAAAACGCTGCGCGATTTCCGCGTTGCCATTGTGGGCTGGGGTGTGGGCATGGGCCTGCTCATGTACGTTCTCCTGTCTGCCATACCCTCGCTGATAGCAACGCCGCAGGCGCGGGCCTCACTCGTCAGCCTCGCCAGTTCGTTTACCTGGCTTGCCGACCCTGTCGCGGTCGATACCGTTGGCGGCTACGCAACCTGGAAATACGGCCTTACCATCTTAATCATCGCCGTCTGGGCGCTTCTGGCTGGCAGTCGCCTGTTACGCGGCGAGGAAGAGCGCGGCTCAATGGATACCTTGCTCTCCGTGCCGGTCGGGCGCACGCACATTGCCCTGGAAAAGCTGGCCGGATTGTGGACGGCTCTGCTTCTGATAGGCCTGCTGATAACACTGCTCACCTTTGCAGGCGCCAGGAGTACCAACGCCGACTTCGGTTTCGCCGATTCCCTGCTCTTCAGTCTGAATATCGTGCTGACCTGCGGCGTTTTCGGGAGCATTGCCCTGCTGCTCTCCCAGTTTACGCGCGAGCGCGGCACAGCTGCGGGGATCACAGGAGCTTTGCTGCTCATTTTCATCGTGCTGGATATGGTCCATCGTGTCGTCCCCAATACGGAATGGATCAGTCGCCTCTCTCCCATCTACTACTACAACCTGAGCAAGCCGCTCATCCCATCCTATGGCACGAACGCTGGCGCAATGCTCGTTTTGCTGGCCATCAGCATCGTCTTGAGCGGAGCCGCCATCTGGCTCTTTGCAGGGCGCGATGTCGGCGCGACGGTGGCACTGCCCGGCTCTCCTGGCCTGACAGGGCGAGCGGCGCCGTCTGAGCTTGCGCTTCCCGTGAATGACTGGTCACTGCGCTCGGTCTATGCTCGCAGCCTGGCAAAGCTCGCGGTTCCCACCTTCTGGTGGACGCTCATCATTGCCGGATTTGCTGCCTGGATGGTGGAGATCGTCAAGCAAATTGAGGTGCAAATGAGCAGCCTTTACGCCAGCTCACCTCTACTGAAGGATCTGGTCAGCAAGGTTGGCGGCGGCGATATTACTACAAACGCCACCCTGCTGAGTTTTCTCTTCGTTTTCCTGCCGCTCCTGTTGATGGCCTTCGCCGTCACGCAGGTGAACGGCTGGTCTGCCGATGAAGAGGACGGGCGGCTCGAACTCCTGCTTGCCACGCCGCAGCCACGCCTGCAGGTACTCCTGGGCCGCTTTGCCGCCCTTACCACCGCGCTGGTGATTATCGGTGTAGTCACCCTGGCTGCTACCGCGCTGGCCTCGACCGCCACAGGCCTGAAGCTCGACGGGGGTAATCTGGCCGCCGCCTCACTGGGCATAATCCCGCTGGGATTGCTGATCGCTGCTCTGGGCTACCTGCTTGCAGGCTGGTTGCGCACGGCGTTCGATACTGGCCTTTTGAGCTTCTTGCTGGTCCTCTGGTTCTTCATCACCTTTGTCGGCCCTGAGTTGAACTGGTCGGATGCGGCCCTGCGCCTCTCCGCCTTCTATTACTACGGGACACCGCTCTTGCACGGCCTTCCCGCAGGAGATACGCTGGGCCTGCTGGCCGTCGCTGTCGTGGCGCTGGCGCTTGCCTCGCTGCGTTTTATGCGCAAGGATATCGGACACTGAGGAGGCAAGCGACTCCGGTCAGCTTTCAATACGCCTGGAAGCTGACCGGCAGCGAGCGGATGACAAAGACGATGCCCTGATGCACCATAACCGGGACACCCTCTATCCGTCGGAGGTCTTTGAGCTGTTCCAGCATCATGGTCAGAGCAATCTTCGCTTCCAGACGCGCCAGCGGGGCGCCGACACAGTAGTGGACGCCATGCCCGAAGGCCAAGTGGCGATTCGGCTCGCGTTCGATATCGAAGCGGTCGGGGTCGGGAAATTGAGCCGGGTCGCGGTTGGCCGAGGCAGTCCAGGCCAGCACGATCTGGTTAGCGGGGATGGTTCGGCCTGCCAGTTCCACGTCGGTCGTCGTCTGGCGGAAAAGGAACCAGACCGGCGGCAGGTAGCGCAGCACTTCTTCTATGGCGGTTGGCATCAGAGCCGGTTCGCGCCGCAGTCTTTCCATTGTTTCGAGATGAGCGGCAAAGCAGACGATAGCATTAGCAATGAGATTCTTGGTGGTTTCCTGTCCGGCGGCCAGCAAGAGCGTGCAGAAGCTGACAAGTTCGCGCTCGCTCAGGCGTTCGCCGTCCACTTCCGCCACACTCAGGGCGCTGATCAGGTCTTCACGGGGCGCGCGCCGTCGCTCGGCCAGCAACCGGGAGAAGTAATCGGCCATCTCCTCACGCATGCCGCGACCATCGCCGTGTCCGGGCCGCATAGGAGGCCCATCGCCGATGCGCGCCCAGCGTTGGAAGATGTTCCAGTCCTCAGCAGGCACGCCCAGCAAATCCGCGATGACTTTGGCCGGGAGCGGAAAGGCGATATCCGCGACAACATCCATCCTGCCCTGCTCGCGCACCTGGTCGAGCAATTCCTGCGTTATCTGCGTCACACGCTCCGAGAGGCGCGCCACCGCTCGCGGCGTAAAAGCCTGATTGACCAGGTTGCGCAGCTTGCGATGATCGGGCGGGTCCTTCGCAATCAAGGTATCTGTGAACAGGCCCCCCATCACGCCGAATGCCTGCGAAGAGAAGCGCGTATAATCATTCAGAACGGTGAGGACATCTTTGTAGCGAAAAACGTGCCAGAGGGGCCTGCTTTCGTCCTGGAAGACGGGATTGTTTACCCGCATCTCTTCAAGCCAGGCGAAGGAGCGGGGAATCTCTGTGAGGGGTTGCAGGCCAAACAGCGAGATGGCCTGCGCACGAAAACCGGATGGATGCTGCATCGCGAAAACCTTTCTTGTTTCAGATCCTGATTGTGCTGGAAACGTCACTCTTCCTGATTCTATCTCTGCCAGTCAACGTCACTCAAACAGGAGTGGCATGCCATGACAAACACGTTCAGCGGTCCTCTGGTGCCAGGGCGCAGGCCAGCTGCGCCCCTGCCAACCAACCGTCCCACAGATGCTTCGCTGCCGCTCAGCATGACACGTCAAGGCGAGTTTGTCATAGCAAGCCAGTTCGAAGCTTCGACGCACAGTCGCGTCAGTTGCGCCATGCCAGCGGCGATGGGCGAGATGGTGAGAAACTCTTCCAGCGTGTGCGCGCCTTCGACCCGCGTGATGCCAATGCAGATCGCCGGAATGTTGAGGCTGATGGGGATATTGGCGTCAGTGCTTGAGGCGCCGTAGCGCGGCTCCATCCCCAGCCAGGTGAGGGCGTCGGCGGCAAGTTGTACGAGCGGGGACGAGCGACTCAACTGCCCTGCCGGGCGATTTCCCAGTATCTCAATTTCCGTTTGCAGGCCGGGGCCTGCGCGCTGCTCAACGATTGCCCGCACCTCATCCGCCAGCTTATCAAGGGCAGCGACATCGACGGAACGCATATCGAGCAGGGCAGAAGCCTGTGCGGCGATGGTGTTGACGCTGGTGCCGCCCTCGATGATACCGACATTGAAGGTCGTTTTTGGCTGCTGCGGCACTGCGAGGTCGGCAATGGCAGCGATGATGCGGGCCAGCCCGTGAATGGCGCTGGGCGTGCCAAAAGCGCCGTAGGAATGTCCGCCGGGGCCGCTCACGATGATACGCCAGCGTTGAGAACCAACGGCGATATGGGTGAGATGGCCCAGGCTGCCATCAACGGCGATGACGGCGCCCAGTTGCGCACGGTAGCGTTCAACTGCCGTGCGCGCCCCCAGCAGGTTGCCCAGTCCCTCTTCGCCCACATCGGCCACCGCGACAATATCGACGGCGGTCTCTATCCCCAGTTCGTCCAGGATGTCCAGCGCGCTTATGATGGCGGCAACATTGACGCTGTTGTCGCCGATGCCGGGGCCGCGCAGAATGTCCTCTTCGCGCTTCACCACGATAGGCGTTGTCTGTGGAAAAACGGTATCTGTGTGCGCCAGCAGCATCAGCACCGGCCCCTGCCCGCGTTTGCCGCGCCGCACATAGACATTGCCAACAGCATCGATCTCCGGCGTATAGCCACGCTCCTGCCAGAGAGAGACGATCAGTTGCGCTCGCTCCCACTCATGGCCTGTTGGCGCCGGTACCTCACAGATACGCCGGGCGAGATCGGCAACGGCTTCGGTATGCTGCGCTGCGGCGGCGCGTAGCTGGCTCGATACGGATTCCGGGATCATAGCTTGCTCTCCTTTATCTGGCAAAGGACGCGACAACAGGTGAAACCAGCGCGCGCAGGTCGGCGCTTTTCATGGCAATTGAGTGCGTGGTACTGCCGGGATTGAAATTGACCACCTCATTCTCGAACAGCCCTTCATCGAAGTAGGTGGGCAGCCCCAGAATATTGCCGAAGGGCGGCACGCTGCCCATTTTGACACGGGCAACACTTTCGGCCTCCTCCTCGGTCGCGAAACGCAGGTGGCGCACGCCCAGAATGGCACGCAGCCGCTTCCAGTCAAGCTGTTTGTCGGCAGGCAGGACGAAGAGATAATAATCGTCTTCCTTGCCGCGCACAATCATAGCCTTCGCTCCCGTTTTGAGGGCGACGCCGCGCAATCTCGCCGCCTCCTCGCTGGTGCGCACTGCCCTGTGTTCCGTCAATTTGTATGGCACATGCCGTTCTTCCAGCAGCGCGAGAATCTGTTCAAAGACACTCATCTTGTACTATCCATCCTACAATTGTTGCTTTATGCCATGACACGTTTAGATCAAGATATCGTGGCGGCAACTACCCCGCTCATGGTTCCCACAAAGACCAGGTTGCCCGCAAGGGTGGGCGTGGCAAAACGCGAAGTCGGGCCGATAGACAGCGTGGCACGTACATTGCCATTGCTGACATCGACGGCGTAGAGCGTGCCGCCGACGTAATCGACGCTGTAGACGGTGTGGCCGCCGATAATGGGCGAGCCGCTGATCTGCGCTTGCGTGTGCCAGCCCACGTTCATCAACGGTGCGGAACTGATGATGACCTGCCGTATGCCATCAGTGCAGGGGACAAAGACCTGCGAGTCAATCACTGCTGCCCCCCCATAGGCGGCGCAGATCGTCTTTTCCTGAATCTGGCCTCCGACACCGCCGAGCGCATTGGCCCGCAGCAGGTACGCCTGGCCTGATTTGCCGTCGGCGTAAATCAAGCCATCGGGAAGCAGGACCGGCCCCATTGAACCGAGGTCGGCATCAGTGCTATTATCCTGTTGCCACTGTGTGGGGGCAAAGCCATCCTCGTATTGCAACGTTGGGGACAGGCGCAAAATTGAATCACTTTTATCCCACTGACCCGAAGTCACCTCGCCATTACCAACCGAGACATAGAGATTGCCCGTGCTATCCACCGTCGGTCCCGGTGGCGCCCAGATGCCGCCTTCGCGCGGAGTGGGAACGCGGAAGGAAAGCAGGGAGCCGGTACCATCTGTGCGCGAGGCCACCACCGTGCCGATGTAATCGCTACAGTCACCGGCCAGGCCGCCATAGGCAATATAGATCATATTGTGAGAGAGTGCCAGCGCCGCACGCTGCTGATACGCGCGGGCGTCCATGTCCGCCAGATCGGCGGAGCGACGCACGCGCACCTTGCCGGTGGTGAGATCGACCCCTACCAGAATATGCGCCGGGGACGAGGGCTGCACCTCGGCCACCGCGAAGACCAGCCCCGTCGCCGGGTCATAGACAGGCGTGCCGGTAATGCCCAGCGGGAAAATATTCCCACAGGGCAGCGATGAGTGCGGCACCGGCGTGCCAACATTGGTACGCCACTGCACCTGCCCCGTACTTTTATCCAGCGCATAGAACGAATCGCCCTCCGTCACCACAATCACGCGATTGCCAATGACGAGCGGCTCGGCATAGACTGCCCCATCCAGTTTGACATTCCATGCCCGTGTCAGGGTACTCGGATCAGGCGCGCTGGCAACATATCCTGTGCGCGCATTGTTGAGGTGATAGGTGGTCCAATCGGTATCGCTCACCGGCGTCGCAGTCGCGCTGCCGGTCGCATCGGGGGTGAGCGTTATCGGCGTAATTGTGGGCGCCGGTGTATTGCCCTGCCCCGATCCCAGACTGCACCCGGCGAGCATGATGAGCAAGAAACTCATCAACACTACAAAGAGCCTGCGTCGTGTGCGTTCTCTTCTCAACTTGTAACCTCTCTATGTACACATCAAGATGCCCAGGTAACGACAAAGCCATGAGAAGCCAGCGCGCTCGTGTCGTGCCGGGCGCGAGCGAAGCAGGTCATCGCTTCCGAGTATGGCTTACACTGGATGCTTCGCTCGCGCCCGGCACGACACGAGCGGATACCTTTTTCATAGCATGTAGTAACTATATCATAGCAGTTTCAGAGCTTCCTGTAAGGTAGGAAATTCAGAGTTTCATAGAGGTAAGAAACGCCTTCACCGTCTCTTGCTCGATCCCAACCTTCCCGGCATACTTGAAAATCTCCTCTCGTTGCCGCGCATACATCTGCTTGATGAGCTTTCGTCTGGATGGATCGATGCCTCTGGGCGAAGACTGGCCGATTTCGTAAAGGAAGCCGATCATATCCAGCAATTTCAGTTCATCGCGAAGTTCCTGATCTTCCTCGATGGCAAACGCTTGCAGGATATCCTGCTGAATGGAGTCGATGGCCTCTTTCACAGCTGTCGTCTTGAAAAAGGGCAGAATATCGCCGATCACCGCCTCGTGGACATCATGCATCAACGCCAGCGTCACCAGCCGGTCACGTTTCTCCTGTGGATAGCCGTGGAAGGCCGACCAGTAGAGAGCCAGAAAGGCAACGGCCATCGTGTGCTGCCCGACATTCCAGGTGCCAAAACCGGAGACGCTGTAGACTCTGGGAATATTGAAGATATTCATGAGGAAATCGAGGTTGGGATGCTTCGAGACATGCCCCAGCATGCCCTGCGGCGTAAAGATGTTCTCGTAATCAATACGTTCGCCTTCGTCGTTTTTCTGATGTTCTGATTGCTCCATAGATATGCTTTCTTGATGTCCTCTCCCACAGCATGATGAACTCGCAGGCGTCAATTGATCGGCAGAACAGGTAGAACGGGTAGAACAGATAAAACAGGCCGGTCAATTGGCGCCTACACGATTACGGGCAAGGCGCGCAGGCCGCGAAAGACGAGGCCGGGCAGCCAGGTCAGCATATCGGCCTCGCAGGCAAGGCGCAGGCCAGGGAAGCGGCGCAACAGGGTACTGAGGGCGATCTCGGCCTCAAGGCGACCAAGGGGCGCGCCCAGGCAGTAGTGGATGCCGTGACCAAAGGCGACCTGTTTGCCTGCCGCTCGTTGCAAGTCGAGCCGGTCGGGGTCAGGAAACTGCTGCGGGTCGCGATTGGCCGCGCCCAGGCAGGCGAGAACGTATTGCCCGGCCTCAATATGCTTGCCGCCAATGTCCAGGTCTGTACGCGCCTGCCGACCGGTCATCTGTACCGGGCTGTCGTAGCGCAGCAGTTCGAGAACGGCAGGGCCGATCAGGGCAGGATTGCGCCGCAATAGCTCTAGCTGGCCGGGGTGTTGCAGCAGGGCCAGCAGGCCATTGCCGATCAGATGTGTGGTGGTACCATGACCGGCAGCCAGCAGGAGAATGCAGTTGCCCAGCAGTTCATCCTCGCTGAGCGTGTCGCCCTGTTCCTCCGCATTGAGCAACGCCTGCAACAGATCATCGCGGGGCGCATTGCGTCGCTCGGCAATGATCTGGCGAAAGTAGTCCATTAATGCAGAAACGCGGACGAGCGCCTCCTGCAAGCCAATCGCGGTGAGCAGCGCGCCATCGAGCAGCGCGCCGAAGGCAGCGGTCCAGTGGGCAAATTGCAGGCGATCCTCCGGCGGCACACCAAGCATCTGAGCAATCACGATGGCAGGCAAGGGAAAAGCCAGCGCGCCGATGACCTCGAAGCTCCCCTCAGGCTCAACCGCGTCCAGCAGGTCGTCAACGATACGCTGGATAGACAGGCGCATCATCTCCACCATACGCGGCGTGAAGGCTTTGGCGGCCAGCATGCGCAGGCGCGTATGATCGGGCGGGTCGAGAAAGAGCATCTGCCGGGCCAGAGCGCGCACAGGCCGCTGCACCTCTTCCGGTAACCCCGAAACATCCAGCGAGAAACGCTCCGCCGAGAGCCGGGAATCGCGCAGGGCCGCGACGACATCTGCGTAGCGCGTCAGCACCCAGCTCCCCCGTTCATCCCAATGTACAGGGTCTGCAGCGCGCAATCGACTGTAGAGCGCGTAGGGATTGCCAGCATATGGCGGTTCGAGCAGGTGTGACAGGCTCAAATCCTCTCTCTCATCAATATCCGGCATGGTCATTCTCCTCTCGATTTCGCGGCCAGAACATTCTTCTTAACAGGTAGTATATGCCAGAGACTACGCTTCTATCAAACTTCGCCCCTGCCCATGTTCCTTGACAACCTGGCTGTACTTTCCTAGAATGAATCAACAACTCAACGCATGGCATGACGCGCCTGCGATGGTTTTTATTCTGGCTGGCAAGCTGAAGCAAGGGAAGCATGTATGGCAAAGCAAGAGGAACAATACCTGGGCAGGCAGCTGGGAAACTACCGCCTCACCCGGTTCCTGGGCCGGGGAGGCTTCGCAGAAGTCTATCTCGGCGAACATATTTACCTGGGAAGTTATGCCGCCATCAAAGTCCTGACCACCGCCCTCTCGGAAGAGGAGGTTGAGCAGTTTCGCAATGAGGCCCGCACCATCATCAATATCGAACATCCCAATATTGTGCGTGTCTTTGACTTCGGCATCGAAGGCTCCATCCCTTTTATTGTCATGAGCTACGCGCCCAACGGCTCATTGCGCAAACGCTACCCGGCGAGAACTCGCCTCCCTTTACCTGTAGTGATTACGTATGTCAGGCAGCTTGCCTCCGCCTTGCAGTACGTGCATGACCGCAAAATTGTCCACCGAGACATCAAGCCGGAGAACATGTTGCTGGGGCGCAATGATGAAGTCTTGCTCACCGATTTCGGCATTGCCGCTATCGCTCGCAGCACCAGTTCGATCAGCACTGAGGCCGGCAGCGGTACCCTCTACTACATGGCTCCCGAACAGATTCAAGGCAAGCCGCGCCCGGCCAGCGATCAATACGCGCTGGCTGTGGTGGCCTACGAATGGCTGACCGGCAACCGCCCCTTTGACGGCACTTCGTGGGAAATTATTTCGCAGCACCTTTCAACGCCGCCACCTCCCTTACGCCAGCAAGTTCCGTCCTTGCCAGAGGCGGTTGAGCAGGTCATCTTGCGGGCGCTGTCCAAAGACCCGCACCAGCGTTTTGACACGGTGAGTGAATTTGCCGCCGAACTGGAGCAGGCGGCTACCAGACCATCGCGGGGCGCGCTGCTCTGCGCCTATCGCGGCCACAGCGAACTCATCTGGTCGGTGGCCTGGGCGCCCGATGGCTCGCGCATCGCTTCGGCAGGCGTCGATAAAACGGTTCAACTCTGGGAAGCGCGCACGGCCAATCCCATTCTGACCTACAGTCGCCACGCCCAGCCGATCCTCTCGGTGGCCTGGTCGCCCGACGGCACCCGCCTCGTCTCAACGGATACCGAATATATAGCGCGCGTCTGGCTGGCGCGCACAGGACAGCATATGCTGACCTACCTCGGACATAGCGACCAGGTCTGGGCAGCGGCATGGTCGCCCGATGGCGCGCTCATCGCCTCGGCAGGAGCTGACAAAACAGCGCAAGTGTGGGAAGCCGCCACCGGGGAACGCCTGCTCAGCTATCGTCAGCACAAAGGAACAATCGACGCCCTGGCATGGTCGCCTGATGGTACGCGACTCGCCTCCGCCAGCGATGACCGGACGGTGCAAATCTGGCAGGCGCGTACAGGAGCAACAGTGCTGACATATGCAGGTCATACAAACGAAGTATGGGCAGTGGCATGGTCACCGGATGGCATACTCATCGCCTCGGCTGGCCGCGATAAGACCGTTCACATCTGGCAGGCGCAGACGGGCCGTCAGCTTTTAACATATAAAGGGCATACAAACTGGATCAGAGCCGTCTCCTGGTCGCCGACGCGACCCATCATTGCCTCCGCCAGCTACGACGGCACGGTGCAGGTATGGGAAGCCACAACAGGCAAAACGCTCTATACCTACCGGGGCCACACCCGCGAAGTCCTCGCCCTGGCATGGTCGCCCGACGGCACCCACATCGCTTCAGCCGGGGGCGACGGCACTGTGCAGGTCTGGCAGGCAATCTAACAGAAAGGCACTTCCAGGTACGAGGCCTTGCGAGATGCCTTAAAAACATCCCGTCCAGGCCGACCTGGAAGTGAGGCAGACCACCGGGGCAGATGCCTACCGGATGACCTGAGAGTGGAGCAAACAACCGTTCCGACAAAGCGCGACACCGTTCAGCCAGAACGAACTGGAACTGGCTCCGGCCGTGCCGCAGATGCACTCCGGTCATTTCCACCACGATCATGGAGCCGACATTCTGTCGACATATATATTACGAACGGGCGTTCAAAAAGTTAGCCTGCAAGGTATGCAAATTTACCAGCCTATCCCGGAAACTGGATACCGAAGAGGCCAAGAACCTGCGTAACAAGGTAGAGCAGGGCCAGAAAGCTGACGATAATGGTCAGCGCGTAGGCCAGAATATT
This sequence comes from Chloroflexota bacterium, assembly GCA_902810755.1. Next base: position 16,070 of record CADDYT010000114.1, read on the forward strand.
GTAGAACAGGCCGTTGGTATAGCGTCCCATCAGGCGCTTGTCGTTGACAAGGCGCAGGATGGTAAAGAGAATAATCGGCAGCAACAGGCCGTTGAGCATGTAGAGGTTGAGCAAAATTGGCACCACCGGCAGGTTGGGTACCATCGCTACCACCACGCCAACCACAATCAGCAGGGTAAAGAGCGTCCAGAAAAAGGGGGCTTCTCGCCAGCGCCTGCCAACGCCTCTTTCCATGCCGAGGGCTTCGGCTATCGAATAGCTGGTGGAGAGAGGCAGCACGGCGGCGGCGAGGAAGGCGGCGCCGATCAGGCCAAGCGCGAAAGCATCCCTGGCAAAGACGCCCAGAAACGGGGTCAGCGCCTGTGCGGCATCGGCTGCTGAAGCAAGCGCAACGCCCTTGCCCCCGCTATGCGCAAAGAGCGTGGCGGCCGTTGCGACCACAATAAAAAAGGCGATGGTATTGGAAAAAACAGCCCCCGCGTAGACTTCGAAGCGTTCATATTTATAATCGCTCATACTGATGCCTTTATCAACAACGGCGCTCTGCACGTACAACTGCATATAGGGGCTGATGGTGGTGCCTGTAGCTGCGATCAGCGTCAGGATATAGCCGCCGTTCAGTTGAATGGTGGGAATGACGGTTCCGGTCAATACCTGTCCCCAGTCCGGTTTCGCGAGAAAGGCGGAGATGATATAGGCAAAAAAGGTGAAGGTCAGGGCGAGGAAGACCTTCTCGACGCGCTCGTAGGAGCCGCGAGCAACGAGCAGCCAGATCAATATGCCGCCAGCAGGGGCGGCAATCCAGCCGGGAACGCCAAAAAGGCCGAGCGCGGCAGTAATGCCGATAAATTCAGAGACAATGATTCCGCCGTTTGCGACCAGGAAGATCAGCATAATAAAGGCCGTCAGTCGCAGGGGAAAGTTTTCGCGAATCAGGTCAGAAAGCCCTTTGCCCGTGACTGCTCCCATGCGACTCGCCATTTCCTGCACAATTGCCATGCCCACCGTGAGTACGACCAGCGTCCAGAGCATCTGGTAGCCGAACTGCGCGCCCATTGTGCTGTACGTATAGATGCCGCCGGGGTCGTTTCCCGCGTTGGCGGCGATCAGGCCCGGCCCAAAGATGCCGAGATAGAACAGCAGGCGTGAACCACGCTTCCTCAGATGCTGCCGATGTCGGCGACCTACACGCTCCCGATTCTCCTGTGGGATGATTTTGTCCATTGGCGCACCTCCCTGTCAGGGGCAGACTCAGAAAAGAGCAATAAAAATACCCCCATCACTAACGAGGGGGCGTAATCAGAGCCGCATACAGCACAAACCCCCTCTAGTTGAGCTTTGGCACTGCACGACGTAAGATAGCAGGCAAACTATCCAGCCACTTCGGGTCACGCCTTATGCCGACGAGACCTGGCCTGATCGTTGGCGTCTCTCGACGTTTCTGATCAGTGGCCTGTGTTCATGCAGCCACCTCACCTAACGAGGTAAGACAGAAAACATAGTATTTGTTATTTGTACTATACGGCCCCGGACAAGATTTGTCAAACGCTTCCCGGCACATTCAGGAAAACAGGCAGGGAGAGCGAACTATTCCTATTCGCTCTCCCTGCCTGTCCTGCATAGAGATTATCCCGGTCTCTGCCGTTCCAGCGTTCGTTTCAACAGCCCGACCAGGGCAATCGTACCGAACCAGAGGGCGGTGATGACCCATGCTCGCTTCTCGCTCATCTGCTTCCGCCTTTCGCTGCTCATTGCATCATGTTTCAAGGGAGAACATTCTTTCCCACCAGATATACGCTCCATTACCAGCAAGGGTTAAGCATTTGTTTGTTGCGGGGACCAGTACGCACAAGGTCGGTGAGGTGGCCCAAACGTTGATGGGAGTCGCCCCCAGCGCGAGCGCGGTCAGCCGTCTCAATCATACCTTAACTGAACAGTTTGAAGCCTGGCGAGAGCGTTCACTGCTACCCCACTATCGCATCCTGTATCTCGATGGGATTCATTTTACCGTCCGACATGGAGAGAAAACTGACTCGACCATCATCTGTCTCGGCGCTCTTTCCCACCACGCCGCGCCAGCGTTGTGTGGTGTATAAAGAGCGCAATGTGCTTAATGCCATTCCTCATCGGGAACGCAAAGAGGTCAGTGCGGAACTGGCTGGAATCTTCAAGGCCGCAACGAAGGAGGAGGCTCAGCTCAATTTGGCGGCCTTCAAAGGCAAATACCAGAAACGCTATCCCGAAGCGATTCGTAGCCTCTGTGAAGATGAAGAGCATTGGTTGACGTTTTATGCCTTTCCACCAGTGATGCATCGCTACATTCGCACCACCAATGCGATTGAAAGCTTTTTCAGCAACGTTCGGAAACGGACAGACCAGATTGACGCTTTCACCACGGAAACGAGCTGTCTCACCATCGTGTGGGCCGTGATGCAAGATATCCGCTTGCCAAAGATTCCGGTCGGCTAAAGGTGAAATGTTCAGTGTGAGAGGCAAACAGACAACCAGCCGGAAAGGGTGGATTGGGGGGAGATGGTGTTTGCCGATGACCCAGTGTCCCGGCGTGACTCAAGGAGCCTGTTTGCTGATAAGGGCAGGCTTGCGCTCACTGTTTCCGTTTCGCCAGAGTTGGTCAGCGGGACGCTCTCACCTTCACCTTGCTTTTCTGCTTACCGGGTATTATATACCAGTTTCATACAGCGCGGTTCACCTGCATGGAGCTATCTGATGAGGGCAGGGGCGAGCCTCATAGGCGTTAACTTAGGCCCGGACAGGCCAGCCGCAAGGGGATGGCCCCAGAAGCGTTAACTTCAGGCCGCCGCAGGCCACCCGCCAGGGGTGGCCTGCCCGGCGTTGGCACTGGCTTACGTTAACGCCTATGGGGGCGAGCCTGGTGGCCGCCTTGCCGCTCAATCCTTACCAACCTCGCTTCAGGCTGTTGCCTATCCTCCCAATTTCAGGTGAGTGGCATTAAGGTGTAGAGAGGTGATCGACTCTGGCGGGCTACGTTGCTCAGTTGCTCACCGCAGATACTTCGCTCCCGCTCCGCGTGACACGTCCCGACCACCTGTTCATGACATGCTACCCGCAACCTGCCCTTGAGATTGCGCACTGCTTTGTTGCATACTGTTAGCAAGAGTCTCACTCACCGAAAGTCGTTGAGACACAACAATATTTCGCAGAACAGTCAGGAGAAAACCGTCTATGCCACTCGATCCTCAAATTCAAGCCTATCTCGATCAGATGGCGGCAATGAATATGCCCCCGATACATACGATGACGCCCGAACAGGTACGAATGGGAATAGCGATGCAGCTTGCGATGGAGAACATTGAGAAAGAGCAGGTGGCTCGCGTTGAGAACCGCACCATTCCCGGCCCGGCGGGCGAGATACCTGTGCGCATCTATACGCCGCAGGGCAACGGGCCATTCCCGGCACTGGTCTTCTTTCATGGCGGCGGCTGGGTGATCTGCAACCTGGACACGCACGATGGTATCTGCCGCGGCCTGGCAAACGGCGCGGGCTGCGTGGTCGTCTCGGTCGATTACCGGCTCGCGCCCGAACACAAATTTCCTGCCGCGCCCGAAGATTGCTATGCCGCGACGCAATGGGTTGCGGAGAACGCGGCAGAGTTGAACGTTGACGCTTCCCATATCGCCGTTGGCGGGGATAGCGCGGGCGGCAATCTCACTGCCGTTGTGGCCCAGATGGCGCGAGATCGGGGAGGCCCGCACCTCGTCTTCCAGTTGCTGATCTATCCCGCCACCGATTTCAGGATGAACACGCCCTCCATCGAAGAGAACGCTACCGGCTACTTCCTGACAAAAGACGACATGATCTGGTTCACGAACCATTACCTGAACAGCGAAGAGGATAAGACGAACCCGCTGGCTTCCCCCCTGCTGGCAAGCGATCTGAGCGGCCTGCCCCCGGCCCTCATCATCACCGCCCAGTATGACCCACTGCGCGACGAGGGTGAGTTGTACGGCCAGAAATTAAGGGAAGCGGGCGTCCCCGTCACCGTCAGCCGCTACGCAGGGGTTATTCACGGCTTTTTCGGCAGCATCCCCTCCGATAAGGGCAAGCAGGCTGAGGCCGAAGCCAGCGCCGCCTTGCGCGTGGCCTTTGGCAAAGCGTAGCAGCCGCCCGCACATGCCCGGCCCCACCCGCAGGCCACCCGCCAGGGGTGGCCCCATAGGCGGTAACTTAAGGCCGCCACAGGCCAGCCGCCAGGGGTGGCCCTAC
>CADDYT010000115.1 GCA_902810755.1 Chloroflexota bacterium
ACCGATGATGTCCATGCCGCCTTTCTCAGGCATTATCCCGCGATGATTGATGGCGGCATGGGCGGCTGGAACAGCGATGGCGCCGTGCAAGATATTGACTCCTGGCTGGCTCTCAACCCCGATATCCACTACTGGATACTGGGCTGGGGAACCAATGATGCGCTGGAGCAGGTGTCTCCTGCACATTTCCAGGCAAATCTCCAGATCCTCATCAGCAAGATTGAGCAGGCCGGACACGTGCCTATCCTCGCGCATATCCCCTATATCGCTGGTCGAGGAAGCAGTATAGATCAGGAAATACAGGCCTTGAACGCTGTCATCGATCAGCTCACTGCCTCTCATGGACTGATAGCAGGCCCTGATTTCTATCGCCTGTTTCTTGACCACGCGAAGACCTATCTGCTCTCCGATGGCATTCACCCTACTCCGGCGGGATGCATTGCCATGAATAAGGCGTTATTCGAGGCCTTACGCGCCGCCGTTTATGCTCAGCCGAAGACAACGACGTAATGAGGGGGTATCTGCCTGGCGAGGACGATGATCTGCTTACTCGAAAAGGGGATGGAAATCCAACGAGTAGGCAGGCTCCTGTAGCTCGCGCTGGCGAACAACCTTTGCCGGGACGCCGCCAACCACTGCGAAAGGCGGCACGTCGTGGGTGACTACCGCTCCGGCCATTACCACCGCCCCTTTGCCAATGGTGACGCCCGCCAGGATGGTGGCACGCATGCCAATCCATGCATAGTCGCCGATGACGATGGGCCGGTAGAAATCGGGAAAGAGGGGATCGTTCATATCGTGCGAGCCGGTCACCAGCCATACACCGGCTGAGATGCTGACATTCTCGCCGATCAGCAACCCTCCCGTTGTATAGAGCATACATCCCTGGTTAATGACCGTTCCCTGACCAATAGAGACTTTCTTTCCGCTGGTGCGAATTCCGGCCATCTGCACGTGCTGGCCCATAAAGATGGCCGCCCGCGCTCCTATCTTCCAACCCAGGACGCGACGATACCACGCATGGCGAATCCTGTAGGAAGGAATATGGCAGATAATATGATTGGTGGCATATTTGATAGCCGCTCCAGCAATCTGCTTCATCATGTTCCCTCTCTTTCTGCAAAATCAACGTACGTTTCCGTCGCTTGCGTCAATCAGCCGTCGCCAGGTCTTGCACTGATTCTGCGTCCTGCCTGTCTTCGGGCTGGTTCATGGCATCACGTTGGCCTTTATGTCGTATCGAATAGAAAAGGGTACGCGCGTCTTCTACCGGGATGGTCCCCAGAGGCAGGGCAACCCCGAAGTAAACGAGCAGGCCGATGGTGAGAACCACAAAAATATTGAAGATATGGGCCTGCACAAAGAAAACCGCCGCCGCCATCACCACACTGGCAGTCAGGGCCTTTGCTGCGACGCGCAGGCTCCTGAGAGGCAACAGGCGGTTAGGAACAAAGATCAGACCCATACCGAACAAGAGCAGTTCGGTCAGAGAGGTGACAATTGCCGCGCCCACGTGCTGGTAGAGGGGAATCAGGAAAAGATTGAGCGCCAGGTTGAATACCAGAGCCACCGCTGCCATGATGGTAATTTTTTTCTCCTGCTTTGTACTCATGATGATGGCGCTGAAGACCGAGTTGATATACAGGAAAACGAGTCCGGGCGCAAGCCCCTGCAGCGCCGGAACGCTCGGCGTAAAATCCTGCCGATGGTAGAGGAAGGCGATGATGCTGGGAGCCGCCACCATCAAGAGAGAGGCAGTGGGAATCACACAGAACAGTAAAAAATTCGTGGTCTTCTCAACCGCCGTCTTTAAGTTTGCCTCGGAAGAAACTGAGAGCTTCGAGAAAACAGGATACATAATGGCGCTGATAACCAGGCTGGGCAAAAAGATCAATGTATCAAAGAGACGATATGCCGCCCCGTACCAGCCAACAACGGCAGCACTGGCTTCCAGGGAGAGAATAATGGTATCAAGCCGATAGTAGATGACCCCCAGAACGCCATAGGTCAGGAAGGGAATACTACTACGCAGCAGGTGGCGAATAAGCGAAGCATCTATGGTAAAGCCAACGCCGACCCGATTGAAGAACCAGAAGGCCTGCCAGCAGGCATTGACGAAAGCGCCGCCGAGCAATACCAGAGCCATGACTTCCACACTGGCTCCGTTCCTCAAAAGAATAAAGCCTACAAACGCCGCGAGGCCCTTTTCGAGAATCGTGCCAACGGCGGGGAAAATCACCCGTTCAAAAGCAAAGTGAAGGGAGGCAAACGTGTTGGCGAGGGAATCGCCCAGCAGGGTGACACCGCAGATGGCGACCAGGACACGCTCTTCCACGTTATAGCCCAGCAACTGGCAGGCAAAGAGAATGCCAGCATAGAGAACCAGCCAGAGGGTCACCTTGATGATAAGCGTGTTAGAAAGGTAGCTCCGCGCTCTGGCCGGTTCCTGCGCGACATCTCGCGTCAGTTGCTGATTGAAGCCGAATTCAAGGGGAAAGCCGATGAGCAGGACAAAGGTGATGGCAAAATAGAGTTCTCCGAATTTGAAATCACCGAGAAAACGCCCGTAGGCAATGGTCAGCAGTAACGTGGATATCCAGGTGACGAGCTGACCGGTCAGTGAGATAACGGTATTATTGACGATTCGTCTTAGATTGATGCCACTTTCAAACCTGGCTGACGTGACTTTGGAGAAGCGGTTCATCGGCTTTTGCCTCTTTTCTTGAAAACCCTCTGAGCAAACGAGAGAGGGCAACAGTGACATCACCAAGCGCGGGCAATGGATCGCGCCAATCGAAGACAGAAAAGGTGGCCTTGCCGAGCAAGGAACGGAGATAGGCGCCAGGAGTGGTAATGCCAGCGCGTATTTCCTGTAAGCCAGCAGGCAGATCGGTCAGCAGGCGCACCCAGTAGCGACCGTAGAACGGAGCGCCCGGCATAGTCGCCGTTTCAGGGATCATTTCTTGCGCATCGCAGTACTGGATGTAGGGGAAATCCAGGCCACAGGCGATGCAGAGTGTGTGCCAGCCCCAGGGGCGTAGATTGATGTCGAGCAGTTTGTAGTGGCCATCACGCAGGTCGCGCTTGAATTCCACCTCAACCATCCCGCAAACGCGCATAGAAAGGAGAAGCTTTTTCGCCAGATCGAAGAGGGGGGGAACTTCGATCGCCTGGACAAAGCTGCTGCCCAGCCCGTAATCTATCGGATACTGCCGTGTCCTGCGAGCGGTCATGCCGGTAAGGATGTGTCCATCCCTACAAAAGGCGGCGACAGAAAATTGCGTGCGCCCATCGCCGGGGATAATCTCCTGCACCATGATTTCCTCCGGGGGCATCACGCTCGCGGCCAGACGATACTGGCTGCGTAATTCTTCGCGATTGCGCGCGGTCAGGGCTTTAAGACGCATCGCGTATTGCAGGCGGGTTGAAATCGCGGGCTTAATAATGACGGGGAAGCTCACCTCCATCTCTGCTAAATCTTCCTCCGAATGCGGATAGCAGGTTCGAGAATAGGGAACACCGACTTCCTGGGCCAGACGATAGGTCTGCCGTTTATCGTTTGCCAGGCGCACAATCTCCCACTCCTGCGTCACCAGTCGGTACATAGGCGCCAGTTGTGGTACGTGGCAGGCAACAAATGTTACGGCTTCATCCTGCATAGGGAAGAGGACCCACTGCCGCAGGCGGTATTCTTCCCCAAGCTTGAGCAAGAAGGGCAGGAAAGCAGGATCGTCCATAGCGCGCTCCCACTTGAAATGCCTGAAAACATAGCGCGAGAACCAGGCAGAACGGGGTATATTGTCGATCACAATACAGGGAATATTGCGCCGCCCCAGGCTGCGCACCACGCCTAATGCCTTAAAATCACTGCCGAGGACAACTGCCCCTGGCCTGTCCTGTATGCGTTGCATAGCTCTCGCTCCCCTGTTTTCTCCCTAAGCGGCGATATGGCGCGCGATCTGACGGGCGGCCACCTTTGAACCCACGACAAAACGGCAGAGCGGCCCGAAAACGTACCCTGCCAGCGCACCGGTGAAATGCAAATCACGCACAGACGACTCGAACCACTCGTTTAAGAGCGGGTATCCATCACGCTGTTGAATCTGCTGGCGCAGGGTCGCATCAATGAAGTCAAGGGTATCGATACTGGCGCGATAGCCCGTTCCCATAATCACGTGATCCACTTCCCTTGTCGTTCCATCACTCAGCGTCAGCAATACCCCTTGCCCCTGCTCGGTGGCGCCAACGACCGAGAGATGCTCTGAGATATGCACTCGCCCCTCGACGCGCGGGCGCAGCCAGGGCGCGCCAGCCGGTCGAATAGCCCGGTTTTCCAGAGCAGTCCGCGTTTTATCGGGGAAGTACCTGAAAAGCAATGGGAAGGCAACCAGCCAGTTCACTCCCGGAGGGCCAACATCACTGGGCGGGTAGAAAAGACGTTTCACCGGGCCGCTGTAGCGGTGAAGCCGACGATCAATCCAGAGAACAGGCCCGCGAGCAATCAGCTCAACAGAGGCATTCGCTTCATGCAACAAAGCTGCCGCTTCCAGCGCGCTCTGACCGCTGCCTACAACGATCACACGCTTGCCCGTAAATTGCGAGAAATCGCTATGGTCCTGGCTATGCGAGGCCAGGGTTGATGGCAGGTGAGCCAGCGGTTGAGGAATGAAGGCAAATGAGGCGATGCCGGTAGCAACAACCACCTTGCTGGCCTTGAGCGAACGGCCATCTTCCAGGTCAAGATGAAACCCATCGCCATCGCGATCGAGGCAGCGCACATACGTCTGATCGATGTCTGGCAGCACCTGTTGCTGGAACCACTCCCCGTAGCGGAGAAACGTTTGCAGCGGAACAGGCTCTTGCTTTGGAACACCCGCGACCTTACTGAAGCGGTATAAGCTATACGCTCCCCTGGGATCAGAAATAGTCAGGGCGCTCCAGGATGATTTTAAGTTCATCCTGGGAGGCATCTTTTTCCAGAATTCCATCGGCTTCCCAAAGATAAGCGTCGGTATGCCTTTCGCTTTCAGATGAGCGCCGACAGCAAGACCATATGGCCCTGCGCCAATAACTACAGTGGGATCACTCTGTTTCACTGCGATACACCCTCCTTCTAATGCCAGCAAAGGCGAAGCCGAGAACCGTCACTTCCCTGATTTGCCCATGCTCTCTCAACAGAGCGTACCATGCGTGTGTCGTAAGCGAATTTTCGCCGATGTATAAAAACAGTAATTATCGGCGAAAAAAGGTATATAACAGGTAATCCTCTCAGGAAAAACAGTAGCTCCTGGCTATATGAAATGGAAAACCGCTATCGCCGTGTAGAGGTAACACAACGTATACCTGAAACGCGCTTCCAGAACGCTATTTACATCTCAATCACTACCGCTTTCATAAAGAGATGCTGGTATCTTTAGAAAGGAAAGCCCTGGTACAAGTGAGGAGGAGCCATTATGATTCGTACTCTGGAGGTAATTTTTCGCAGACCAATATCATTGCTTGCTCTCATTATTTTGTTGCCGATGGTGAGCGTAGCGGTCGCGTACTTTTTACCTCGTACCTATGAAGTGTCAGCCAGTTTATGGGCATTGCGTCGCTACGTGATTATCGGCGCGACCGGCCCGGAGACAGACCTGACCGCCACACCGGCGGAGACGCAGGCAACTGCTCTCTCTGAATTGCTGCAAGCGCGAAGCTTTGCCCTCTCGGTAGCCAATGCCACTTCCCTCCCATCAACGCTCGATCCCGCCGTGCGAGCAGACATCCAGGATCGAGATGATACCCTGTACACCGAAATCTCAACGAAGGTGAAAGTGACAGCAGAAGGCTACAATCTGTTCGTCATCACCTACCAGAATAAGGATGCCAGCGTAGCGCAGCAGGTAGTTGCAGCAGTGATTAAAAACTATGGACAGCAGAGCGAGGGCTTCACCGTTGTAGAGGGCCAGCTTTTACTCGAAAGCTACCAGTCGCAACTGACGAAGGCACAGCAGGATGTCACTGCGGCCACCAATGCCGAATCGAACTATAGGTCGCAGCATCCACAGGAGCAGCAGGCAGACCTGGTGAATGATCCCCAGTACGCCTATCTGCACGCGCAAACGCAGCAAGCGGAGGCGACGTTGCAAAACATCCAGACGGAAATTGCAACGATCAATCAGGAGATCAGCATCCAGGGAAATGCGACTGAGAGCCTGTTCAGAGTGCTGGACGCCCCTGTTATCCCCGCAAAGCCGATATCACGCTTAAAAACGCTGCTTTTTGGCGGGGGCATCGGTCTGGGAGTCGCCCTGGCGGCATGCGCCCTCTATATCTTGATCGCCCTTCGTCGTGATCGCAGCGTCTATACGGCAAGCGATCTACATAAAGTAGCGTCCTGGCCCGTCGTGCTGCAACTTCCCCTTCTTGGCTCTGCTGCCCTGTCGCTGCTGGTTGAGGCACCGTCAGCGTTGAGCCAGCTCCCCAACACTGACGGTACCATTGAGACATTGTATCTGGAAAGCCAGGAATAAGGATGCTAGAAGATACTATTGAAGACATGACTGTTCCATTCGAACCCGTTACGCCATCAGCCGAATCGGAAGACGAGTTCGAAGTGCCAACGACGCCCACATTGCCGGGCCAGACGCAGAACAACAGCCCGGATACAAGAGTGAGGCTCTCTGTGCTGCCGACAGCAGCTATCAGCCCGAAAACGCCATTTGCTGCACCAGAACCGGCGAAGAAGGTAAGCAAAAACGAGAAACGACAGAAGCAAAAGGCTACTTCGGCCACGCCTGCCGGGAAGCGCGCACAACTGCACGCCTACCTGACCCAGGAACGATGTCGGCATCTGTGCCTCTCTATCTTTTTCCGCGAGCAGACGACGGTGCGAAGTCTGGGTTTTACCAGCTCTATCAATGGAGAAGGAAAATCTTTTCTCGCTCTCACCTCTGCCAGAGCATTAGCCAGAGATAATGGCGTTCCCGTAACGTTGTTAGAATGTAACTGGGAGCATCCATGTCTGCACCGCTACTCCGGGATTTCCTCTACTCCAGGGCTGGCAGAGTATCTGCGCGGAGAGGCCAACGAGAAAGTTATTCGCTATCAGGTCGAGAGCAATTTGACGATCATCCCGGCCGGCAATGGAAGGCAGGACTCCGTGAAGCTGATTCAGCAACTACGCAAACAGGGTTCCTTTGACAGCCTTTTGCTCCCGGATGAACTTTTCATCGTCGACTTGCCTCCGATCGTCACGAGCGCCTATGGCGCATTAATCGCCAGCCTGGTGGATGCCCTTATTGTCGTTGTCCGCGCGCACGTCACACCCGCTACAATGATCGCTGAAACATACACGCAACTTAAAGGTCTGCCCGTTGAGGGCATGCTGCTCAACCAGGTAGAGAGCCATATTCCACGATGGCTGCGACATTTGCTATAAGAGACAGGAGGAAATAACGGGTATGAAAACGATTTTTCTCTTACTGGCGCTTTTTTTAGGCGTCGGTTTGCTCGCTCGCAAAGATAACAAACTCGTGCGCGCGCTCCTGATTGTTAGCATTTTCTCACTGGTGTTGTACTCCACATTTTTCTAGGAATCGTATGTCTACACCATCATGGGTTTCCGCCAGCATGCTGCCTTCTCTCTCAGCTCCCCTGAAAGCGCGCAGGAGAGTTGAAAGGTTGCTGTTTATCTGTATATGCATCGTCGCGCTTGTCCTTGCCCCGCTGCTCGTACTGGCAGGATCAGTGATAGGGTTCAGTACCCTGCTCGCCCTCACAGCAGTGCTGGCAGCACTGGTGCTGATTGTCCGCTGGCCAATCGTTGGCCTCTACGTGATAGCCGCGTGCGCCTTGCTGGTTGAACAGGACCCACTGGTGGTCAACGGTAAGGTTAGCTATTACCTGTATGTTTTCTACTGGCCGCCGCAGTATGCCGGCCTGATTGAGCGCCCCATCGGTTTTCTCATGCTCTTCATCCTCCTGGTTGTCGTGTGCCATCGTTTCGCAAAACGTGAGAAGCTGCTGCAAGGAGGCAAACTGTTCGGAGCTTTGCTGGCCTTCCTGCTCTGTGTGGCTATGGGAGTTGCGCATGGTCTGGTCAGCGGGGGAAATCTTAAGATCATTGTGGTGGAAATCAGGCCATTCTGGTATCTCTTCATGTCATATATCCTCGCCTGCAACCTGATCACGGATAAAAGGCACGTGCGCATCTTTTTCTGGTTTATCATTATCTGCGCCGGCATCAAGTCTTTCCAGGGGACGTATATTTATCTGGTGCAGTATCATGGCAGCCTGCTGGGACTCAACGAAATTATGGCGCACGAAGAATCGTTCTTCTGGGTAGCAGTGGTCTTGCTGGTCATCCTCTTTTTGCTCCATCATCGCTACCGCCCACAGTTGTACGTAGCCTTGCTCACATTGCCAACCATTTTTATCGCCTTAGTTGCCAACCAGCGGCGCACCGACTATATCGCCCTACTGGTAGGCGCAATGGTTTCCTGGGCCATTATTTTTCTGGTCAAACCATCTGCTCGCAAACCATTACTGATTGGCATGATTCTCTTCTTGCTGGTAGGCGGCGCCTATGTCCTGGCCTTTGGAAACTCCTCCGGCGGCTATGCGCAACCTGCTCGCGCTATTATGTCGCTGTTTCACCCTGATCCCAGGGATGCAGCTTCTAACCTCTATCGAGATATTGAAGCGTATGATCTGAAGTTTACTGTGAAGCAAAATTCCATACTGGGTATGGGGTTTGGCAAAGAATTTCTTCAGCCCATCCCCCTGCCCAATATTCTGATCCTGGATCCATACTACCTTTATGTCCCTCACAACACCATCCTCTGGGTCTGGATGCGCCTGGGGCCAGCAGGATATTCCGTCTTCTGGTACCTCATCGGCAGCATCGTGGTATCTGGCTGCTTCATCGCGAGACAGCTTCGAGACAAATACCTGCAACTGGTCGCTATTTTTGTAGTAGCTATCACCTTTATGGAGATAATTGCCGCTTATACCGATTACCAGTTGTTCTTCTATCGCAATGTCATCTACCTCGGCATTCTGGCAGGTATGCTGGTGAAGCTGCCTGGCATGGATAAAGAAAAGGAGCAAACCGGGCATGAAACTTCTCATGATGTCAGCCTGCCTGCCCCAGCCCTCGTGGGGAGCAAGCACTCGTAACTACCATTTGCTGAAGGCGCTTACCACGCGGCACCAGGTCACGCTGGTCGCGCTGGCGAATAGTGACGAGCCTGTCGCTTCGAGCGAAGTGGCGCATTTAGCCAGCATTACCCCGGCGTTACGGGTATTGCCCCGTCCCATATCGAGGGCGAAGCGGTGGCAACAACTGAGAAGCCTCATCAGCGCGAAATCGTATTTTCTGAACCTCTTTCTTCTACCTGAAGTGCAGGAGACGCTGAATGCACTACTTGTGAAAGAACGGTATGATGCCGTCCTCTACGAAAGCGCGCTCATCGCCGGTTACCGGTTGCCACAGGACGTGAAAATCATTATCGATCAGCATAATATCGAATATGAGCAATTAGAACGGACTTACGAACTGGAGAACGGCACACTGCGTAAGTGGTACAGCAAGCAGGAGAGCCGCCTTCTCAAACGGGGTGAGCTTGACCGCTGCCGCCATGCCAGTCTGGTGCTGGTAACAAGCGAGCGAGAACGCATCCTGCTGCAACATTTCCTGCCGACAACAGCGATCGAAGTTGTGTCGAACGGTGTTGATGTTGAGATGTTTCGCAGCGATGGCTACACACAGGAAAAGAGCCACCAGATCATCTTTACAGGAACAATGGATTACTATCCCAATAATGAGGCGGTTCTCTTTTTTGCTCGATACTGCTGGCCGCTTATTCGCGCGCAGGTACCCGATGCCACATGGTTGATTGTCGGGAAAAAGCCGTCTGCAGAGGTGCAGAGACTGGCAGAACTACCAGGCGTGACGGTCACAGGCCAGGTGCCAGATGTTCGCCCCTATCTCGTGTCCTCGGCGGTAGCTATTGCTCCGCTGCGCATAGGCAGCGGTACGCGACTGAAGATTCTTGAGGCGCTGGCAATGCAAAAAGCAGTGGTCTCCACCAGCATCGGCTGCGAAGGGCTGGCTACCGTACCGGGAAAGCATCTGGTGGTAGAGGATCAACCGGAAATGCTTGCTCGCGCCGTCGTAACGCTCTTACACGATGCAGAGAAACGTCAGGCACTGGGGGAAGCCGGGAGGGCGCTTGTAGAGGCGGAGTATAGCTGGGAATGGTGCGGCAACCAGTTACTGGCTGCTCTGGAACAGATAGCGTAACAGGAAAGAAAGGAAGCGCGTATGCCGGTTTTACAGGTAATGCAATGGCTCCTCTTGATAGCTGAAATATACATCGCGGGGCCAATTTTCTATCTTTGTCTCCTCTCACTTTCCGCCATACTCGCTACAAAAAGGCGAAAGGTGAAGCCGCTGGCCGCCGATGGGCTTGCGCGGCCCAACTTTGCCGTGCTTGTTCCGGCGCATGATGAAGAAGCCATGTTACACACATTGCTGCTCAGCCTTGCGAGCCTTGCCTATCCCCGGTCACACTATACCGTTTATGTCGTGGCGGATAACTGTACCGATACAACGGCGCAAGTGGCACGCGCCCACGAACGAGTACAGGTCTATGAACGATTCGATGATACCAGGCGTGGCAAGGGATATGCGCTGAACTGGCTCCTGCAACGACTTGAAGAAGACCAGCATATCCACGATGCCTATGTTGTGCTGGATGCTGATTCTCAAGTTGAGCCAACGTTCCTGCAGGCGATGGAGCGAGAACTGGCGCGCGGGGTACGAGCTTTGCAGGCGCAAAACACCGTTCTGAACATCGTTGATGCACCAGGTACAGCCTTACGCTGGCTGGCATTGACCTTAATGAACCATGTGCGCCCGCTTGGCAGAAATGGCCTGGGGGCCTCATCTACCCTCACAGGGAACGGTATGTGTCTGAGTCGTGATCTCTTAAGACGTTACCCCTGGCAAGCCTTTTCAGCCGGAGAAGACTACCAGTATTATCTGATGCTGGTAGAACGGGGCGAACGAGTGCGCTATGTCCCTGATGCTGTCGTCCGCTCTCATATGCCGGTAACATTTGCTCAGATGCGCACGCAAGATATCCGCTGGGAATCTCCCTTGAGCCAGGGAGCGCACAGTACGCGGGGTGTTGCGCTACGCCTGCTGCGCGCCGGTCTGCGCGCTCGCGACCCTGCGCGTATTGAAGCTGTGGCGGAACTGCTCACTCCCCCTCTTTCATTTATGGTCGGCTGGTGTACACTCGTGCTGATCTTCTCTGCGCTGCTACGATCACTGCCTGCACTGGCGGTTGCCCTTGTCCTTGCTGCCGGGTTACTGTGCTACGTTGCCACCCCGTTCTACCTGTTGCATCCGCCCCGCGCCGTCTATCTGGCGCTCTTACAGGCGCCACGCTTCATCATCTGGAAGTTGTGGGTGTACCTGGTTCACAACAGAAGCAAAAAGTACACAGGCGAGTGGATTCGCACAGGTCGCAGTACGCTCTAAACTGGTTCGATGCGGAAAGGAGTGCTGTAATATGTCGCCCATACGTGTTGGTATGATCACTTTTGACTGGTATCCTTTCGACCCGCGAGTACGGCGCATGGCCGAAGCAGCCGTTGATGGAGGGTGCGAGGTCGATGTCATCTGCATACAACAGCAGAATGAAAAGCGGTACGAGGTATGCAATGGAGTGCGTATCTATCGTATGCCGATGAAGCGAGGGTTTGGACGCTCCTTGCCCGTAACGATCCTGAGCTGGTGCTGGTTTCTCATACTGTCGGCTTTCGTCATCACGCGGCTGCATTTGAAGCATGCCTATGACGTGGTTCACGTGCATAATATGCCGGATTTTCTCGTCTTTGCCGCCTTCGTGCCGCGATTGCTGGGAGCAAAGATCATCCTGGATGTGCAGGACGTCAGCCCGGAACTGATGGCGGTAAAAGCTAAGGGGCGCCTGCGCAAGCTGGTAGTGCGCCTGGCAACCTGGCAAGAGCAGGTCTCCACCGCGTTTTCGCACCACGTCGTGACCGTTGGCTGGCCCTTTGAGGAGTTGCTGCTCAAACGCGGCGTACCCCCCGAAAAGTTGACGATTATCCTCAATAGCACCGATCCGAAACTTTTCCCTGCCTCATACCGCGAGGCTTCCGTCCCGACGGCAGTGCCTGTGGAGACGCGCCCTCTCGTTCTGATGTATCATGGCACACTGGCCCACCGGAACGGGCTGGATATCGCTATCCGCGCGCTGGCGCTGGCACTGCCGGACGCGCCCCACCTTCGCCTGGATATCATGGGCCGGGGCGAGCAATTGCCCGCATTAAAAGCACTGGCAGCTCAACTGGGGATAAGCAACCGTGTAGTTTTTAGCGACCCTTGCCCTTCCGAAAAAGTGGTAGATTTTGTCGCGCACGGTGACGTTGGCATCATTCCATACCGCAGCGATGGATTTATGGAACTGGTGCTGCCAACGAAAGCCTATGAATACGCCTGGCTGCACCGCCCGATGATTGCTTCGGATAATCGTGCGCTTCGCTCCATGTTTCGGCCCGAATCTGTCCTGCATTGTGCTTCCTCGTGTCCCGAAAGCTTCGCTGAGGCAACTGTCGACCTCTACCAGCACCCGGAAAAGCGAGCAGCTATGATCGCTGCTGCTGCTGAGGATTATCAAGCCTACCGCTGGGAGGTAATGGCCCACCGCTATTGTCAGTTACTTACTTCTCTGAGCCGAAAATCGAGGATAGGAGAAGAAAACTATTCTGTTGCCGGTAAAGCGTCGTAGTTCCATTCCATTGTACAGGAAGAAGACCGCTGATCTCAGATGGCTCAAGGAGGAACACATGCTTCGAGATAGATTGATAGATGCAGCCGTCAGGCTGGGGGTTGATGGCCAGCTACGCAGTATGCGGGCGGCTCTTTTCCCGCAATACAGATATGATCGCGCGGAGAGCTGGCACTTGCGCCGCTTGCTGGAAAGTACCCTCAAGGAAGACTCTCAGTGTATAGATATTGGCGCATTTCGAGGACGGGTACTGGCAGAAATCGTCCGGGTGGCGCCACGCGGCAAGCATATCGCCTACGAACCGATTCCACACTTACACCGCTACCTGGTTGAACGATACCCTTCGGTCGATGTGCGGCTGGCCGCAGTCTCTAATGAGGAGGGAGAAAGCAGCTTTGCTTATGTGAAGAACGTCCCTGGCCGCAGCGGGTTTCGCCGACGTTCTTTTGGAACACAACAGAACATCGAAACACTGACTGTGCGAGTGGAAACGCTTGATACCAATTTACCGGAGGGATACGCGCCTGCCCTTATTAAAATCGACGTGGAGGGAGCCGAGCGTTTTGTAATCGAGGGCGCTCTCAAAACCATTTCCACGTACAGGCCGATCATCATCTTTGAACATGGCAAGGGAGGCGCGGATTACTATAATACTGAGCCGCATCACATCTATGATCTTCTCCACAACCAGGCTGGATTGCAGATTTTTGATCTCGAAGGCAATGGCCCATACACGCTGGCCCAGTTCGAGGAAATATATGCCTCCAACGCTTGCTGGGATTTTGTAGCACGTCCTTAAGCGGAAGGATAGCCCCGGTGAGGAACGAAAGAACCTCGCCCTTGCAAGAATATGCAACGGGTGAGGTTCTTCTCTCTCAATGAACTTCGAGGATGCGCAGGAAGAAATCCTGTATCGTGACCGAGTCAATATCGCCGCTGATTGCCAGAGCCGCACGATTCCCTTGCGGCCAGCAGCCAAAATGGAGTAGAGGCGTCTCCAGTTGTTCGATCTGCTCTATCAGCCTGCTGCGTTGCTCCCGCTGTTGCTCGCGAGATGCGCCAGACCAATCAGGGATGTCCAGATAGAGCGCATAGAGAGTGGCGTCTCCTTGACCGCAATACGTGGTCGGATATCCCTGTTCGTGCAGGAAATCGGCTACCTGTTCAGGCGTGTCAGGTGAGAGGCCAATAGAGGGACAGCGTTCTGCATGGACAACAAAGGAATGCACCTGGAACGAGATGCGCTTATCAGCGCCGAACCACGCGCTTTCTGCTTGATCTTCAACGGTAAGGTGCCGCGCGAGCAGGGTAGCGCGAGGGGTACAGCTCATCTCAACACGCCAGCGTGCAGGCGCAACCGGCGTTATGCTCATCCTGAACTGGCGGCGCTCCTCCCACCAGCGAGCGATATCCTGCAGGCGCGTCTTCCAGACCGGCAACGGGCGCGTACTGGCATGAGAGAGCAGGACATCAAGCGCCTGTTTGCAAAGCAGCCCGCGCTCTGGATGGAGATTGAGGGTATACAATCCACCGAGATCATAAACACGTTGCATGATCTGACTCCAGGTACGTCCCACCTCACCAGCATCCATACGCAACCGATCAAAAAGCATCTCATCATCAGGGATAGAGGTTGGGATGCGCAATAGCTTTCCCTCGAAATGCGGACGCAAGGAGTAGACGCTGCAAGGAATAGCCTGAAACAACGCCAGTGATTTTTCATAGCCGCTTCTCAGTACGGCTGGCAGACTATTAAGATCTACTACATCGTGTATGACGGCTTCGTTGCTCTCATAGAGAAAGCCGAGCGCCTCAAATACGTGCAGCGATTCCTCTGTCCAGCCGAGATAGGGATTGCGAAACCCCTGATGAGGAATATGCGTTCGCCGGAACACTGAAATAGCGCGCTCCGTCTGTCTGTACTGTTCGGCAGCGTTCAGTGTGCGATAGTCATTATGAACATAGCCATGCACACCTACTTCCGCGCCCAGACCGCTGATTTCCGCGATCAACGCGGGCTGCCGGTTCAGCACCACCGCTGGAATGAAAAAAGTTGGGGCAGCATTGTACGCGCGCAGCGAGTCGATGATGGCATGTAATGCCCTCCGGGTTTGTCTTTCAGTGATGCCGAAACGCGTGAAAACGGTCCAGAGCCGCCGGGCAAAATTATGCATGCCCTTGGTCTTGATGGAAAACGAGATAAGATTCATAGCTCTCACCCCAAGAGTGCCTTGATAATACAATCATCATCCCAGAGGAAAACCTCCTCGACCTTAATAGTACCTGCCTGATATAAAAACCAGGTCAAGGAAGCCGTAAAAGTGGGGTCATGAAGATGGATTTGAGGTGTACGTTTCCCATGCCTGTTCAGAACCAGATCAAAGCTGCTCTATCCAGGAAAGAAGATTACACGAAGGTGTCATTCATTTACCAGATTGTTGCTTTCTTCGCAGATTTTTGCCCGTTGGCTATCTCCTTCGTCACCTCTTCAAAACCTTGCAGTGCTACATTTAGAAGTGCGAAAACTCAGTATTTTTACTGAATAGTTGTTCCGCGAGATAGAGAGAATACCCTCCCTGAGCGGCGTGGCAGCCGACCAGAGTGAAAAATAGTACGTTTACTGACGTGTGGTAAGAAGGTGGACAATGACCCCACAAAACCGGTACACTTCAGGTCAATACCTGGAAACGAATCCAACGTGGCATATCGAGGAATCCCCCTGGAAGGTCAGCCATATCCTGCCGATGCTCAAACGACATCACCTGGAACCGAAGACGGTTTGTGAGGTAGGATGTGGGGCGGGAGAAGTGCTGCGCCTGCTGCAGGCGAGCATGGACGAAGAAACCACCTTCTGGGGATATGACATCTCTCCACAGGCGATAGAAATGTGCAGGCCAAAAGCAAATGAGCGGCTGCATTTCAAACTCGCGGATATCACACAGGAGCAAGAGAACTTCTTTGACCTGATTCTCGTTCTCGATGTGATTGAACACCTGGAAGACTATTTTCGTTTTTTACGAGACCTCAAGCCGAAGAGCCGCTACAAACTCTTCCATATTCCACTGGAGATTTCAGTTCAGGGAGTCCTGCGTGGAAAAATATTCTTGAGGAACCGGGATATCCACGGACACCTTCACTCTTTCACCAGAGAGACGGCTTTGCGGACGATTGAGGACGCTGGCTATGAAGTGCTTGATTACTCGTATTGCCCGGAATACGAGCTGGACACAGGCCTCTTGCAGACAAAGCTGATGAAACTGCCGCGCAAATTGTTCTTCGCACTGCACCAGGATTGGGCCGTCCGTGTCCTGGGTGGAGCAAGGATACTCATCCTGGCGCAGTAGCCCCACACCACACTTTGCCGCAATTTCAAACAGATTCTCTACACAACGAAAGGGACGAACTGATCCATCCGACTACTGTGAAGAACGCGCTACGAAAACAGATGCGATGCTAACACCTACAACAACAACGCCCAGAGCAAGAAGACCTACTCCTGTCTTAACGTGGTTGGATAACAGTGCAAAACCGCCAATGGCAAGTAAAATCACCGCTCCAACAAGTAGAGCAACACTTCTCCTCGTTTGACCGTTCATCGTTTGTCACCTCCATGCGAACAACGCATTATCGACAGGTCAGGTCTAAATACCTGCTCAGACCGATGTAAAGCGAGGCATATTTAGAGGAACTATCCAGAGATAGGTTACCTGAAAAACACAATAAAAGCAATGAATTACTGGTATCAATTCGGGTACAGATTTCGTTGAGAAATGAATATAAGAAAAGATTATGATCACTCAGACCTTCACACGTTGCGGGAGAGTGCATGGAGCCAGAGAAAAGTGTTGTCCTCTATACTTTCGACAGGAAAGGAGTCGAGCGAGGATATACAGGCAAGAAAACCATATATTCTCGTCGTCAAGAGCATGTGAACCTTGTCTAAAGACAAAGGAGATTAGCCAGCCAGAACCTATCAAAAGTACTATTATCCAGAGTCTCCCTGCATAAATACATATGTACGATGTTACACTACAGAGTAGTGAGTAACAAAGGAGTGTCAACCAGGAGGGTCTCTGTTGGTGAAAAAGGTGTTCTGGAGTGTACTGTCTCTTTATTTGATTCTATGGCTGGCCGCGTGTAGCTCTACAACCACTACTCACACCTCGTCCTCAAGTTACAACAGGTTGAGCGATTCACTGAACCAGGATGGGCTTTCGTCTGCTAATCCAGACGCGACGGCGATTCTTACCATTCCCAGTCAGAAAGCGACCCCGACTCCGGTCCCTCACAGCACTCCCTCCTCCGCATCCACTCCTCGTCCCACGCCTACGCCACAAACAGGCTCCGGTTGTATCACGTTCAGCAATGATACAACGCTGGTGCCGCCAAAAAACGGAACGTTAGCCGCTCCCTATGGGCCAGCCCCTGTCACCGCCGAAGCCCAACAGCTCACCACACAGCTCTTCCAGCTGATTAACAGCGATCGTGCCGCCTGTGGCTTGCCTCCTTTCGCCTGGAACGCCACGCTGGCGTCGGGCGCGCTGCTGCATAGCTGGAACATGATTCACTGCGGCTTCAGCCATTATTGTCCCGACGGCATGACGCCCTACCAGCGCATCGCCAATGAAGGGTTCGCGGGCAGAAGCGACTGTGGAGAAAATATCGGCGAGGCCGGTCCCTATCCAACCCCCTGGGCAGGCGTTTATGCCATTCAGGAAAGCATGGCTCACGAACCACTTGGAGGCTGGCACCGCATCCATCTCTTCAGCACGACCCTCCACCAGATTGGCATTGGCGTCTCCATCGATGCAAACGGATATATCTGGTTCACCGAAGATATGACCAGCTAGCTCCTTCTACAACTACATGCCCATCCTCGGCCTATACTGAATAGCCTCGGCCACGTGGTTCGCCATAATCATCTCGCTGCCTGCTAAATCGGCAATTGTGCGCGCCAGTTTGAGGACGCGGTGGTAGGCCCTGGCGGAGAGATGGAGTTGTAGCGTGGCCGCTTTCAAGAGTTTTTCCCCGGAGGGGTCGGTCTGGCAAAACGCGCGCACCTCGTTGGGTCCCATTTCGGCGTTGCAGGTCAGTTTGCTGCCTTTGAAGCGTTCCAGCTGGCGCTCGCGAGCAGCCTGCACGCGGGCGCGGATGGTGGCGGAGGTCTCGGCCTGCCGCTTATCGGCCAGTTTTTCGTAGTCGACGCGAGGAACTTCGACGTGGATATCGATGCGGTCGAGCAGGGGGCCGCTGATGCGTTTCTGGTAGCGGGCGATAGCAGTGGCCGAGCAGCTACACTCTTTCACCGGGTCGCCGTAGAAGCCGCAGGGGCAGGGATTCATGGCGGCGACGAGCATGAAGTTGGCGGGGTAGGTGATCGTCCCCTGCGCTCGCGAGATGGTGACAACTTTGTCTTCTAACGGCTGGCGCAACACTTCCAGGACATTCTGCCCGAATTCGGGCAATTCGTCCAGGAAGAGAACACCGCGATGGGAGAGACTGATTTCGCCGGGACGCGGCAGCCGCCCGCCGCCAACGAGACCGGCGTGGCTGATAGTGTGGTGCGGCGCGCGAAAAGGACGCTGCAAAACCAGCGGCACATCGGAAGGCAACATGCCGCTGACGCTGTAAATCTTGGTCACTTCGAGCGCCTCTTCGATGACCATGCGCGGCAAAATAGAGGGCGTGGAACGGGCGAGCAACGTCTTGCCGGAGCCGGGAGGGCCGCTCATCAGAATATTGTGGCCCCCGCTGGCCGCGACCTCCAGCGCGCGTTTGACATGCTCCTGCCCGCGCACCGCCGCCATATCCTGTCCGTAGATAACATCCTCTTTGAGGTCGAGCATGCGCGGGTCGGAGATGAACGGCTCTACCAGCCGCTCCCCGTTGAGATGGGCCACCAGCTGGTGCAGCGTCTCGACGGGATAGATGATGACCTCCTCGACCAGCGCGGCCTCGACGGCATCGACGGCAGGCACGAAAACGGCCTTAACGCCCTTTTCACGGGCCAGGGCAACCATCGGCAAGATGCCGTTGGTATGGCGCAGACTGCCATCAAGCGAAAGCTCGCCCAGAAACAGGCAATCCGCTATCTGCTCATCCGGGTTGATGCCGCCCGAAGCCAGCAAAATTCCTATGGCTATAGGAAGATCGTAGGCCGGGCCTTCCTTCCGCAGGTCGGCGGGCGCCAGATTGACGGTGATGCGCTTATAGGGAAAAAGGCCGCCGCTGTTCTTTATCGCCGAACGCACCCGTTCTCGCGATTCGTTGACGGCAGCATCGGGAAGACCGACAATGGTGAAGGCAGCAAGCCCGTTGGAGATATCCACCTCAACTTCGACCAGCGCGCCTTCCAGCCCAATAACTGCACAACTCTGTACCTTTGCCAGCATGAATACTTTCCCTCCACAACAGGTTTCATGCATTATGCCCGAGTCTTGAGAAAATTGCAAGATGCCAGTGTTTCGATGAGAATTGTAGCGGTAAGATTCATAAAGTACATGCTACACTGCCAGGAAGCAGAGAAACAGCGCGGCTAACGAATAACCTTTCCTGTTTTCACTGCATGCTGCTATAATAGCACTGACTTTCGACAGGCACATACAGCAAGCAAGCAGGAGAAATAGTATGAGTACAGCAATCGCCATTGTCAGCGGCGGCTTAGATAGCACGACCTTAGCCTATCTGTTACACGCGGAAGGCTATGATCTCCATCTGCTCTCGTTTGATTACGGGCAGCGACACAGGAAGGAATTAGTCTTTGCCGAGCGCAGCGCGCGGCGGCTCGCAGCCGCGTTTGATATTATTGACCTGAGCAATATCGGCACATTTCTCAAGGGCTCGGCGCTGACAGACGATATTCCCGTTCCTGACGGCCACTACAGCGCCCCGACAATGGCAATTACCGTCGTGCCAAACCGCAACGCCATCATGCTCTCCATCGCCTATGGCGTCGCCGTTGCCGAAGGGGCCGAGATAGTCTCCATAGGCGTACACGCGGGCGACCACTTCATTTATCCCGATTGCCGCCCTGCCTTCATCAGCGCCTTTGATGCAATGGAACGCACAGCGGTCGAAGGCACCGGTAACCCGAAACTCCGGCTTGAGGCCCCGTTCCAGCACCTCAGCAAGGGCCAGATCGTCAGGCTGGGCGCGACGTTAGGCGTTCCCTTCGCCGATACATGGAGCTGCTACAAGGGCGGCGAAAAACACTGCGGTCGCTGCGGCACCTGCGTAGAGAGAAAAGAGGCTTTCCGAGAAGCTGGCGTGGTTGACCCTACCGAGTATGAGGATAGCGAGTACGCGCCGGAAAACCCATTTTAGTTCCCCGGACCAGCCAGCGGGCCACGCAGCAGGCCACCCGCAAGGGATGGCCCT
>CADDYT010000116.1 GCA_902810755.1 Chloroflexota bacterium
CGGCGCGGCATCGGTGGTCTGGGACGGCGCGGCATCGGTGGTCTGGGACGGCGCGGCATCGGTGGCCTGCCTGGCGTTGGCATGGGCTTCAGTTAACGCTTCCGGGGTCCCCTGCGGGTGGCCTGCGATAGAGAATGTCGGAGGCAGAAGAGGTTTTTGTCCTATGCTCGTTACAAGAATGGCAGAAAGCCCGTTTTATTTGTCGATAGCAACGTATTATGAGGGCAAGCTCCTCTGGCCAGAGCTTCCCATGCTGCGTATACGCAAGATAGGGACTATCAAGATGAGTCACCATGCTATATAATGTATCAGACTGATAGTCTCTGCAGAGAGGGGCTTGCTATCCCATACGGGATTGAGATAACGAAGGCGTTGCTGTCATGAAACGTGAGATATTCTTGAATGAGGTTGCGCAAGGTAAGAGGGATAGGAAAGGTAGAAGACTGTTGGCTGCAACGGAGCAGCCGGTAGCACAGGGAGACGAGGGGAAGATCAATACCGCACATCGGCTTTCAGTCGTGTTGCCTGCGCATAATGAGGAGGCAGCAATAGCCGGGACAATCCAGTCGGTGGTCAGTGTCCTCGATGAGTGGGGGCTGGATTTCGAGGTCATTGTGGTCAACGATGGGAGCAAGGACCGCACGCAGGCAATTGTGGAGGAGATCGCGACCAATGATCGGCGTGTGCGCCTGCTGAACCATCCTGTCAATCAGGGGTATGGAGCGGCGCTGGTGAGCGGCTTTGAGGCGGTGAGCGGCGATAAGACCCTTGTTTTCTTCATGGATTCGGACGGGCAGTTTGATATTCGTGACCTGGAACGCTTCTTTGCCCTCATTGAAGAATATGACGCTGTACTGGGATACCGTATTCATCGTCAGGATACGTGGGTACGCAAGCTGAACGCCTGGGGCTGGAAGATGCTGGTGCGCCTGGTTTTCGGACTGCATGTGCGCGATGTCGATTGCGCCTTCAAGCTCTATCCCGCCCGGTTTTTCCGCGAACACCGGCTGGAGACGCGGGGAGCGATGATTAATACGGAAATCCTCTACAAGTTTACTCGTGCGGGCTATACCTATACAGAGCGAGGTGTGCATCATTTACCGCGTCACGGCGGTCGCGCGACGGGGGCGAAGCCCTCTGTGGTTGCGCGGGCATTCCGCGAGATGTTTACCTTTGCCCGGAAATGGCGGCGTGAAGAACGGGCCGCTACCCGTTAAGGAAAAGGGGTGTACCCGGCGGGTCAACCAGCTTTCAAGGGGAATGAAGCGATGACCCAGACCAGGAGAAGTGTATCAGGTATTGAGGATGGCACTGCTGTCCGGCAACAGGGTGGGGAAAGCGAGGAGGGTAGGTATGGTGCATCTTTCTCTGCCTATCATCGCGTGCAGGACACGCTGTCCCGTGTGTTCAATCGTTGGGTATTGGGTAGTATCATTGGCGTGGCGGCGCTGGCGTTGAACCTGTACCGGCTGGGTGCGCCGAGCATGTGGTTCGATGAGATTCTCTCGGTCGAGCGAGCGCGGCAGTCGCCGAATGTGATATGGCAGATCGTGACCGGCGCGCAGCCGAATATGGCGCTCTACTATTTTTTCCTGCATTTCTGGCTCCAGTTCACCGCGCTCTTCGGCCTGGCCGCCAGCGAGGCGGTGGCGCGTTTCCCGTCGGCGATTTTCGCGGCAGGCGGCGCGGTTCTCGTTTTTTTCATCGGGCAGCGTTTCTCTGGCCGCATTGCAGGCTTTGCCGCCGCCGGCCTCTACCTGCTCAATGATCTGCAACTGGTCTATGCGCAGGAGGCGCGCTCCTATGGCTTGCAGCTCTTTTTGCTCTGCCTCTCCTGGTACGCCCTCTTTGCCGCGCTTACCGGCAAGCCGGGTCAGTCACGCCAGAGGTTGTGGTGGGCCTGCTACGTTGCCGCGACAGTGCTGGCGGTGTACGCGCATCTTTTCAGCCTGCTCGTCTTCGGGGCGCAGGCAGTCGCCATTGGCGGCCTGCTTTTCCTGCCCGGTCCCTGGCGCGACAAAGTCTGGTCCCAGCTGCGTGCCGCGCTGATCTGTCTGCTGATTACCGGTATTCTCGTTATTCCCATGCTCCTTGCCAGTCGTGTTGGCGGGAAAACGGGCTGGTTGCCGATTCCAGGGCTAAAGGATATCGATCATCTTTTCCTCACGATAAGCGCGAACAGCAAAATCTACCTGGCTATCATTGTTCTCTGCATGCTCTTCGGGCTGGGCGTGGCCGTACTCTCTTTCCGCTCTCGCTGGCCGCGCCCTCTCGCTGCCATTGTGCGTGAGGACGCTGATGGCCAGCCCGCGAGTCTGCGTCGCTACCTGCCGTTGGGTTTCGCGCTCTGCTGCTGGCTGATCGTCCCCATCGTGGTGAGCTACGTGGTTTCGCAAAAATCGACGCACCTGTTTTCGAGCCGCTATCTGGTTGTGATTGTGCCTGCCCTCTTCTTGCTCGTCGCTATGGGCATTGCCGTTCTGCGCTGGCGATCGGTCAAGGTTGTGCTGACTGCCTGCCTGCTGCTGCTGGCCCTGCACTATGTTCCGCTCTATTACCAGTCGGCGCAGGTGGAGGACTGGCGCACGCCTTCGCAGTGGCTGGCGCAGCATTATCAGCCCGATGATGGCCTGGTCTGCTATGATAATTCGCAGGGCTGCCAGGTGAGCATAGAATATTACCTGCGCCTGTATAACAGCCCGGCGCATTTCACTGCCGATTCGCCCGGCGCGTTTGTCTGGGTGAGCTATGATATTACCAACCGTCTGGGCAATTATGAGGCGGCGCTTGATCCACAGGCGCTGGCCCTCTACGCGCAGAAGCATCCGCGCCTCTTTTTCATCATCGCTCGTCTTTCTGGAGAGGAGTCAGTTGAGCGCGTGCAGGCGGTGCAACATTGGCTGGGCGGCCATTATCGGCTCATCGATGAGTTCTCCGGCCCCACCGTTACTATTCATCTGTACAAAACGGGTGCGGTCACAACGTGAGGGATTGTGGCAGGTAGAGAAAACAATCGAAGGTGGTGAAAAACGACGGCGAAAAGCAGTATAAAGACGATTGAGCGGCGCGCGGTTACGCGAGTGGCGCGTCCGACTTTCTGGCAGAGGGTCGGTGCCGGTTGGGTTGGCGTGCCGTCGCGGGTGTGGTGCCTCGTCTTTTTTGTCGTCGCCCTGGGCTTTAACCTCTACCGCCTGGGCAGTTCGAGCATCTGGTTTGATGAAGCTTTTTCCGTTGAACTGGCGCGCCAGCCCCTGCCGTTGCTCTGGCGTATTATCTGGGGGCCGGAACCGAATATGGAACTGTACTATCTGTTCCTGCACTACTGGCTCGCTTTCACTGCTCTGTTGGGGCTGCACCCTGTCGAGTGGGTGGTGCGTCTCCCTTCCGCTATATTCGCGGCCCTGAGTACGGTGATGGTTTTTTTGCTCGGTCGGCGGTTCCTGGGTCTGCTGTGCGGGCTGCTCGCGGCCAGTCTCTACCTGCTCAATGATCTACAACTGGTCTATGCGCAACAGACGCGCTCCTACAGCATGCAATTGTTCTTGCTCTGCCTCGCCTGCTATGCCCTCTTTTCTGCTCTTACCGTTGACAGTCCGTCTCGTCAGAAACGCTGGTGGGTATGCTTCGTGGTTGTCATGGCTCTGTCTGTTTACGCGCATCTTTTCAGCCTGCTTGTCCTGTTCGCGCTGCTGTGCGCTGTGGGGGTTTTGCTGCTCTTGCCCAATGCCTGGCGTACTGCTGTGCGTTATCGGCTGCCTGCGCTGTTGTTCAGCCTGCTCTGTATCTTCGTACTCATCATTCCGGCGCTGCTGGAGAGCCTGCATGGCGCGAAGACGGACTGGCTACCTGATCCGCGCTTGCATGATATCTACGGTCTTTTCCTGACAATGAGCGGTGAGAGCAAACTCTTTTTGCTGCTCAATGCTGCCTGTTGCGCAATAGTTCTGGCATGGCTTTTGCTGCCCCCTATCTGGCCTGGCTTCGTGGCGCATGAGGGCGAAAGGAGTGGGGGCGGCTCTGGCAGGGCGGGACTTGCGGCCAGACCGGAAGATTTTTCGCGGCAGGCGATGCCCGTCGCCTTTGCGTTGCTTTGCTGGCTGGTGGTGCCGGTGGTGGTGAGTTTTATCGTCTCACATGGCTCGACACGCCTCTTCTCTTCTCGTTATCTTGTGGTGGTCGTTCCGCCATTTTGTCTGCTGGTTGCGCCGGGCGTCGCGCTCCTGCGCTGGCGCGTGGTACAGGCAGTGATGATCGTCGTTGTATTGCTTGCCGCGTTTTCAGTGGTGCCGCACTACTATGCCAGCGCGCAGGTGGAGGACTGGAATGCGGCGACGTTCTGGCTGGAGCAGCACTATCGGCCTGGCGATGGGCTGGTCTGCTATGATAACGCGGTTGAGCAGGGCTGCCAGATTTCCGTGCAATATTATCTTGATGCCTACCCCACCGGCGCGCATTTTACTGCCGATACGCCCGGCGCCTTTTCCTGGCAGCAGTTTGGCCCGGCCAACCCCACTTCCGGCCCGGACGCGGCGACCGACCCGACGGCTCTCTCCACCTTTAGCGCGCACCACCCGCGCCTGTTCTTCATCGTCGGGCGTTTGCCGGATGCCGCTGCTGCTGCCAGAGCGAATGCCGCGCTACACTGGCTCGACAGCCACTATCACTTCATCGCCCAGATTGTTACCCGCACGGTCACCGTTCGCCTGTATGCGACGCAATAACACCTCACCGTGTTGTATGATAGCGGTGAAATGAAAAGCATAGAAAGAACACCAGAAACGAAAACGAGAAGGAATCGTGCTATGCCAACATTTGCTGAACTCTATACCCCTTTGTTAAAAGAGGTTTTTGCTCGTATGGCGCGCGAGCAACTGGAACAGGGAGCCGACGCGCTGGCCCTCGCCCGTGAATACGCGGAAAAAGGCAAGCCAGATTTTGTGCTGGCCTACCTCTTGCAGGTTGAGACGACAGACGAGGTCAGGCGCGATATTTATGCCTGCGCCTACGAGCGCCGCGCCGCTCTCTCTGACGAGCAGGCGACCGACTTCAGCCGCCGCTTCCGTCGCTCCTTCCCACTTATCAGGGCGGGGGCAAAGAAAGATCGGCTGGCAGCGACACACGTGCGGCAAGGGCGAAGTATTGAGTTATGAGAATAATAAGTGAACCTATTGCCGCAAAGCTCCTGATGAGGTCAGGGCGCTGGAATGGGTGCCAGAGTGGGACCACGGGCGCACCAGCTGCGCCCTGATCCTACTCATCATCCAAACGTGTTTCTCCTCAGAGCATGTTATGCATCTTCGCCGTTCTCTTCGATCATCTCCCCGTTATTATTTCCCATTTCCTCGTAAGCCTCATTTTCCCCATTGTCTTCATCCTCGCCGTCGGAGACTTCGGCTTCGCTTTCAGAGGCGAGCTTTTTGCCGTTGGTGGTGGAGACGGCTACCACGCTGTCGCCTTCAGCAAGATGCATCAGGCTGACGCCCTGGGTGGAGCGGCTCCGAACGTGAATGGCGTTGACGTTGGTGCGGATGACGACGCCGCCGGCTGAAATGATCATCAGGTCGTTGTCTTTGTCTGTGATGATGCGCGCGGCTGCGATGTTGCCGGTCTTACCGTTGATGTGGGCGGTAATGACGCCGCTGCCGCCGCGCCCGTGACACGGGTACTCCTCGATGGGAGTGCGCTTGCCGTAGCCGTGTTCGGTGACGACGAGCAACTGGCTATCGGGGAGCGCAAGGTTGAGTGAGACCACTTCGTCGCCTTCTTCCAGACGCATGCCGCGCACGCCGCCGCTCATACGTGAGGCGGAGCGCAGGTCGGCGACGGGGAAGCGAATGGCCTTGCCGTGCGCGCTGATGAGCAGGACGTCATCATCGGCGTGGGCCAGTTTCGCGCCGATCAGTTCGTCGTCCTCTTCCAGGTTCATGGCGATCAGGCCCTGGCGACGCACGACCTCAAATTCGTCCATCGGCGTCTTCTTGACTTCGCCTTTGCGCGTGCCGACGACCATGAAGTCGCGGCTGATGCCCTTTGGCACGGCCACCAGCGCAGTGATGCGCTCGCGCTGCTCGATGGAAATGAGGTTGATGAGATGCTCGCCGCGCGCCGTGCGGCTCACTTCGGGCAGTTCGTAGACCTTGAGCTGGAAGACGCGGCCCCGGTCGGTGAAGAAAAGCAGGCTGTCGTGCGTGTGCGTGATGAGCAGATGGCGCACGGTATCATCTTCGCGCGTGGTCATGCCGGTGATGCCTCTGCCGCCGCGCCGCTGCGCCCGGTAGGTGCTGGATGGCAGCCGCTTGATGTAGCCTTTCTCCGTTAGCGTGACCACGACTTCTTCGTTGGGGATGAGGTCTTCATCTTTGAACTCACCGGCTTCGGCCTCCCGAATATCGCTGCGGCGCGCGTCGCCATATTTCTCTTTCAGTTCGGTGAGGTCGGCCTTGATGAGCCTGCGAATCTCGTTGATATCGGAGAGCAGCAGGTGATAGTAGTCGATGTTTTTGAGGACTTCCTTCAACTCGTCTTCGACCTTCTGCCGTTCGAGGGCGGCCAGGCGGGCCAGGCGCATGTCGAGGATGGCCCTGCTCTGCTCCTCGGAGAAGCCGAACTGCTGTTGCAGGTTGGTCAGCGCCACTTCGGACGACTGTGAGGCGCGGATGGCGCTGATGACGGCGTCAAGCTGATCGAGGGCTTTTTTCAGGCCTTCGAGGATGTGCTTACGCGCCTCGGCCTTTGCGAGTTCGTAGCGCGTGCGGCGCGTAATGACGACTTCGCGGTGGTTGATGTAGTGCTGTAAGAAGGCTTTGAGCGTGAGCGTGCGCGGTTGCTGGTCGACGAGGGCCAGCATATTGGCGTTGAAGGCGCTCTGCATAGCCGTGTATTTGTAGAGCAGGTTGAGGATGCGTTCCGGGTTGGCGTCGCGTTTCAACTCGATGAGGATGCGCATGCCCTGGCGGTCGGACTCGTCACGCACCTCGGAGATGCCATCGATCTTCTTGTCGCGTACCAGTTCGGCGATCTTGCGCACCAGGTCTGCCTTGTTGACCTGGTAGGGCAGTTCGGTGACGATGATGCTGACGCGCCCGCGTTCGGCCTCTTCCAGCCGCGTGCGCGCTCGCACGACGATGCGTCCGCGTCCGTTAGCGTACATGTTGCGGATGCCTTCACGCCCCTGAATGATGCCGCCGGTCGGAAAATCGGGGCCGCGAATGATGCGTGAGAGTTCTTCGGTGGTGGCTTCCGGGTTATCGATCAGGTATTCGATGCCGTTGCAGACTTCGACGAGGTTGTGCGGTGGAATATTGGTGGCCATGCCGACGGCGATGCCGGTTGAGCCGTTGAGCAGCAGGTTGGGCAGGCGCGCGGGCATGACCGTTGGCTCTTCGGTCTGGTTGTCATAGTTGGGGACAAAATCTACCGTATTTTTGTCGATGTCACGCAATAACTCGTCGGCGATGGCTGCCATTTTAGCTTCGGTATACCTCATGGCGGCTGCCGGGTCATCGTCCTGGGAGCCAAAGTTGCCCTGGCCCAGCACGAGCGGGTAGCGCATGGCCCAGGGCTGCGCCATACGCACCAGCGTATCGTACACGGCGGCGTCACCGTGCGGGTGGTAGCTTTTCAGCACTTCGCCAACGATACCCGCGCTTTTACGAAACGATTTTGTCGATTGCAGGCCCATCTGGTCCATCGCATAGAGGACGCGGCGGTGAACGGGCTTTAAGCCGTCGCGCACATCGGGCAGAGCGCGCGAGACGATGACGCTCATCGAGTAGTCGAGATACGCGGTCGACATCTGCTCAACAATACTGACTTGCCGAATATTTCCAAGTTCCATGTGTCTATGAATCCTTATAAGTGCAAAACAATCAGGTCAGACGTAGCCAGAAGGCGATATTAGATCAGTCTGCTCGGAGTATGACAGGGTTTGACGTGGAGGGCCGGAGAACGAACACATCGCGCCTACCGTCATCTATTATACCATAAATACGGGAAAAATGCGAACATTTTTCCTTCCGGGGGATGGCCCGTCTAACGCACAGCGCAGTAAAAAATATCCAGGTTTTTCGAGGCCAGAGGCGAGACGGTACGATTTACGGGCGTCACCACCATCACATCAACGCCGGGCTGCGAGGGGAAGAAGGCGACGTTGTAGGTGATGTGGGCCGCGTCCAGTTGTTGGAGCAGGTAGGGATGTGGGTCACCATGTTTGACGAAGACCAGCATCGCCGGGCGATCCGCGTTTTTCACGGCGTTGGTGTAGGCGGGGATGCGATTGATGGCGATGGCGGGATGGATAAGCGGCAGGGGATCGGCAAGAATGATCCTGTTGTCGGTCTCAAAGGAGATTTGATAGCCGAGCAAGTTGGTAGCCCAGGCGTAACGGATATGCTCGCGTTCCATGTAGGCGATGATCGGCTCGTAATGGGCCGGGGCGATGGTGCAGTAGGCCGATTGAAAGGCTTCGTCGCCGTTAGTTAAGCCATACGTCACGGCCTGGCCGCCCAGGTAGGCGAGCAGAAGCGCGCCCAGTGCGATGAGTGCCGCCAGTGAGAGACGGCGCGCGGCTGCCTCTACTGATGGCGCGGTCGGGGCTGCCGTTGCCTCGTGAGTTTCGCGGGTGGTCGCTATTTGCTGCTTTCTGCTTTTCTCGTACAGGAGCATGCTGGCAAGTGTGAAAACGGTGGCAAAGAAGAATGGCAGCGCCAGCGCCAGTGTGGATGCGTAATGGCCGCCGAAGTCGGCGGTACAGGAAATCAGGATGGAGGCGGAAGCCGAGCTGGTGCAGTACAGCACGGCGGTACAGACGCCAAAAAGGGCGGGCAGGGCTGCCAGGCGCCGAGTCTGCACGAGCGCAGGATGAGGCCATAGCCAGGAGACGACGAGCAGGGCGGCGGTGGCGAAGATGCAGGAGACGCCGAGCAGCAGCAGGGGTGAGTGTATCGCCATCAGCAGTTTGCTCTCGACCGGTGTGGCTCCGCTGATGATGCGTGGGGCGACACAGGTTCTATACATGCTGGCTACATGTTCGACAGTACGCAGTCGTTGCAGAGACCAACCACCGCCGAGTGAGCGAATAAAGGTGATATTGGCCCACTGGTGCTGCGCGCCCCAGATGATGCCGGGCGTGAAGCCGATGACGCAGGCAGGGATGGCAACCACCGCCAGCAACAGGCCCTGAAGCGAGCGCCAGAGGGCAGCAATCAGCGGCTCTGAAGCGCGCACATCTTGCACGATTGCGATGATGCGGTCAATGATAATCCAGAGTCCTGCCGCCAGGATGGCCTCGGAGATGAGGGGATAGATCCACATGCCGAAGCCGACGAGGAAGCCGATGACCGCCCAGCGCAGAGCCAGTTCGCGCAGGCTGGCCCCTTCGCGCCAGCGCGTGGTTAGACGGAAGGCGGCGACGAGCAGCAGCAGCATGAGAATGAAAGTCTCGATCCAGCCGCCGCCGGTGCGCATTTCAACAATGCCGTCATAGAGCGGCGGGACGGCGGCGACCAGCGCGGCGACGGTGGCGAAGATAGTGCGGGCGTAGCGCGGCAGGCGGGCCGCGCGCGCCAGCAGCGAAGCCAGCCACCAGGTCGTCGCGACCAGTAGCAGCCCGAACATCGTGGTTTCGCCACGCAGGGCCGCGACAGATGGGCCAAAGATAGCAAAGATCAGGGCGGCAACGTAGGCTTCCAGGCTGCCGAAATAGGGGATGCCGTAAAAATAGATGGGGCGTTCCCCTTGCAGGATGTGTTCTGCCTGAATGCCGAGCAGGGCTTCGTCGCCATCCAGCGTGCCATGCGTGCGCACCGCCAGCCAGACACGGATGATGAGCGCCGCCAGCAGGCAGAGCCAGAGTGGCGAAAATAGCAAGGACTGCCAGCCTGTTTCAACGCTGCCGGTGACGCTGTCTGTGGAATCCGGGCCTTTTCGCTCCGACACGGTATTGTCTGTCGGCGGTGATGTCACAACCTGTTGTTTCTCTATTTTCATATCTGCCTGCCCGATTTTTGCCTGATATGCAATGACTTTTCTGAAAAAAAGCGATCAAGCGGTGCCTGCGAGACCAATGGTCCTGCCTCTCCAGTGTATCAAACGTAGCAAGAGGCGCAAATCTCTACTGGAGAGACGGTTCAGTAGGGACAGGTCGGGGGAAATATAGGAAAAATGGGGGATTTGCATGGAAAGCGGGGGTATTTTAGGTAGAATTTCGGTCTTCGCGTCAAGCTGTGGTATTTCACTTCAAGCTGTGGTATCATGAATAGCAAAAGAGGGATTTCGGGGACTAGTGTTGGTTCATTGATCTGGATATTCCAGCGCGGTACTGCTTTTGTTGCCGCCTTTGAAGCGAAGGGAGAGAGAGTATGGAGTTGACAGCGCAAGAGTATCTGTTTTTTATCATTCTGATTACCGGGCTGATCGGGTTTTTGCGTGGCTGGCGGCGTGAGATTGTTTCGCTTGCGTTTCTGCTGGCTGCCATCCTGTTCCTGGCCGTCGGGGGCGGCACCTGGGTTGCCGACCTGCTGTTTGTGCGTATTCCTTTTGCCTTTGGCAATGGGACGCGTATTCCTCCTGCCCCTTCGGCAAATACGATTACGCTCACGACGATCATCACGTTTCTCGTCATCGTTGCTATCGGCTATCTCATCGGCAACCGGGCCTTTCCGAAACCGACGTTGCCTTTTGATCGTATCATGGGTATTATTCCGGGCATCATTGCCGGCGTAGCCATTTACACCTTGATTGCCAATACGCCTGTTGCCGCGTTGCTAAAAAGCATCAGTATCAGGGCCTCTTCGCCCGATCAGAGTGTCATTGGCAGCTCTCTCTTATTACTCTTTCTCATTGTCGTAGCGGTCGTGGTGATCGGACTCATCTCTGCGAGCGCGAAAAAGGGGGCGAAGAAATAGCCTTTCTCGT
Organism: Chloroflexota bacterium; assembly: GCA_902810755.1. The sequence continues at coordinate 10,915 of CADDYT010000116.1, forward strand.
TGATCGTTTCTAGCGGTATGGAGTGCGGCGGTACATAAACACAGAAGAGGAGAGGCGAGACTGTGAGCAGCAATACTTCTGGCCGACAACAACGACAACAGCAGCGACGGCAACAGCAACAACAGCAACAACAGCAACAGCCGCAAACCAGAGAAGAAATGTGGCGTTCGGGGCGGCGGCGTTTTGGCTTTCGGCAGATTCTGGCGCGGCGCGGGCGCGACCGGCAATGGTATTTTTCCGGCCAGGAGCCGGGCGAGGTGGTCAGGCTGGTGGTGCGCAAACACAAGTTCTTTCTTATCCCTGCTGCTCTGCCCCTGATCGGCTCGCTGGCCCTGCTGCTTGTGCTGACCTGGCTTTCAACCGGCACCGGTCTGGCGTTAGGCTCTCTCTGGCCTGTGCTTTTCGTGTTGAATATCCTGCTGGTTATCGGCACGGCGATCTGGTTTATCTGGAAAGATCTGCTTGAGTGGTGGTTTGAGAGCTATATTATCACCAACAAACGCATTGTCAGTTCGCGCGGCGTCTTACAGCCGGTGCGGCAGGAGACGCCGATTGAGCGCGTGGTGCAGATCGGCCTGGATCTAGATTCGCTGCTGGCGTACCTGCTGAACTATGGGAATATGCACCTCTACCTGACCGGCGGTGAACTGGTCATCAAGCATATTCCCGACCCGCGCCATGTGAAGGATGTGATTCTGGGCATTAGCGGCGATATCAAGGCGAAACAGCCGCCGAAGGAAAAGACGCCGACGCCGCAAGACGCAGAGATGGCGGCCCTGCTCGAAAACCTGAAAAAGGGCAAGGAAGTGAAGAAGCTTCCCGATGCCGATGAGAAGTACCCGCCTTTTCCCAATGCTGACCATCTGCCGGGGCCGCGCCGCAAGTTCGGCTTCCCCATGCGCCTTTACGCCGATGTGCATTATCTGTCGGGCGAATACACGGTGATGTACATTCAGCGTTCTCTGTATGTCCTCTACAAGCGCCTGCTGCTCCCCGTGCTGATTACCCTGGCCGCGCTTTCGATGGCCGCCATCTTTCCCGCCTTCGGCGTTGTGGGTCAATCCTTCGCCGGTTACTGGTGGTTCATGATGGGCATAGTCGTTTTCGCCATGCTGGTATGGGGGGCTTTGATCTATGCCAACTATGTCGATGATGTCTATATCCTGACCAATAAACGCATCATCGATATCGAACGCCGCCTGATGTTTTTCTTCGAGGCCCGTGCCGAGACTGAGTACAAGAATATTCGCGATATCAAAGTCAAGGTGAGTAACGTTATTGAACGGATACTTGATATTGGCAGCGTGTTTATCGAGACGCCGGGCAGCAATCCTGATATTACATTGCAGAACGTCGATCACCCCTTTGTGGTTCAGGATACGATCTACAATATTAAGGGCCATAAAGAGAAGGCCGATCAGGCGGAGAAGGAGCAGAAGGAGAAAGATCAGCTCTATGACTGGTTTGGCCGCGTGGTGACGCTGTTAGAGAAGAAGATGGATAGCAACGGGGTGCCGAATCTGGAGGGCAAGGAACTGGAAGTGGCGATGGCGATAGCAGGCGAAATGGACCTGCATGTGGTGGTCAAGAGCGAGGTGGCCGCCAGTACCGCGCCGGGGCTGGTGATTCAGCAAAGCCCACCGCCGGGGACGCGCATGGTTCCGGGCGGAGAAATTCAGGTCATGGTGAGCCGCCGCCCCACGCCGCGCGATATGATCTAATGTCACAGGAGCGCAGGTTGCAGGCCAGCCGCCAGGGGTGGCCCTACTCTACAGGCCTCTCCACAAGCGGCGTGAACCATATCGTCTCTCGTAGGGCCACCCCTGGCGGCTGGCCTGCGTCGGCAGGGGTGTGGGAGATGCTGTCTCACCGGAGAGTACCGCACACGTGATACCAGAAAGTACTATCTTTCTGAAGAGAAAATAGTCGGTGTAACTGCATTGAGCCTCTTCTACAGGGGCCGCAAGGCGCTGCCGGAAGGCGTGGCGTATGCAGGGGCATATGCTGTAATAGAGCGTGTAACTGGAAAAGCGCGGATGTGTTTCCGCGAGCGGTGATGGATAACGATGAGGAAGCGAGCATCGCTTCGCGAACAGGATAGAAAGTGTTGCTGAGAGGTTGGTACAAGAGGTAAAGGTTTCCCGGCTCTCCAGAGGAGAGCAACTGGTGATGAATGTATTGTGGTTTTCCCTCAACGCGCAGGCGGCGGCCCTGTTGCCGATCGTCATTCCGGCGCAAATTGTGTTGTTTATCTCCTCAAATCAGGTAGGAAGCGCGCAGCAGGTAGCCTTTTTGAGCTGGCTGATGATGGCTGCCGCCGCCATTTCGCTCTGCATGCCGCCCATCGTTGGCATGCTCTCTGACCGCACCGGCGGCAGTTTCGGGCGGCGTCGCCCGTATATCGCCGTTGGTGGCCTGGTGTTACTGCTCAGCACGCCGCTGCTGGTCAATGCGAACAATATGGCGTTCTTCCTGGCCGGGCTGGCGCTCTTGCTGGTCGGGAAAAATATCCTGGGACCCGCCTATCAAAGCCTGGTGCCTGATCGCGTGCCGAACGAGCAGCGCGGGGAAGCGGCAGGCTATATCGGCGGCATGACGATCCTGGGCAATGTAGTGGGGCTTGGCCTTGCTGCATGGTTGCTTGGCAATGTGAGCCTGCACGCCTTTAACAGGAGCGTTGTCCAGTTGAACGCGGGTCTCTACTACGTGATAACCGCTTTTCTCGTACTGCTGGGCCTGCTGGTGACGGTCTTCGGCGTGCGCGAAAAGCCGCTGCTGGTGCATCGCCACGAGCAGGCAGGAAAAGAGGGCGGGCAAGCATGTTCCAGTTTTGTGCTGCGTTTCCTGCATGACTGGATCGCTCCCTGGCGCAACCTCAATTTCACGCTGGTCTTTGCGACCCGTGCCGCGTTGATGCTGGGCCTCTCGCTCTTCATGACGTATATCGAATACTACTTTGCTCGCGTGCAGCACGTGGTCAACTTTGTGCAGGTGACGGGTATCGTGGCAATCCTGACGCTCTGCGGCGCGGTGGCAAGCGGGATTGTTTTCGGTATCCTTTCGGACCGTTTCAAGCGGCGCGCGCCGGTGGTCTGTGCCGCGACGCTGTGTATGAGCGCGGCTTCCCTGGCCTTCGTCATCTTTCCCGATCACCTGATGAACTGGCTCTGGCCGCTGGGCATCCTCTTTGGCCTGGGATACGGGGCATACACCAGCGTGGACTGGGCGCTCTCCATCGATGTGCTGCCCTGTCTGGAAGCGGCGGGCAAAGACCTGGGGGTGTGGAATGCATCCTCGACGCTGCCTGCCGTCATCGCGCCGGTGCTGGGCAGCCTGGTCATCAATCTCGCTGCCGGGGCCGGTCAGACCGTCATCGGCTACCAGTCGGTGTTTGGTCTGGCTGCCCTCTGCTTCCTGCTCGCCGCCTCTGGCGTGCTGTTTGTCAGGAAATAGACGTGAAAGAGCGCCGGAGCTGGTTGCGCGCAATCAGCTCCGGCGCCTTTTCACGTCTATTTCCTCTTTCTTCATCGTATGCTGTTTCTCACCAGCAGGGCGACGGTCTCAATGTGATAGGTCTGGGGGAACATATCGACGGGCTGCGCGGCCACCAGGCGATAGCGACCGGAGGGGCCGCAGAGGGTGGCGATGTCGCGGGCCAGCGTGCTGGGGTCGCAGGAGACGTAGCAGATGGCGCGCGGCGCGAGCGTTTGCAGGGCCTGCAACGCCTTCGGATGGCAACCGGCGCGCGGCGGGTCTACCAGCGCCACGTCGATGCGCTCGCGTCGATAGTGCAGTTGCCCCAGTACCCGCTCCAGGGTTCCTTCCAGGGCCGTAATGTTGTTCTGATTGTTCAACGTCGCGTTGGCCCGCGCATCCATGACGGCGCTGGGCTGCGACTCGATGGCGATGACACGGGCGGCGCGCGGGGAGAGGAAGGCCGAGAAGAGGCCGACGCCGCTGTAGCCATCAAGCACAACATCGTTGCGCTGCGGCTCCAGCATTGCCAGCGCCTGCTCTACCAGCGCAATGGTCTGCACGTGGTTGACCTGGAAGAACGAATCCGCCGAGACGCGGAAGCGATGGCCCAGAATGACATCGGTCAGGTACTCCTGACCGGCGACCACGCGGCCATAGCGCCCACCCACGCGCTCTACGATCACGCCGACGATGCCGGGGGCGACGGTCATAAGTTCGTGCGCGAGTTGTTGCGGCGTTTCAATAAACGAGCCGGGGCGGGTGTGCAGGCTGATGAGCGTGGGAACAGCCTTTGCAGTGGCAAGGTTCGCGCCTCCCCCGTTGGCGACCGTGCCGATGGCTCCACGAATAGTGAAGCCCTGAATCATTTCGCACAGCGCCTCTCCAAAGTAGTTGTGCAACCTGGCGCGCACGCGCTGGTAGACCATATCGAGCGCGGGATGCAGCAGGGCGCAGCTCTGGAGGTCCTGGATATCGTGGCTCTCCGTCAGTTTGAAGCCTACCTCGTTATTGGGGCCGACGGAGAAGAGGGCGATGTTGCGGTAATGCCAGGGTGAGACACCGTTGGGCATGCCAATGGTGGGACGGACAAGCGCGTCCGGTTGTTTGCCGATGCGCACCAGCAACTGGCGCACAATATGGGCTTTCCATGCCTGCTGCGCCGGGTAGGCAATGTGCTGCCACTGGCAACCGCTATCTATCAGTTCGGGATAGGGAGGCTCGACCCGCTCCGGTGCGGGACGCAGGATTTCCAGCAGATTCGCCCGTGCATGGCCCCGACGCTCCTCGACGATATCCACGCGCACTCGCTCGCCTGGAATCCCTCCAGGAACGAAAAGCACTCGCCCCTCGTAGCGGCCTACGGCATCGCCGCCGTAGGCAAGGTCGGTTAGTTCAACATCAATGCTCATGTTCACCTCGGCGACCACGTATTCTGTAGGGCTGGTTCCCCATGTGTCATCAATCTGTTCTGCTACAGATGGTACTGGATGTGGTCGTCCCATCTTTCCAACTTCTTTGTACATCTTCTCATCTGAATAAGCAGAAGGGCAGAAGGTAGTACCTTTTGCCCATTTCGCGCTTCCCATGAGTGGAAGCATTGATCTATAGAAAGGGTACAGGATGCAGAGCCGCCCGCTTCCATCCTCCACATTATACCTTAAAAGTCGAGCGGCTTTCTGGGCTGACCATAGAGCCGTGTCCCGAAGCGGCTCAGGAAAACCGTCCCCAGCCCGAGCAGCCCGACCAGGAGATTGATCAGCCAGCCAATATAAGGGAGAGAACCGAGCAGCGCCAGGGCTGTCAGTCCTACCACCACCTGCACGGGGCGCGAGTTGTGTCGTGGGTCAATGGCGTGAACGATGTGTTCGCCGATGAACCAGCCAATGGCTACCATACCAAATGCCCAGGCCGCGATCAGCCCGAGAAGGATGACCACTGCCAGGGGAACCGGCAGGATAAGCGCCATCAGCACCACCAGCACGGGCGGCGCCAGCAAGACGCTCAATAGCCCGACGACAAAACTTCGCTTCGTGTTCTGTATAGCCGTTGCCCGCACCAGCGTTAAGTGTTCTGGCAAGAGCCAGATGAGCATCAGACCCAGCCCGGCCCAGATCAGAATCGACCAGAACGGGAAACTGAAATGGCTTATCTCGCCAGACAGCCAGGCGAGCGTCGTCGCATGCATCGTCGGCTGTCTATGTATAGAGCCTGCTCCCGGTTCCCAGCGACTGCCATACAGATCAATCGTGCCATTGACGATTGAGCCATTTTGCAGAGTGAGCGTGCCGTTGTAGAGGACAATATTGCCATCCACTTTCCCCGCGATGACGACCGTGCTGTCGAAGGCATCGACATCGCCGCGCACCTCACCGTTGATGGCCACCTTGCTGCCGAAGGCCATCAACGAATCACAGACGACCTGCTGTGTATCAATAACGACTGTGCCGCCAAAATCCGGTCCGCCGCTGCTGCACCCGCCGTCTGTGCTGACGGCGCGGGCAAGCATTGCTGTACTGGCGTGCGACGCGCCGGGCATTTTTCCCCACCAACCGCTATATATGAAAAAGACGGTGAGTAGCACAATGCCGGGTAGGATAGTTGCGTACCACCGTCGAGATCTGCTTTTGAACATACTGGAACTCCCGATCATGGCCGTCGCCTTTTTGCGGTTCAGATGGCGTTGACCATGATATATACCTCACGTTGCTTCGCTCTAAGCCTCCTGTGGGTAGCGCATGAGGCGGAGCCATAGTCCAAACATCACAACAACGGCGAAGGCAACGCCCAGTAAGAGCCAGTTGTTGTACGTGACCAGCGCCAGGCCGGTCTGGATATACTGGCCCAGCACGAGCAGGATATTAATGATGTCGCCCAGGAGAGCCAGCGTCCTGTCCGCCAGCCCCGGCTGCGTAAGGAGCAAGACGAAAGCCAGCAGCGGGAGACAACTGAGCAGGAAGACTGCGGTGGCGATGAATGCTGTACCAAAGATGCCCACACGGGCCATCCGTGATCGTTGCTGACCGCGCAGGTCCTCAAGTTGCTGCGTGATACGCTGCTGCTGCTGGATGGCGCGCATGATACGATCGGTTGGGATCGTGCAGGGGACGAAGGGCGCGGCATCGCGGAACAGGCTATCGACCTTGCTCTGACGCCGCTCGAAAGCGCGACACGTCGGGCACTGTTGCACATGCTCTTGCAGCGCCGGAATATCCTCTTCCGGGAGATCACCGTTGCGCCGGATGGCCAGCAAAAGTTTAGCGTCGTGGCAGCGCATCGATCTGCTCCTCCTCATTCTGCTTATGCTGCTGCATAGAGCGAGCGAGTAGTTCGCGGGCGCGGTGCAGGCGCGCTTTGACCAGCGCGGGCGTCAGTTGCAGCGCGGCGGCGATCTCCTCGTAGGAGAAATCGTACCAGTAGCGCAGGACGATGACGGCGCGGTACTTGCCGGGCAGTTTTTGCAGGTATGCCTGAATCTCATCCTGCTGCTCGCCCGCCAGCGCCGACTGTTCCGGCCCGACGCCCATATCCGTAATCCACTCAAGGAACGGTACATCTTCGAGCGGCAACGCCAGGAAACGGCGGCGGCGCAACTGGTCGATGGCCAGGTGAGAGGCAATCGAAAGTAGCCAGGTGCTGAACTTATGCTCAGCCTTATAGCTGGCGAGTTGGGTATAGGCGCGTACAAAGGCTTCCTGCGTCACATCTTCTGCCTCGGTGAGATTTCCCAGCATCCGATAGGCAAGGTTCTGTACGGCATCTTTATAACGCTCGACGAGTACCGAGAAAGCGTCCTGGTCGCTGGCGAGCGACAACTCGACAAGCGCGGTATCGCTCATTGCCTCCACGACCGCTCCTCGCGTCCCTCGGGTATAGACCTGAGATGCATTCTGCTCTTCAACCAGACTCTTACTGTTTGATCGTCCGGCGCTCACCCCCTGCGCCCCTGTAGCCGTCAATGTTCCAGCGCCACTATTACTCATATTGCGTTTACGACGCGATTTCCGGGCCGGAGCCGGGGTGGCCAGACCGCCCGGCAAGCCCAGTGGACCACTTGCATGCAATGTCGTTTCCATCCAGTCACCGCTCGTTCTAATCTCGTTTCTGAGAAGACATACTCACAAAATAGATAACATTCCTGCCGCGACCGGCATTCCATTTATGAGTATCTACGGGCAGTGCCAACAAAAGTTGCAACTCTCAATGCACGAAGTGTACCATGATACCGCGTTGCTGACAAGAGGGAGTTAGACTCTCTCCGACTCCAGTTCCGCCTCCGTCTCATCCTCTTCTACCACATCCGGTCTCTGCTGCACCTGTACCAGCGTAATCAGGAACATGACGAGGATGATACCATGCATCCCGGTACACCACGCGCAGATGGTATGCAGTTTGACGATCTCCACATAGACAAGATAGAGGACGGTCAGCATGCCCACCAGCGACCAGGCAAACTGGGTGATGTGAGCCTTGCGCAGCGTCTGCGAAGAAGACGGGGAGAGGCGTAGAGCCGCAATCGCCAGCGCCGCGCTCACAAGGCCCCAGAAGAGGCCGGGAATAGTAATGGGAACGGTTGTGCCAGGGATGACAGAATAGGGACTGGACAGCACAAAGGCGCAATCCACGAAGCCCTGTGCGGAGCAGACGAGGGGAACATTCTGATAGTGGACAAAGGTCAGGTAGAGAGCAATGCCGATGCCCGCCACGGAAAGCAGCAGCAACACCATCTGCGCCACTGGCCGATTCTTATTCATCGCAAAATCTCTTCTCCTCTTCTCGCACTGCAAGCATTGGGAGCATATTCGCATCGTATCATGCTGAGCGACAGCGAAGCATCTGTGGGAGCCACGCTGAGACAAGTTTTTGCGGATGCTTCGCTGCTGCTCAGCATGGCACGGTTCAAGTTCGTTTTGCATAGCATACTGCTATCTTGCGTCGAATGTCAACCGGTAGAGTGAGGTAACAGGTGTTCAGAGACTGACGTTTTTGCGTTGTGTAGGATATAATAGGAATATATGGAAAACGAAGACAGGCTTGAGGAACTGGAGCGGCTACTCCAGGTAACGTTTCGCGACCGCGCGCTGTTGAAGCGAGCCATCACGCACCATTCATGTTGCCCGGAGACAGCCGTACAAGACTCATACGACACCCTGGAATTTCTGGGTGACGCGATCATCAGCGCGCACGTCGTAGAGTACATCTACCGCAACTTCCCCAACGCTTCGGAGGGCGAGATGACGGCGCTCAAATCCGAAGTGGTCAGTCGTCGTGTTTTTGCCCGCATCGGTCAACATCTGGGACTCTTCCCCTTCATCTGCATCGACATCGCCAACCTCAGAACCTTCAACGACCGCTCGCGCGACTCCCTCTGCGCCGACGTCCTCGAATCCATCGTCGGGGCCATCCACATCGACCAGGGGCCAGAGGCCTCCCGCGACTTCATCGCCCGCGTCATCCTGCCCGTCATCCCCATCATCAACCAGCACGCGCTCGACACCAACCCCAAGGGCCGCCTGCAAAAGCTCGTCCTCCACCGTTCCGGCAGCCTCCCCCGCTACCGCGTCATCGAGCAAGGGGGCCGCAACAACGACCGCACCTTCACTGTCGGCGTCTACGAACAAGATTTACTGTTAGGATTGGGAACCGCCTCCAGCATCAAGGAAGCGGGTCGCCTGGCGGCCCGCGAAGCATTGGAGATATTG
>CADDYT010000117.1 GCA_902810755.1 Chloroflexota bacterium
CGGCCTTCTTCGCGGCCTTCTTCGCGGCCTTCTTCGCGGCCCTCTTCCATACCCTTCTTCAAGATGTCCTGGTAGACCCAGCTATCACGCAGAATGTCCTCTAACATTGCACTCCTCCTTTCGAGCCATCGTTGATCGCTATCATTGGTAAAGATCAGACCAGCCAGTAACAGGGCTACCGATAGCAACTCGTTTTTTCCCGCCTCTCTCAGTTCATCAAAGACCTCTTCAGCAACCTTCCGCTGCTGGCCGTCCTTTGTCAGGATGAGCAGAGGCAACAGGCCCATCAACCCTGTCTCTCGCAATGCCTCTTGCGGCAATTCCCAGAGCTTTATGTTGGTGAAATGGAAGTCATGAACCGGGGGATATTTCTTTAATCCCCATATCACCTCCGGCTCAGGGATGCCGTTCACAGGTCTCGGATAGATCACGAACGAATAGACCGGACACTTGTACTGCAAGGTTGCCAGTACGTTGTATTCCCAGACACGATTTGCCATGTCGGGGTCTGCCCGTTTCTGAAACTCCACGTGCAGCAGCGCCATCTCTTCCTCTACCTCGATGCGGTCTAATTTGTCAGGAAGGATGGTGCGCGTCTGGTTTTTCAGTTCAACGCTCACACTCTCAATGTACTTTGCGCCCGGCATGAGCCACGAGGCAAAATCCTGAGGCGCGACCCAGAACAGCCGCTTCATGCCGTCATCCCACTTTTTAACCATACTACGAAAACGCTCCTACAAAACCATTCTTTATCAGAAGTGTAGCATAGGAAAAGGGCCCTGTCGAGAGGTTGCTTGTCGTATCTGTGGAAGCTGTGCTACACTAAGCCCGGTTCGTTATTTGATACGAGATGCGATGAAAGGATAGTATTTCGATGATGCTTGACGAAATTCTGGCGAATAACCAGCAATTCTTGCGGCAAGAGGCGCTACCCATTATTGGCCACGCGCCGCGCAAACATACTGCCGTTGTGACATGTATGGATTGTCGGCTGGTGAAGATGTTTGAGCAGGCGCTGGGGTTGGAGCGCGGTGACGTGCTGGAGCTGCGTACTGCCGGAGCGACCATCGCCGAACCCGAACGCGCGGGGGCGGCCAACGACCTGATTCGCTCCCTCGCGGGTGGTATCTACTTGCTGGGCGTGCGCGAAGTGCTGGTTATCGGCCATACCGAATGCGGCCTCTCGCACATCAACGCTGCCAACCTGACCGCCTCCATGCAGTCGCTGGGCGTTGACCCGCAGCAACTGATTGAGCGGCAGGGACTGGGCGATATCAACGGCCTCATGCGCTGGCTCGGCGCCTTCAATGATGTGCATATCAACGTGCGCGAAGTTGTCGATGTGATTCGCCGCAGCCCCTATCTGCCAGCGATTCCCGTGCATGGCCTCGTCATCAACATCAAGACGGGCGCGCTGGAGCTTGTGGACAGAGGAGCATAAGTCTTCATTCCATTTCGAGCGGTTTGATGTTGCTTTCGCCCTCGACGATGAAGGCGATGCGCTCACAGATGTTGGTGCAGTGGTCGGCGACCCGTTCGAGCTTGTGGGCGATCCAGAGCAGGTAGGTGGCGCGCTGCAGAATGAGGGCGTCATTTTGTAGCGCGGGGATGGCGTGCGCGCCGCCGAGCAGAGCCATCAGGTCGTGACGTACCAGGTGGTAACACACATCGACCACATCATCTTCCTGCCAGATGTAGCGGGCCGCTTCCACGTCGCGTCTGGCGAATGCCTCCATCGTTCCCTGTAAGACGCGGCGCGCCTCGTTTCCGAGATTGAGTAAGCTGCGTACAATTCCCTCTTCGGTAATTTCGCTGCCCTGCTCGCTCCCTTTTCTGGCCGCCTCGTTCGCGGCAGGCGGATGGCTGCGAGGGCCGGTAGCGTTGTCGCCATTGACGTGGAGCGGTGACATACGTAGCATGATGGTGGCGATGCCCGCCGCGCCGTCGCCTATGCGTTCCAGGTCGCCGGCGATGGAGAGGGCGGACGTGAGATAGCGCAGGTCGCGGCTGCCCAGAGGCTGCTGCAAAGTGAGCAGACGGATCGTGTGTTCTTCAATAGCCATGCGCAAGCCATCGATAATGGAGTCGGCCTCAATCACCATTCCTGATTTTGCCAGGTCGCCTGTCTCCAGGGCGGTCAATGCCTTGTCCAGCGCGTCATCGACCAGGCTGCCCAGACGCAGTATTTGCGCGTCGAGGTCCTGCAATTCGTTTTCCAGTACGCTTCTGGTCATGCTGCTTTCTTCCTCCTCCTGCACAGGCGATTTGACAGTTTTTCCGCGTGATGATACAACGGTAATATTACAAAAAGTCGTGTATTCTGGTTTCAGGGTGTGGGTACAGACTGACCCATGAACCTGCTAGCAATACGTCTGTTGAGAAAGATACGTAATATGTCAACAAAACGCTTGCTTGGTATTTTCGCTCATCCCGATGACGAGGGGACTATGAGCGGCGCTTTCATACAGTATAGCATGTCCGGGGCCGAAACGGGTCTGGTCTGCGCTACCAGAGGAGAAGTTGGAGAAATAGCCGACCCGGCGCTTGCCACCCCTGAGACGCTGGGGCAGGTGCGTGAGGGAGAGTTGCGCGCGGCCGCCGAAGTGCTGGGCGTAAATCATCTCTGGTTCCTCGATTACCGCGACTCCGGCATGGCGGGGACACCGGAAAACGAGGATGCGCGGGCCTTTATTCAGGCCAATCCGGCAGAAGTGGTGGGGAAACTGGTCGCCATTATTCGCCAGTTCCGCCCGCAGGTGATTGTAACATTCGACGAAACCGGTGGCTATGGCCATCCAGATCATATTGCCATTTACCGGCACACTACCAGCGCCTTCCACGCCGCCGCCGACGCCGTGCAGTACCCCGAACTGGGGGCGGCGCACGCGGTCTCCAAGCTCTACTACACCTCATTCCCGCGCAGCGCCATTCGCGCTATGGGCGAGTGGATGCAGGCGCAAGACCTGGATGCGCAGGAGTGGATGAGCAGGCTCAATCCCGATACGCTTGGCCTGCCCGACGAACTGATCAGCGTCCGGCTCGATGTGGAAGCCGTGCGCGAGCGCAAAGACCGCTCGTGGTCGATGCACCGCACCCAGCTCAACACGAACGCCGCCTTTGACGCCATCCCGCAGGAAATCCAGCGCAAATGGCGCAATTACGAATACTACCAGCTTGCCGCTTCCCGTGTCGGCCCGGATGTCCCCGGCGAGAACGACCTGTTTGCGCGGGTATAGCATACTCTTCCTGCAAAATGGTCTGAACATGTTATCCTCTAAAAGAGACGGGCCGTACAGGCCCGTCGAAGCAGGGAACGCAGAAAATAGCTGTCGGCTATGGTCAATCCGTAAAGATGGCGGCAAGCAGCCTAGCAAAGATTCCGACGCAATTGTCGCGCATCCGGCTCGTCAAGGGGCAGAATCACCAGATGTTCCAGCAGGTTCTTTGCGAGCTGAGATTGCAGGCGTTGAGAGACAGGGATGCAACTCTGCCCGTATGGCGTCTGCGCCTGCGAGATAATACGTCGGATCAACGCCGGTGGCGGTTCTACTGATTGCAAGAGATGAAACAGGCAATCGACATCGTCGGGCCATTCGTTTTCATCTTCAAAAAAAGGCATTTCTCGATCTTCCATATGCTACCACTCTCTCATCGAATTTTAATTTTGTCTTCTCTGTTAGCACGAACGGAACAGAAATGCGGTTTCACTTCCTGAGCTGGCGGTACTTCTGTGTGTAACATATCAATAAAACAAGCCCACAGGCCCCGTGAAGCCTGTGGACTTGTTCCTCTTTTGCCCTGTCTATCCCTGTTGTTGTACTTTGCCGTCAGTTATCCTGAAATAACGGAAGACTGCTTTGCCAGCGCGGCACGCAGCAAGGGCTTGGCGCGCTGGAAGTAGGTCTTGGCCGTTGCCTCCGGCATATCGAGCGCCTGCCCGATCTCGCCAAAGCTCAATTGACCCGTGTAGCGCAGCAGGACCACCATGCGAAACTTGATCGGCAACGTTTCAATCGCCTCTTGCAGGCGGCGTTGCAGATCGTGCTGCTCCGCCAGTTCCTCCGGCAGCGGGCTGCCATCGGGAATAGCGGCCAGCGGAGAAAGCTCGTCCTCGTCGTTGCTGGTCTCCAGTTCGGAGAAGTGAATGGCCCGTTTGCGCCGCAGTTCATCAAGGCAGCGGTTGCGCGCCACCTGGAACAGCCATGCCTTCAGCGGCTTATCGGTGCGCAATGAAGGCAATGAGGTATGGAGCTGAATAAATACATGCTGAAGAATATCGCATGCCTGGTCGTAGTCGTTCAAAAAGTGGTAGATAAAGTTGAACAGCGGAGTGCTGTACCGCTTTACGAGTGCCTCAAAGGAATAGCTGTCGCCAGCCAGGGTCTGCTGGGCCAGAATGCCGTCGCTGATTTCTGGTTGTCTCTTTATATGTTCTTGCATTTGCATTTCAGATCCCTCACTTTCTTTACCTGCCAATAGCGTACCTGCTTTGGGCGCAAATTACAAGAATAATAAACTCTACTGTAGACCACTCTAAGCAGAAACTAAAAGATTCTGCTCCATTCTGATTTTTTTCTCAGATTTTTCTGTTTGAATAAGCAAGCTTCTTAGATTTTTAATCAAAAAGCGAGACCTATCATGGGAAGGGATTCCAGACGGTGAATAGCAGGGCAAGCGGAGAAGTGATGTACAAAACACTATCTACAGGGTATAATAGAGGCAAGAATAAGGTCTAGTAGGTCAAAATGAACAAACGTAAGTTGTTGTTTCAAGCCCTGTCAAGCCCACATAACCTTCAGTTCAATGAAATGATTGTGCTTGTTGAGGCTTTTGGGTTTCGCCTGTCGAGGATTAACGGTAGTCATCACATATTTATTTACGCACCCAGAAGTACCTGAGTTGCTCAATTTACAAGAGAAGAATGGCAAAGCCAAAGCTTATCAAGTGCGCCAGTTTTTGCAGTTGATTGAGGAATATGGCCTTGAGCCAGGAGATTAATCATGAAAGATTACCATATCAACATTTTCTATAGCGAGGAAGATGAGGGATATATCGCCGATATCCCTGATCTGAAGTTTTGCTCTGCTTTTGGGGAGACGCCGGAAGAGGCTCTCCGGCAGGTTCAAATCGCGAAGAAGGCGTGGCTTGAGGCCGCGCAGGCAGAAGGCAAACCGATTCCTCCGCCCAGATACAGGCCGGCGATTTATGCGGCTTCATAAACTTATGGCGCGAGAAATATAAAAAACAGGAGAGGCGCGCGCCTCTCCTGTTTTGATATGAGTATCCCTCTAGCGTTTCCCCAGTTTCGCCAGCACTGCTCCTTTCAGCAGCCTGATCTCCTCAACACGCAGTAGCAAAACGCAGGCGAAGTAGGCGGCGGCGGCGAGACCACCGGCGATGAGGACGGTGAGCAGTTCGCCGGTCAGGCTTTGCAGTGAGAAGAGAGCGATGTGGCTGAACAGTGTTTGCAGGCCCCAGGCGACGACAACGAGCAGCGCGGTTGCCAGCAAGATTTTGAGGACGGTGGGCAGCGTCTCGCGCACGCGCAGGGAGCCGATGGCGAGGCGCAGCAGCACGAGCAGGATGATGGCGTGCAGCGAGTTTTGCACGGTGTTGGCGAAGGCCAGCGCGGGCATGCCGATGGTCTGCCAGAAGGGCAGGGCGACGGCGAGATAGCCCAGCAGGCTCGCGGCATACACGGAGACGGGGATGATGGTGTTCTTGCGCGCGTAGAAGGCGGCGATGAGCAGCTGGTCGACGGCCACGAACGGGAGCTGGTAGGCGTAGTTTTGCAGGGCAACGGCGATCAGCGCGGCATCGGCGCTGCTTTCATTGTGGTGCCTGAAGATGAGGAAGGCGATGGGTTCGCGCAGCACGATCAGGCCGGCGGCGGCGGGGATCATCAGCAGCAGGCCCAGGCGGAAACCGAGTTGCAGGGTGGCTTTGAAGCGGTCGAGATCGTTGGCGCGCGCGTGTTCTGAGAGCGTGGGCAGCACGGCGAAGGAGAGCGCCGCCGCGACCAGACCAACCGGGAACTGGATGAGCGTCGTTGCCGCTGTCATGGCAACGTAATTGGCCGCGCCGTTGCCGGGGGTGAGCGAGGCCAGGTGCTGGTCAAAGAAGACGAGGCCCATCGTCAGCAGAAAGCTGAAGGAGATGGGTGCATAGAGTTTGACGATGCGGCGCAGGGCCGGGTGCTTGAGATCCAGCACGAACATGTAGCGCAGGTGCTGGTTGCGCATGCCCGGCAGCAGCAGCGCAATTTCGCCGATAGCCCCGACGATGACGCCAAAGGAGAGGCCGAGATAGCCGTAATGCTGCTTGCCAAGCAGGCTGCTGACAAGCGCGCCGAGAATAATGCCGATGTGATACGAGGCGGTGGCAAAGGCGGGCCAGCCGAATTCTTTGAGCGCGAACAGCGCCGCCAGCAGAACGGCAAACGGCCCCAGCGCGATCAGCGAGAAGAAGATGATCTGCGAGAATTGCAGGGCAAGCTGTCTCTCCGGCCCCGTGTAGCCCTGCACCAGAAAATTCACGAAGCTGGGCGCGAGCAGCGTGTAGAGAATCGCCGCCACGACCATCACGATCAGGATGAGGTTGACCAGCGTGAAGACGACGCGGCGCAGCTCGTCGCGTTTATCGGCGTAGTCATTGAAGGTCGGGATCAACGCGCCGCTCACCGAGCCGTTGACAAGGAAGTCGTTGAAGGTGCGGGCGGGGAGAATGGCGGAGTTGAACGGGCCGGCGATGGCGGGGCCGAGTGAGGTCACAACGATCTGGCGCACCATGCCCATCACGCTGCTGCCCAGATTGCCAAGCATGACCAGCGAGGCCGACTTGACGATGTGCCGTCGTTCGCCAGAAGACGCTTCAGTTTTCTCGGCTCCCGCTTTCTCGGCCACCGGCAGCGGTTCGGGCGCCTGTCCGACATCGGGCGTTCCGGCGCGCGTGACGGGTATCGCTTCAATATTCGAAGGTGTTTTCTGCGTCTCTGATTGTTCTTCCACTGAATCTTTTGCCATGAAATAGATGCTCCCATACTACGAAGAATGTTCAGGCAGGCGTTGAATCGCCGCGATGAGTTCGGTTGTCGAGTGGCCCGGCAGGTAGGGGATGAGGCGCACGATGCCGCCGTACTCGCGCACGACCTTTGCCTCCGGCAGGCGGCTCGTGTCCGGCTCACAGGCCGTTCCGCTCTGCGCGCTGGCATAGTCGCCGCCCTTGACATAGATGGTCGGTTGCAAGAGGGCAACCAGCGGGCCAGCCGTTGGCTCATCAAAAATGGTCACGTAATCGATGCAGGCCAGCGCGGCCAGGATTTCGGCGCGTTCCTCCTGCGGCACAAGCGGCCTGCCCGGCCCTTTCAGACGGCGCGTGCTGGCGTCGCTGTTGAGGCCGAGGATGAGAAAATCGCCCAGTTCTCGCGCCTGTTGCAGGTAGCGCACGTGGCCGAGGTGCAGCAGGTCGAAGCAGCCGTTGGTGAAGACGCCGCGTTCGCCGCGCTGCTGTCGCTGCCGCACAACCTCCGCCATCTGTTCGCGCTTCAAGATTTTTTGTCGTATATCACTTCTCTTCATTGGATTGCGCTCATCAGTTCTGCCGGGGTGTTGCTGGCTGCACCCAGGCGGCGCACGACGAGGGCGGCTGCCGCGTTTGAGAGATAGGCCGCCTCGGCCATGCTCGCCCCTGCCGTCAGGGCCAGCGTGAAGGTGGCGGCTACGGTATCGCCCGCGCCGTTGGTATCGACAATCTCGCTGCTGTGATTGAGGCGATGGATGGGCAGGTGGAGTGGCGCTTCTCCGACCTCAAAGAGGCTCATGCCTTCGCTGCCGCGCGTAATCAGCACGCCGCGTGCGGCGCTGCCGTCAAGCAGACGCTGGCCGGCCTCGTTGAGTTGCTCCTGCGAAGTAATGGTCATGTTCAGTGTCAATTCCGCTTCTGGCTGGTTCGGGGTGAGCGCGGTGACGCCCTGGAAGCGGAAGAGCGAGGCGTGCGAGTCCACCACGATGATCTTATTGAGCTGCCGCGCCAGCGGGATGCACACGTCAATGATATCGGGGCTGATGACGCCGTTTTCGTAGTCCGAGAGGACGACCGCGTCCATCTCCGGCAGCGCCTGGCGGATATAGTCGATGATTTGCCCCTTATATGGCTCGCGCACCTCTGAGGTATCCACGCGGTCGATGCGCACGACGTGCTGCTGCACCAGTTGCGGGCTGCCCGCCAGAATGCGCGTCTTGGTCGAGGTTGGGCGCTGCGGGTCGGTGATGAGGCCATCCTGGTGCATGCCCAGATCGCTGATGGCCTTGCGCAACTTCTGCCCCGGCAGATCGTCGCCGACCACCCCGGCCAGGAAAACGTCCGCGCCCAGCGTGCAGGCATTGACGGCAACGTTGGTCGCGCCGCCGGGGATGGTGCGTTCCTCGTCCAGTTCTAGAATCAGTATCGGCGCGTTGCGGGCGATGCGTGTGGGCCGACCGAGCAGGTATTCATCTGCCACCATATCGCCGATTACCAGCACGCGCTTCCCGGCAAAAGCGTCGATGAGCGAGCGCAGGCGCGCGGGGGAGATTTCGAGAGTGCGAGCGTCAAGCGTCATGCCTTATTCCGTCCTTTGAGCAGTACCCGTAGAGCAAATTGCGGCAGCGCCAGCATGCGCCGCCAGCGCCAGGGTTCGCGATAGAGCCGGTAGAGCCATTCCAGGCCGATACGCCGCATTAAGTGGGGCGCGCGGCGCTGGCGACCGGAGAGAAAATCGAACGCGCCGCCCACACCCATAGCGATGGCAACGGGCAGGCGCGCCAGGTTGCGATGGATCCACAGTTCCTGCGCGGGCGCGCCATAGGCCACGCACAACACGTCCGCCTGCGCCGCCCGCACGCGCTCGATAATCGCCTCCTCTTCCTCCAGAGCAGGCGAACCGGCATAGGTTCCGGCAACAGGCAGGCCGGGGGCGAGTTGTTGCAGGCGTTGCGCCGCTGCCTCCGCCACGCCTGGCGCCGCGCCGAGCAGGTAGAGGCGATAGCCTTTCGCCGCGCAGCGTTTCGCCAGCTCGGCCAGCGTATCTGTGCCGGTCACGCGCTCCGGCGTCGGCTCGCCCAGGAAGCGCGTTGCCCATACGACGCCCACGCCGTCCGCCAGCACCAGCGCCGCCTCGTTGATGGCGTCGCGAAATGCGGCGTTGCGCTGTGCCGCCATCACAAATTCAGGGTTGACCGTCACAATCTGTCGGCATGACAACGTCGTTTCGCTGCTGCGCCACTGCTCGATCATCTCCTCCATTGCGTCCAGCGCGGCTTGCTGCCCGATACGGTCTACGCGCACGCCCAGCACAGAGACAGAAGTGACCGGCATCGATTGCAATTTTTCTACAGGTTGTAATGGCATATGTTCTTCACCAGCTAATAATTTCAGTTTCGACATTCGTCACGGTCAGGTCGGGACGGCTCTCTTCTATAAAACGTTCCACGTGTCCCAGGATTTCATCAACGTGCTGCCTGCTATTACTGACACAGCTCACGCCCAGGATGGCTATTTGCCAGCGATCCTGCTCCTCCACCTCGGCAATCGCCACTTCAAACTGGTGCCGCACCCGCGCCATCACAGATTTAATGACCTGCCGTTTTTCCTTCAGCGAGTGACAGGTCGGCAGGTGTAATGTAATTTGACAGATGCCTACTATCATGCGGCCTAGTATATCATAGATTCGACGGGCTAGCTCAACTCTGGTACAATGTGGGATGAAATATTGCCCTACAGCAAAAACGATTCAGGGGCCAGAGAAGGCTCAATAAGCATAAAAGACAGGAAGATCAGGAGAGTAAGTTATGACAGAGACGTCTACTTCTACGGAGGGCCGGAAGCGACCGAGTTTGCCAATGAAGGGAGTGCCGCAGCCGAAGCGGGAAGAGGTGCTGGGTCTGCCGCGCGTGCATATTTCGCAACATCCGGTAGTGGCCGATAAGATGACCCGGCTGCGCGAGACGAAAACGACCCCGGCAGAGTTTTATCGGCTGGTGAAGGAGATCGGCACTTTGCTGGCCTACGAGGCGACGGCATCGCTGGCGACGGAGCCGGTGGAGATCGAGACGCCATTGCAGGCTATGACAGGGCAACGCCTGGCGGGCGGCATCGGCGTGGTACCCATTCTGCGCGCGGGCCTCGGGCTGGCGGAGGCATTTCGCGAGGTGATCCCGGAGGCGCAAATCTGGCATCTTGGCTTGCGCCGCGACGAGGACACGCTGGAGGCGCAGGAATACTACAACCGCCTGCCGCACAAAGTTGATTTGCAGGTTTGCTACGCCGTTGATCCCATGCTCGCTACCGGCGGCTCGGCCATCGACGCCGTCAATATCCTCAAGCGCGTTGGTATTCCGCGCCTGAGCTATGTCGGCATCATCGCCGCTCCCTACGGCCTGCTCAAACTTTCGCAGACCCATCCCGACATTGATATCTATATCGCGGCCCTCGACGAGAGCCTCAATGATCGCGGCTTCATCCTGCCCGGTCTTGGTGACGCCGGAGACCGCCAGTTTGGAACATTTTAAATCATGTCACAGGACTATCCTGTTCCAGAGCCAGATTCTGGCGACCCCTGGAACCCGGACGCACAAAACGAATATGTGGACGCCATCGACCCGATCGAACCGCCGTCAATCGATGCAGGGATGCAATTCATTGCGCCAGGCGAATCCGGCGTGTCCAGCGAACCCGCTGACCAGCAGCCGGGCGGAACAGGCGATGACCGGCAGACCTCTTCGCCCATCTCAGAGGCGGAACTGCCGCCGGAGGCGCAGGGCGAGGTCAACGGAGGGCCGCTCGGCTGCTGCCTGGGCGTGACCGTTGGTGTTATTCTCAGTCTCACGCTGGCGGTTTTTGGTCGCCTGTATCTTGCCAACCCGATGGCGGCCATCCTGCATAACCCGCTGCTGGTGCTGATCCTGCTGCGCGTTGCTATGGCTTTGCTCACGCTGGCGGCGGCCATCCTCTGTGGCTACTTCGGCTGGAAGCTTGGCAAACGTTTCTTCCGCGAATACGAGCCGCCCGTCGTTCCCGTGAGAGAGCGCAGGCCGAAACGCAGGCGGCGCAAGACAAGTACGAGGCCGAGAGAAGCATAAAAAATGAATTTGATTGAAAGCGAGTAGTGCTGATTATGCGTGTAGTGATTCTTTGCGATATGGAAGGCGTCTCCTGCATCGAAACCTGGGAGCAGGTCACGGCGGGCAGTGCCTTCTACGAACAGAGCCGGAAACTGTATACCGACGAGATGAACGCGGCAGTGCGTGGAGCGCGGGCGGCAGGAGCCACAAATATCACCGTTGTCGACTGTCACGGCGCGGGTGGCGCGCACAGCTTCAAGAGCTTCCTGCCGGAACACCTGGAATCGGGCGCGCAATACGTCTTCGGCTACCCCTGGGCGCGCTACATCATCCCTTACGAGCAGGGCTGTGACGCTATCTTATTTGTCGGCGCGCACGCTATGGCCGGAACGCCCGACGGCGTTCTCTGCCACACCGTCTCCTCAGAAGCCTGGTACAACGCCTGGATCAACGACACGCTGGTGGGCGAAAGCGGCATCCTGGCGGCCATCGCAGGTTGCTGGGACGTCCCGGCAGTCTTCGTCTCCGGCGACGAGGCCACCTGCCGCGAAGTCACCAGCCTGCTCGGCAGCAACGTTGTCACCGCGCAGGTCAAGACCGGCCTCGGCCGCTTCTCATCCGTTAACCTTCCCCCCAGAGATGCCTGCTCTCTCATCGAGATGAGCGTGGCGCAGGCGCTGAGCATGCCCGAAAACTGGCCGAAACCCTACAAAACCACCTCGCCCGTCACCTTCAAAGTCGAACTCGCCACCCCCGACCGCGTCAACGATTTCGTTGGTCGGACCGGAGTACAGATTGCCGGGCCAAGAACGGTGATTTCAACGGGTGATAATTTCTGGCAGGCGTGGGATCAGTTCTGGTACAGGCATTAACCTGCATTTGTTATCGTAAAATCAATGGCAGCAGTAAGGTATTCTTGCTGCTATCCAATCACTATGCTGCCTATAATTCGACATGAAAAAACAAGGCAGATGATGAAAACAGCCTCGTTTAATACAAGCTCCTACTCTTGAGCAAAGAGGGCTGTGACAAACTTCTCAGCGTCAAATGGAATTAATTGCTCGATTTTTTCGCCTATGTCAAGAAATATAATTGGTACTCTGAGATCATCCGCAATCTCAAAAATAATGCCACCAGCTGAAGTGTTCTCTATATTTGAAAGGATAATACCGGTTAATCCAGTAGTCTGTGCAATGGCATGTGCATATGGTAGCGCGTTTGGTCCCTGTGAGGCATTGAGAACTAATAGCAGTTCTTGAGGGGCATTAGGAATCATTTGTTGTGCAGCGTCTATAATACTGTTTAATTTTTCCAAATATGTTTTTTGTACTGGTATAGAAGCAGCAGTACCTATAAGGACAACATCAAAGGTGTGCAGCAGAACGGCTTGCAACGCATTATGAACGAACGAGTGAAGCTTTAAATCATCGTTCTTATACATTACAGAAATAGACGCCTGTTCAGGCAGCACATTCAATGAGTTAATATCACCAGAACGAGGAGCTTCGGTAGCAACCACAAGTACATTGTGTCCTTTCTGGCTCAAATAATAAGCCAGTTTCGCAATGGCAATTTCGCCCGAATCCGTATCACTCATGACTAGCATCACTGAAGAAGATTGCTTCGGGAAATGCAACTGTGTCCGTCTTTTAAGAAAACTGGTCAGTTCTTGTTGAAGTACCGCATATGCCTGGGAACCGGAAGATATTCCTTTTTCTTGCACTTGCTGTTGTAACCTGGTGACAACTGATCGACTTGTTGGAAGACCAATACCAGCAGCGATAAGTTTTTCTTCTACGTCCCTCCATGGGATACTAGAAGGAAACTCATGCTTCTGAAAAATAGACTCAATTTGATGGAAATTTCTTTGTGTTCGTTCTAAAAACTGGAAGTATTCTTCTGCCATGGAGATTCTCCTCTGGTAACCTACTACTCTCTTCACCGACTTATATACGTTTTCTCTATCAAACAGTTGCATGAAAATCCTGAAAGGATCAATCATACAAATACAGCCTGTTTGCTTTGCCTTCGGGTGTTGTTTCTCCTACGAGAATGAGAGTACCCTCCCTCATTCTAAGAGAAATAGGCGATTTTCCTCTACTGAGAAAAACCGTCTATTTCTTTCCTATTTCACCTCTACAATCTGTTCAAAGTCCATTTCTTTGTTCGGTCCAAATGATAGTTTCTTGCAGTCCTTACTTTCCTTACTAAGGAACTGCTTGATTGACTGAACCTTTAGATGTATTGAGTAGGGCTTTGAGGTGGGTAACAGTTTGTAACGAAGCTATCTTGGTACTCAAGCGTAACCTGGACAGTGCTGTACCAAGAGCTTGATCCAGTAACGAAAATGGAAAGCGGACCGTAATGGGCATCTTGCTGGTTTTGTGCAGCAGCGACTGTGCAGTTATAGTCAACGCGAGTGTAGTACGAACCATTTTCGTATACTGTAAGCCGGAACCGACAGTTTTGTATATTGCCATGGTTACTAAGTTTGTGAAAAGAGGCGTATCCATCAGGCTGAAGGTAGGGATAGGCATAGCTGATACATGCGCTGGCCTTGATATCACCTGTGCCATTAGTTTTCGCACTTCCGCAACCTCCTCCGCTAGCATTAGGAGTAGCCCCGTGGGCTTGGGCTTGGCGATGTGTTTGCGATGTCGATACGGGGTGAGCTGATGCAGCAGATGCGAAGGTCAATACAACAGCAAGAGCGACAACAAGAGTCAAAATAGCCTTACGCATGAGATTTCTTTCCTTTCTTCACAGGAAGTCCCTCCACATGCTATACTTCCAGCATGCGGGAACTTCCGCTCGCGACGCTCTGTCGAAGGCTCCAAACTTTTCCAGAGCGTCGTGCCTTTCCGTTTGTCGAGTGTCAAAGACTCAAAAACGCGCTACGTGGACTATTTTCAGATATTTCTCCCACAAGCCAACTTTGTTCACCTGCTGGCTCTCAGCGCCACCTCCTTTCTGCTTGTCTCAGTTGACAAGACAAGCATACCAGAGAATCGTGCAGAAAAGAGGGAGGGAACAGCCCCTCTTTTCAGGGACTTTTCCCTCCCAAAAATAGAGGTGTTCAGGGATATTTCCCTGGAAAACTGCTTATGGATCGTTGTCCTGGTCAGGTATAGCTAGCAAGACATAGCCATAGCCGCCGACGCGATAGGCATTGAGACCATGGGGACGCAGCTTGTTGCGGATGTGGTCGAAGTGCTTATCGAGATTATCATGCATCTCTTGCCAGTGATCGCTTGCATACGCAACTTTTACCAGTACGGCATCGGAGACCGGGACTTGCCTGCTCTCTACAAGAGGTTTGAGCAATTTGTACTGGATGGAGGAAAACCGGATGCTGATGTGGGAGTCAATAATCAACGTCTTATTTTTGTCGTCGCAACAGATACGATGGGTTCCAATGAAGTAGAAGGTGGTGGCTGGTAAGGCTAGCATCACACATCCTTTCATCATGATAAATAGTATGTCCGAACAACATAGAACCATTGGCGCTGGCTCTTGCACGCTCTATGGCATACGTTCTGCCTCCTGTTTAAGCTGTCGGGTCGGCCCTTTACCCCAAAGGCACATATTTGTAGACAAGGATGATCTGGACTGTAACCTCTACAAGCATACTCAAGAAACGAGCGGATTTCAAGGGGAAAACAGGGAATGTTTGCTTACCATCAAACAATCAAGCTTCTTCATGCCTACGCCGGGGAGGGTGATCCCAGAAGAGGGCGAGGCGCAGGATGTCGTGGATGTGTTCGGCTGTGTGCTGGAAGGTTTTGGTGACGACCCGGCGCAGGGTGACGGCATGACATCGTATGGAGCTTCCTTTAAATGCGGAACACGCCCATACGCGAGCGCAGAGAGTTGGTGAGTTCGACGAGGTGGGCGAGGGATTGTTGCATCTGGCGCATGTGGGCGGTAATTTCCCGCGTCATGCGCGAAATCTCTTCGATGGCGCTGGCGACCAGTTGCGACCCCTGGGCCTGGCTCTCTGCCGCGCCGTGGATGCCCTGCACGAGGTTGGCCATCTGTTCCGTGACGACGCTGATGGCCTCCAGCGCGACTCCCGTCTGCGTGACAAGTTCGGTTTGTAGAATGACCTGCTGCATGTTCTGCTCGATGCTCTGTGAGACGGCGGTGGTCTCGTGCTGGATGGTGCGGATGTGCGTTGCCACCTTGTGCGCTGCTTCCGCGCTATGCACCGCCAGGGTGCGAATCTCCTGAGCGATGACGGCGAATCCCTGGCCGTGTTCACCGGCGCGCGCGGCCTCGATGGCGGCGTTAAGGGCCAGCAGATTCATGCGCGCGGTCAGGTCGGTAATTGCCAGCGCGGTCTCGTTGATCTCCTGGCTGCTTTCACCCAGTCGCTTCATGATGCGGGCGGAGAGCAGCGTGGATTCGCGCACCTGGCCCATGCCATCCACGGCGCGGTCGACCGAGTTCTGCCCGTCCAGGGTCACATCCATGGATTCGAGGCCGACGCGCGAGAGTTCGGCGGCCCTTTCCGCTACCTGCTGCATAGAGTCGGCGATCTCATCGATGGCGCGCGAGATGTGGTTGACCTGCCGCTCCTGCTGGCTGGCGTCGCGCACCAGCAGTTCGGAACTGCGCTGCACATCGTGTGTATGCTCGTCCACAGCCTGCGTGACTTTCTGCACATCGCCGACGATGCCGCTTAACTCTTCAACCATCTGATTGATGGCCTCGCCGATGGGCTGTAGCTTCGGGTGGGTTGTGCGCATGCGTACGCGCAAATCGCCGTGCTGGATCTGCTCCAGATCGGCGCGCAGCAGAGCGATGCCCTCTTCCAGCGCCAGCCGCTCGGCCTCGCGCTCCTGAAATGTGCGCGCGTTGTCGATGGCAATAGCGGCCTGGTTGGCGAAAAGTTCGACGACTTCGATGCTTTCCAGCGTTGGCACTCTGCCGTCTTCCGGGTCGTCCAGCGAGAGGATGCCGAGCAGGCGACGCTGACGCGGGCTGTAGAGCGGGATTATCAACATATCTTCCGGGTGCCAGCCGCCGGGAACGTAGTCCTCCGGCTCCATATTCATCACCGTCGGGATATCAGCAAAGAGGGGCGCGTACTCATGTGAAATAAAGTAGCTCTGGCTGATGCGAAACTCCGGGCGCATGAAACGGGCCAGCTTCTCTACCGGATCGTGCGCCTCGCGCAGCACCCGCTGGCCCTCCTCTGAAACGCCCGCAAAAGCGACGGACGAGAGATGCTCGCCGTCCTCATCCAGCATGCTGATGACCGAGGCGCGGAAACCGGTACAGGAACTGATGGCCGAGACAACCTGTTGCAGCACCTCGTTCAGTCCCAGTTCCGCGCGCAGCATATTCCCCAGGCGAATCAATTCCCGTGTCTGCCGGGTGCGCCTGAGCGCCTCAACATCGCTGGAGTATGGGGCAGCCGGTCGCGCCGTTGCCGACGTGAGGGCAGTTGAGGGCAACGGGACGGGCGTTTGTTTCACTGCGGGCAGCGGTGAAGTCGCAGGCGAGGGGGCCAGTTGCTCATCCCCTGCGGCTTGTTGCGCCGCTCCACGCATGTGTCCATTGTCCCACTGTGCCTGCTCCCCCTGTTCGGTAATGGGGCGGAACCGTACTCGTAAGGGGACGGACCGTCCCGGCTGTCTCTGCTCTGTCATCGCTGGTTTCCTTCGTCTCGCAAAAAGTCAAGAGTATTCTGCACTTTGAGCATAGCACATTCTGTCTAGCCTGTACAACAAGGTAGGAGTGATGGGGTATCTCTATCGCGAATATTTACGCTTTGTTTACGCGCAGGCAGGTCACGTTTATGCATCGTTTATCCGAAATCGGCAGAACTATCCCCATAGACATGAGGATAGTTCTGCCGGGCTGCTATTAAAGCGGTCAATGATGGATATATCGATGGTGTAGGATGACAGGAAATGCAGGAAAAGAGAAGCAAGGAAAGGAGCGCGATGAGCAGCGTCGTACCTATGATTGATACAGGAACCAACTCTCAACGTCTGTCGAATGCGGCCACAGCCGCCATCGAACTGGAGAACGTCACTAAACGCTTTCGGACGCCGAACGGGCAGAGCTATACAGCCCTGCGCGACCTGAGCATGAGCGTGGCGCCGGGTGAATTCTGCGCGGTGGTCGGGCCGACCGGCTGCGGCAAATCCACCACTTTGGGCCTTATCTCCGGCCTGGATCGACCGAGCGAGGGTTCGGTGCGGGTGATGGGCAAGCCGGTGCAGGGGATCGATCCCGCTATCGGCTACGTTTTCCAGACAGACGCCGTCTTTCCGTGGAAGAACGTTCTCAATAATGTCGCTGCCGGGCCGCTTTTTCGCGGGCAACCGAAAAAGAAGGCCATGCAGCAGGCCCGTGAATGGGTCGCCCGGGTCGGGTTGGCCGGATTTGAAGATCGCTACCCGCATCAACTTTCCGGCGGCATGCGCAAGCGCGTGGCTCTGGCCCAGACCTTTATCAACGAGCCGCAGATTTTGCTGATGGACGAGCCGTTCAGCGCCCTCGACGTGCAGACACGCACCTTGATGGAAGATGAACTGCTCAACCTGTGGTCATCCCTCAAAGCCTCCGTTGTCTTTGTGACGCACGATCTTGAGGAAGCCATCTCCCTGGCCGACCGGGTCTTCGTCCTCACGGCAGGCCCGGCCACCGTCAAGGGCGTCTATACCATTGATCTGCCGCGCCCGCGCAAGGTGGCCGAAATCCGCTTCGAGCCGCGTTTCGTCCAGCTTTACCAGGAAATCTGGGAAGATCTGCGCAGCGAGGTCATGATTAGCTATGAGCGGACAAAGCAGCAAGGAGGGCAATAGCAATGCAGCAGATAGGCGGTAATATCGTCAATGAACCGGTGACGACTCCTACCGATAGAGGAGAGCGGCTTGATACGTCTGCCGTGCGCAACCGGCGCATCCTGATCAACGTGCTGCGCGTTTTGTTGCTGGTCGTGATTATTGGCGGCTGGGAACTGGGTACGCGCACCCACATCATCGACCCCTTCTTCTGGGGGCAGCCTTCTGGCATCTGGGCGCAAATTATCACATGGGCGACGAAGGGAACGTCGCTCGGTTCCCTGTGGGAGCAAATTGGCGTAACGCTCGAAGAGACCATTATCGGTTTCATCATCGGCGTCGTGCTTGGGGTCATCTTTGGCGTTGTGCTGGGGCGCAACCGCTTCCTGGCTGATGTGCTGGGTCCCTATATCAAGGCAGGCAATTCGATTCCTCGCGTCGTCCTCGGCTCCATCTTCGTCATCGGGCTGGGCCTGGGCATCCAATCGAAGGTCGCGCTGGCAGTCGTTCTCGTCTTTTTCATCGTTTTTTTCAATGCCTTTCAGGGGGTGCGCGAGGCCGACCGCAATCTGCTTGCCAACGCTCGCATCCTGGGAGCCAGCCAGTTACAGGTGACGACCCAGGTGATTCTGCCTTCCGCGCTGACATGGATCATTGCCAGCCTGCATACCAGCTTTAGCTTTGCTCTGGTTGGTGCAGTGGTTGGCGAGTTCCTCGGCTCTACCGAAGGCCTGGGCCTGCTGATCCAGAACGCGCAGAATACCTTTAATGCCAATGGCGTCTTTGCTGCCATGGTGATTCTGGCCGTAGTCGCGTTGCTTTCGGAGTTGCTCATCACCAGACTGGAAAATAGCCTGATCAGATGGCGGCCCAATACCGTCAGTGACGTGACCTTTTAAGCAAGGGCAAGCAGGTAGCAGAGCTACCTGCCGGGCTTATAATGTCACCCGGTCAATGGGACCAGGTGACGACAGTATCTTATCCATACCTGTAACTCTCAAAGAGAGGAAAGGAGAGGCAAATGAAATCGTGGAATCGGCGGCTTTGCCTGGCAACAGGCCTTATCTTACTACTCATCCTGAGTGCGTGCGGCAATAATAGTAGTACGGGAACCACGAGCGGCAGCAACGGGCCTATTCCGCTCAAGATCATGGTGGGTGGACTCAGCAAGCAGATCTACCTGCCGAACATGCTCACCCAGCGGCTTGGCTACTTCTCGCAGGAAGGCCTCAACGTCACGCTGATCGATGAGGCATCTGGCCAGTCATCGGAGGATGAAGTGCTGGCGGGCCAGGTAGATGCAGGCTCCGGTTCGTACAACCATACGATTGAGCTGCAAGCGGCAGGCAAGCAGATGGAATGTGTGGTGCAACTGGGCATAGCCCCTGGTGAAGCCGAAATGGTCTCCACTAAAGAGGCGAACCAGATTCACTCGGTAGCCGACCTCAAAGGCAAGAATCTGGGCGTGACCGAACTGGGTTCAGGCACGCAGACGCTGACCACCGTGCTGCTGCACAAAGTGGGTATCACGCCAGACCAGGTGCATTTCATTCCGGTGGGCGCGGGAGCCACCTTCATCGCTGCTATGCAGCAGGGGAAAATTGACGCCGGCATGACGACCGAGCCAACCATTTCAGAGCTTGTCTCGCAGGGCATCGGCAAAGTTCTGGTCGACCTGCGCGATCCACAGTCGACGCAGACGGCCCTGGGCGGCCCTTACCCCTTCATCTGCGTTTTCATGAATAACGCCTATGTCAACAGCCACCAGGCGGTAGTGCAGAAGCTGGTCAACGCCTACGTGAAGACGCTGAAATGGATTCACAGCCACACGGCGGAGCAGGTTGCCGACATGATGCCCTCCGATTACTACGCCGGCAACAAAACCCTCTACGTGCAGGCGCTGGCGAACCAGATGGCGATGTTCAGTCCAGATGGCAAGATGCCCGATGGTGGCCCCCAGTTCGTGCTTACTACCGAGCAGGAAACCAATACCAGCGTGCAGGGCAAAACCATCGACCTCAGCACCACCTACACCAACCAGTTCGTCGATAACGCGAGCTAACGAAGTTGTGGGCAATCTGTAGGTAGTGATTCTGTCATGCTGAGTGCAGCGAAGCATCTA
>CADDYT010000118.1 GCA_902810755.1 Chloroflexota bacterium
GCCACCCCCCGGGCCACCCGCCAGGGGTGGCCCTACTATACACGACGGCTTTCCCAGGCCGTATATAGTAGGGCCACCCCTGGCGGGTGGCCCGGGGGGTGGCTGGGCTGTGGGCTGGCCTGCGCGCTGGCCTGGGCTGTGGGCTGGCCTGCGCGCTGGCCTGGGCTGTGGGGGGCCTGCACACCGGCATGGCCTGCGGCGCTGGCCTGCGACTGGCCTGTGGGGGGCCGCGCGCCTACCCTCCCGTATACCCGATCACGTCCGTGCCGCCCATGTCGCCGTGCAGGATGAAGTAGAGGGGACGTTCTGCCACGACGGTGCCGCCATTGAGGGCCTGGATGTCCATAGAGACCTCGAAGCCCTGAGTGACAGGGGTGGTCGGGTAGGCGTTCGCCATCGGCACGATCAGACTGTTGATGCTAACGGTCGTGCGGCTGTGGGCGATCAGTTGCAGCGTCTCCTGCACGATGGTGTTGTCGGCGAAGAGGGTGATGGCAACCGTCTCCACGCTGCCGGTAGGATTTTGCAGGGTCAGGAATTCGGAGAAGTCGCCATAGGTGTAGCCTTCGGCAAAGCTGTAGACGGACTGGCTGGCCGGACCGGCCTCGCCCACCACGTCGGAGCCGCCGGGGATGTGTTTCGGGCCGTAGTGGAAGTACATCAGCCGCTCGGCCACAATGGACGCCGTGCTGGCCGTCACTTCAGCCGAAACCTCGGGCGTCGGCGTGCAGCCACAGCTCGACTGCGGGTGCGCGTAGGCGTTGTTCACATCAAAGTAATACTGGCTCTCTGCATTTACCGTCACCGGCACCGTCTGCACCGTGCCGTTCGTATATTCCAGTTTGACGTTGACGCTGGCGGCGCTGCCGGTGAAGTTTGCCAGCACCAGATACTCCTGAAAATTGTTGCCGTTGCCGGTATAGCCCTCGGCAAAGAGCCAGTCGCTGCCGCTACCGGAGCCGAGCGAGGTCGCGCCGACAGCCGAGGCCGCGCCGCTCGTCCAGCCGCCCGCCGTCGGCACAAAGTCCCTGAAGTACAGCGGTCGCTCGACCACGATGCCGATATCGGATGTGATCTTGATCGCCACCTGCTCGTGCAGGCCCAGCGCCGCCGGCGTTCCCGTACCGCGCTGCATCGGGCCAACATTCACGTTCTGCGTTCCCGCCACACCGCCATTGCTGTAATATGTAATGACCACGTGGGCTGTGCTGCTCTGACTCGGATTGAGAATGGTCACGTAGGTGGCGTAACTGGCGGTACTGCTCTGGCGGCTATCGCCTTCGGCAAAGTAGAAGGTCGTGTGCGTCGCGCCGGTCGCGCCCACTACATCTGTGCCGCTGGCAATGCCGTGCAGGTCGAAGTACAACGGGCGTTCGGCCACGATGGGAATGTTGGACGAGACGATGGCCGAAATGGCCTGCTGCGGGTCGCTCAGCGCGACGTGCAGGTCGGCGTTCACATCCACCGTCGAGCGCGTGCTGGCGCTGACCGTGTGCAGCACGGTTACCGGCGCTTTGTTTGAAAAGAGGTAGCTGATTGTCACCGTCGCCGTCTGCGTCGCGCTGGGATTGAGCAGGGTGAGGTACTCGTGGAAGCTGTTGCCCACGCTGCCTTCGGCAAAGTACCACTTCGTGCTGGCCGGGGCGCTGCGGCTGTTCGTCAGAGCCTTCGCCAGCTTTTCCAGGTCGGTTGCCAGCGCCAGCGCGTTATAGCTGCCCAGACCCGTCGTCATGTCATAGCCGTTTGTGGCCGGATAGATATTTTGCCCGTCGCTGAAGGGGTCATTCGTGCCGCTGGTGATGTCATGGAAATCGCTGGCGTAGGACGTGCCGGACTCGTTTTGCCCGATCTTGTAGAGCAGCGGATTGAGGAAACCCAGGTTGAAGTTGCCATCGTGCAGCGATTTCTCATTGGCAAGCGCGGTCATCGCCGCCCATAGCGGCGCGGCTGCCGAAGTGCCGCCGACGATGAGCCAGCCCGTATTCGGGGCGGCGCAATTGCTGCCTGCCGTGCAATAGGTAGCATAGCCCGTATTCGGGTCGGCATTCAGCGAGACGTCGGGGACTTCGCGGCACAGGTCGCCGGTATTGCCGGTGTTAGCGGCGCACGGTTCGGCGGAACTGTAACTGTTCTGCACGCCCGGCCCCTGTTGCCACGAGGGCATTGTCCAGTCGGCGCTGATGCCGCCGCCGCTCGCGTATCCACGGCTCGTATCATCCCAGACCACTTCGGAGCCGTAGTGGCCGCTACTGAGCGTCAGCGTGGTGCCGCCGACGCCGGTGATATAGGGCTGCGCGGCGGGATCATCGACGGTACGCGAACCATCGCCGCAGTCGTTGGTGCCGCTATCGCCGGAGGCGGCAAAGATGCTCTGCCCCTGCGCGGCGGCTTCCAGAAACAGCGTATTTTCCTCGCTGACATAGCCCGGCGAGGAGATGCCGATATCGCACTGCCCCCAGCTCGTACTCACCACCGGCGTGGCATCGCTCACAATCTGGCTCCATTCGGCCAGCGCCTCGCTATCAGTGTTCGCGGCCTCATAGACGCGCAGCGACGCCAGGTGGGGCGCGGCACTCAGCACCATCTCCATATCCAGTTCGACCTCGATGGCCCCATCGGACGGCCCGGTTCCTGTGCCGCCATCGACCAGCACGCGGTTGATGGGAACGGACCCGCCGCCATAGCAGGCTGTATACGTCTTAATATCGCTGAACAGGTAATCATCCAGTTCAAACAGCCCGACGACCTGTCCTTCGCCATGAAAACCGGCGTTATAGAGGCCATTCAGGTTATATGCCCTGGCGATCTGCGCGGGAATGAAGTAGGTGCCATTGGAACTGGAGCCTGGACAGATGGCCCTGCCCGTCGTTGCCGGTGTTGTCGCTGTCCCCAGGCCCTTGCGCGCGGGTACGGGCGGGTGCGTGAAGTGCGCGGCATCATCCAGCCCGTTGATGCTCTGGATAATCGGAGAGAGCGCGTCCGGGATAAGGGGATCGCTGGCCGGGGCGTAGAACTGCCTCCCGTCCGGCGCGCGATAATCGTTGATCTGCACGTGAAACGCCGCCTCGGCCTGCCCGATGGTTCCCTTGAAGCCGAGCAGCAGGTGATGTTTGAAGGTCAGCGTTTGCTGAAAGCCTGCCGCCTGCATGAAGGCCACGACGGCCTGCTGGCTCTCGCTCGACGGCCCGTAGGCGGTCGCAACCTGCGCGGGCGTCAGGTAATGGCGCGCCGTGATGCTGTGCGGGCGCGAAAGATTGTCCACATACGCCTGCAGCGCGGCCTGATTGCGCATGCGCAGGCCGAGCAACAGCATCACCTGTGTAGCGGGATCAGCCGGACCAAGTAAGCGGCTTTTGCGCGCCAGCCCCGGCACCTGCCCCGCCAGCGGCACCAGTCCGCTGGCGTGCGCGTTCGTCGCACGAAACGGTGAAAAATAGAACAGGCTGCCTGCTAAAAAGACGCAGAGCAGCAGAACACATAGCAGGGGATTTTTGAGAAAACGGTACGTAAATGTTTTCAAGCGTAATCCTTTCAACCCCATCCAAACCTCCTCTATACTGCTTGATATCTCTATCAACGGATAATTCTCCCCATTTTGACGTGGACAAAGGATGAGATAGGACTTGTATCCCATGCCTGCCTGCGCCGTCTGTAAAAAACCGGAATTCTGTAACGTGGTAGTGTAGTAGAAAAGAGGAGGTTTTTCAGTCCACCCATCGAGGCGATGGCCCGGCAGATAAACGGCTATGTCGAAGGAAGATGCTATGTTCTCTTCTGGCATCAGAACTGGTATACTACCAGTACAGGTAGAAATGCCGCGAGAGAGAAGCTTTCCGCACTTTCTGGCGGGATACTTCTCCCGGATCACCCATCACGTCGTGGCAAACGCGGCCACCCGAAGGGCATATACCAGCATGACAGCCGAAAAATCGACGGGGCCTGAGCCGGAGGGCGCCAACGGAGCAGGGGCGGAGTGCGTCTGGCAAGACGACTCAATCCATCAATTGCCTGCGCAGAGCGATGCCGAAGCCCTGAGTATGCTCTACGAGCAATTCCGGCGGCCCATCCATTCATATATCTACCGCCTGCTCGGCAACACAGACGATGCCGACGATGTGACGCAGGAGGTCTTTGTGCGCGTCTGCCTCGCCTGGGACGGGCTGTACGAGCGTGGTCATCTTTCGGCCTGGCTCTATCGCATCGCCACCAATCTGTGTGTCGACCTGATGCGCCGCCGCAAGCGTATCTCCTGGCGACCGCTCGCGCCGCGCGGCGATGGCTCGTTAGAAGGCGAGCAGACCGAGGATAGCTCCGCGCTACTGAGCGATAGCGGAGGCATCCCGGAGATTGCCGAGCGCGACCATATCCGTCTCGCGCTGGCCTGCATGCCCGAAGAATACGCCGTCGCGCTCGTCCTCAATGCCGCGCAGGGCATTCCCTATCAGGAGGTTGCAGTCATCACCGGCATTTCGCCCGGCGCCGCCGCCACGCGCATCTCTCGCGCCAAACGCATGTTTGCCGAGCAGTATCATCGTCTGAGTAGAGAAGGTGTTGGAACCAGGGGAATCCACGATGACAGCAGATAACAATCACGCTATGCCTTCACCATACGATTCGCTGCCGCCCTTACCGGCCCCCGGTGAGCGCGGCCCGCACGTCTGCGACATCATCCGCCTTTATCTTGCCGTGCTGCCTGATCTCTCCCTCACGCCCGCGCAGCAGGCGATTATCGACGATCATCTGCGTATCTGCGCCGCCTGCAAGGAGGAGCAACGCCTGCTCAACGAGGTTGAGCAACTGCTCGTCGGTTTCAGCGACGTCGAAACCGCCCCCTCGGCCCGCGTCGATCAGGCGGTCATGGCCGCTATTGTCGCCAGAAAAGGAGATTTGAACAGGACGGAGCTGGCCTCCGCCCTGGTTAACCCATCTACCCCGGCAACCGCG
Organism: Chloroflexota bacterium; assembly: GCA_902810755.1. Next base: position 4,945 of record CADDYT010000118.1, read on the forward strand.
CTCACCTCTGACCGATCTACACCTGCTCCTGTTGCCAGCCGAGCGCGCCGCCGCGAGCGCAGGCGCGGCAGGTTGCTTGTGCTGCTCAGCCAGTTAGCGGTCGCCGCCATCTTTCTGCTGGCCTTGCTGGCAACCATTCATTTCGCGACCGGCGTGCTGGCCCCTGCCACGACGTTTGCCCTGCCTGCCAACCTGACCTGGAATGGCTACGTTCTCTATCATACACAGACAAAAATGGACGCGCAGGGGGAACGCTATCAGGTGCTGTCTTATCATGAACTGAGCAGCGGCAACATGCACGTAGAGACGGTCATGCCCGGCCAGATGGACGTGGTGGTGGTCAAAGCGGGGCAGCAGATGGTGGGCGAAGATATGATGCACCACATCGCGCAAATGGACCCCCCGGGCTGGCTGGTCGATGATTCTGCCTTTGACCTGGCAACGCTCAAAAGCGATTTACAGGCCCATCGTGCTATCTACGAGGGCAAAGATACTTTTCACGGCCAGCCCGTCTACCGCGTGCGCCTGCCAGATGGCCTCGTACTGCTCCTCAACATGCATTACCAGCCCGTCAACGTGCTACAGGGCGCGAGCGGCCCCGGCACCGGCTCGCCCATGTATGATACCCTGCGCCTCATCCCCGCGCAGCAGGTACCAGACTCTCTGTGGTGGACGCAGGTTCCCGCCGGTTTCCACATGGGAACATTACCCCCCGGCCCGTAGACAGCTATGAACAACTGGCCCGGACATGTCATGCTGAGCGGCAGCGAAGCATCTGAGACAACCCATTGGTCGTCATGGTCGCCCGGATGCTTCGCTGCCGCTCAGCATGACATACCTGTGAGCCTTTGCTATAGCATCCTGTTTGACCATCGGCGCTGTGAGAGGGTACAATGAAGGAAAAGAGGTTGTCTCAACTGGTAGTGCATGGTTGTCTCCACAAAGGAGTGGAGATGCAGGGAGAAAACAGCTATGGCAGAACACATTCCCGTCATCGTCGGGGCGGCGAGGACGCCGACCGGCAAATTTCTAGGCAGTCTTTCGATGTTTACCGCGCCCGAACTGGGGGCCTTTGCCATTCGCGAAGCGGTTCGGCGTTCAGGGATTAATCCGGCCAGCATCGATGAAGTGATTATGGGTAACGTCGTCTCCGCCGGTATCGGGCAGGCCCCGGCGCGCCAGGCCGCCATCGGCGCCGGTCTCTCCGTCGATATTCCTGCGTTTACCGTCAATAAAGTGTGCGGCTCCGGCCTCAAAGCCGTTATGCTGGCCGCGCAGTCAATTCGCGCCGGTGATGAGCAGGCCTTTGTGGCCGGGGGCATGGAGAGCATGAGCAACGCCCCCTATCTGCTGGAAAAGGCCCGCACCGGCTACCGCATGGGCGATGGCAAGCTCATCGATGCCGTCGTTCACGATGGTCTCTGGTGCGCCTTTGAAAATATCCACATGGGCAACGAGGCCGAAATCATCGCCGAGAAGTTTGAAATTTCCCGCGAGCAGCAGGATCAGTTCGCGCTGCAAAGCCACCAGAAGGCGGCGGCAGCGACGGCAGCTGGCCGTTTCAAAGAGGAGATCGTCCCCATCGAGGTCAAGCAGAAGAAGGGTGTGCTGGTCGTCGATAGCGATGAACCGATCCGGCCCGACACCACCCTGGACGCGCTCTCGAAGCTCAAACCCGCCTTTATGGTCAACGGCACGGTCACAGCAGGCAATGCCCCCGGCCTGAGCGACGGCGCGTCGGCAACGGTTGTGGTCGATCAGGAGTTCGCGCGCGCCAACGGCCTTCCCGTGCTGGCGCGCATCACCGGCTACGCGGACGCCGCCATCGAGCCGCGCTACATCTTCGCCGCCCCCACACGCGCCGTGCGCAAGCTGCTCGCCCGTACCGGCCTGAAGATCGGCGATTTCGACCTGATTGAGGTCAACGAAGCCTTCGCCGCGCAGACGCTGGCCAATGGCAAAGAGCTTGACTGGGACTGGTCGCGCGTCAACGTCAACGGCGGGGCTGTCGCCCTCGGCCACCCCATCGGCTCCAGCGGCTCGCGCGTCCTGATTACGCTCATCCACGAGTTGCGGCGTCGCGGCGGCGGTCGCGGCCTCGCCACCCTCTGCCTCGGCGGCGGCGGCGCGGTCGCCATGTCGGTTGAAGTGTAATTCCGCCGACCACTCCGCAGGCCGACCTGTAGACCGACCGCAAGGGCCACCCCCAGAGGCGTTCACTTAAGCCCGTGCCAGCGCCAGGCAGGCCACCCGCAAGGGGTGGCCCTACTATAGACGCGACTCCACAGGGGACACGAGCCGCCCTTATAGAGTAGGGCCACCCCTTGCGGGTGGCCCTACTCTATACGCCCCGTTATAGTCTCCCCCGTTACCCTTGCTGCGTAGCGAGCGAGCGAACCGCGTATAGTAGGGCCACCCCTTGCGGGTGGCCTGCGGCTGTGGGTGGCCTGCGGCTCTGCCTGCCGGTGGCCTGCGGCTGTGGGTGGCCTGCGGCTGTGGGTGGCCTGCCGGTGGCCTGCGGCTGTGGGTGACCTGCCGGTGGCCTGCGGCTCTGCCTGCCGGTGGCCTGCGGGTCGGCCCGCAGACGGATCTGCGCGGGGGACTATTCGCGGATGAGCAGGAGCAGCAGACCGGCGCAGACGTAGGACGCGGCCATCGTGACGAAGGCGGCGTCGAAGCCGAAATGGTCGATCATCCAGCCGAGGATGCCGCTCCAGATGGAGCCAATGCCGAAGGCGAGGGCGAAATAGAGGCCGAAGGCCGTGTCACGCATCTGCGGGCTGGCTGTGTCGGCCAGGTAGGCTTGCAAAAGCGGGCTTTCCGCATAGACGGCGAAGCCCAGCAGCACCAGCGAGAGCGGAACGAGCCAGAGCGCCATGCCGGGAGCCGCCACGTACAGGAAGAGCAGGGTTGTCACCGTCGACGCGCCATAGAAAACGAAGAGCATGGTGCGCCTCCCGATACGGTCAGAGAGGCGACCGCCAAGCAACGGCCCGCAGACGCTGCCGACAAGCAGGATGGTGAAGAGAATGCTGATCAGCGTGCTGTTGAGATGCCGCACATTTTGCAGGTAGAGCGGAACATACGTGGTGAGGTTGCCCAGCCCGCGCCCACCGGCGGCAATGATGGAGACCAGCATAATAATCGCCAGCGTGCGATTGCCCAGTGGCCGCACCAGCTCTTTCAAGGCCGCCTGCCAGCCGCGCCTCTGTTCCCTTTGCGCCTCACCCTCAACGTCAGCAATAGCGGGTTTTTTGCGCTGCACGCGGCGATCTAAGAGATTCCGTTCATCGACCAGAATCAGGATAGCGATGCCTACCAGAATGCCGGGCAGCGCGGCGAGATAGAGGACGGGCCGCCAGCCCCACCAGCCGATCAACGGCCCGGCGATGAGCGGCACCGCCAGCGTGCCAATATTGCCACCCGCGACATGCCACGCCAGCGCGTAGCCATGCCGCCTGCGCCCGTAGCGGTCGGTCAGGTACGAACTGCCCACCGGGTGCTGTGGCGCGCCCGCGATCTGCCCCACCAGCCGCCACGCCATCAGCGACCAGAAACCCACAATCGTCCCTGTGAAGAAGGTGGATATGCCCACAAAGATATTGCCAATGCCCAGCATCACCTTACGCAGCACATAGCCGCCCAGCAACCCGCAGGCAATCTGCAAAAACCCGCCCACCGCATTCGGGATAGCCACAATCAGCCCGATCTGCGTATAGCTCAGGTGGTATTCCACCTGGATAATGGGGTAGATCAGAGGCATCAACACTGCGATGGCGTGGATCACCGCATGGGCGGCGCTTACCAGAAACAGATCGCGCCCGGCAGCCGGAATGGCCGCAATCTGTTCTTCCCGCCCCTCCTGTTCAAGCTGTGTTATATCAGTCGTCTTTGTCGATTGCTCCATAGGATCCTCTTATGAAGAGTCTACCATATCCCTCCAGGATAGTCGAGGGCCAATGTGACTGCAATTGATGGGCAATCGATGTGAAGAGTGAATAGGGATAGGGAACGCTTCGTATGTCAGGTCTGTTAGCATCAGGGGGAGCTAAGGAACCACCGACACTGCCTGGATTTGAAGAGCCAGAGACGGGTATTCATCCAGAGCGTTTAGATCTAGTAGCTACTTTGCTGGAAAACCTGGCAGGAGATGATACACAGGTGATTGTAACAACCTGCTCACCTACTTTGCTTGATCTCCTTCCGCCTGAATCATTGTATGTTGTTCGTCAGCAAAACGAATATACTACAGTCACTTCTCCAGGCTCCCCGCAGTATTGTGGTACAATACTCAATAACGGCTACGTTTTACGTGTACATGATAGAGATTGCTGGAAACATCTAAGAGAGCCTCAACGGGGAGGAGCAGGCGAATATGCTTGAACAGAAATTGACTGAGAACGAGAGTAACGCGAAGCGGCCTGTGTATGAGCAGGGGACGCTGTTTGACAGGGAGGAACTGGAGCGGTTGAAGGTGGAACGCGGACGCTGGGAGGAAACGACGGTGCGGCAATCGCTGGAACGCATGCCGGAGCGCGAGTATCTCAGAACCACGTCGGGCGTGCCGATCAATCGTATCTACACGCCTCAGGATATGGAGGGGACGGACTATAGCCGCGACATCGGGCTACCGGGCGAGTACCCCTATACGCGCGGGGTGCAGCCGACGATGTACCGGGCGAAGCCCTGGACGATGCGTATGTTCGCGGGCTTCGGCACAGCCGAGGATACGAATAAGCGTTTCAAATACCTGCTGTCACAGGGCCAGACCGGCCTTTCCACCGCCTTTGATATGCCCACCCTCTACGGCTACGATACCGACCACCCGATGGCCGCCGGTGAGTTCGGCAAGTGCGGCGTGGCCGTCTCCTCGCTGGCCGATATGGAGATTCTCTTCGCCGACCTGCCGCTTGATAAGATCACCACGTCGATGACCATTAACAGCCCGGCGGCGGTAATCTGGGCCATGTACATCGTCAACGCGGAGAAGCGCGGCTTTCCACGCGCGAAGCTGGGCGGCACGCTGCAAAACGATATCCTGAAGGAATATATCGCGCAGAAAGAGTTCCTCTTCCCGCCAGAGCCGTCGATGCGCCTGGTAGTCGACACCATCGAGTTCGGCACGCGCTACATGCCGAAGTGGAACACCATCAGCATCAGCGGCTATCACATACGCGAGGCCGGGGCGACCGCCGTGCAGGAGCTGGCCTTCACGCTGGCCGACGGGCTGGCCTATGTCGATGCCGCGCTGGAACGCGGGCTGAAGATTGACGAGTTCGCGCCTCGCCTCTCATTTTTCTTCGATGTGCATAATGATTTCTTCGAGGAAATTGCCAAGTTCCGCGCCGGTCGCCGCATCTGGGCTCGTCTCATGCGCGAACGCTACGGGGCGAAGGACCCGCGCTCCTGGCTATTGCGCACCCACGCGCAGACAGCGGGCGTCTCGCTGACGGCGCAACAACCAGATAACAACATCGTGCGCACGACCATTCAGGCGCTGGCTGCCGTCCTCGGCGGCACGCAGTCGCTACACACCAACTCGCTCGACGAGGCGCTGGCCCTGCCCACCGAGAAGGCCGCGCTGATAGCACTGCGCACGCAGCAGATTATCGCCAGCGAAAGCGGCGTCGTCAATACCGTTGACCCGCTGGGCGGCTCCTACTTCGTTGAGGCGCTGACCGACCAGACAGAGCAGGCGACGATGGATTACCTGAACCAGATTGAGGCGCTGGGCGGCGTTCTGGCATGCATCCAGAACGGCTTCTTCCAGCGCGAAATCGCCGAGTCGGCCTACCGCTACCAGCAGGAGATCGACCAGCACAAACGCACCATCGTCGGCGTCAACGACTACGTAATGGAGGAAGAGATCAAGGTGCCGACGCTCTACATCGACCGCGTGGGCGAGCGCGCGCAGATCGAGCGGCTCCAGCGCGTGCGCCGAGAGCGCGACAATGCGGCGGTGCGACGCGCCCTGGACAATCTGCGCCGTGTGGCCGAGGGAACTGAAAACACCATGCCCGCCATCATCGAGGCCGTCAGGGCCTACGCTACCCTCGGCGAGATCATGGATGTCTTCCGCTCCGTCTTCGGCGAATATATGGAGCCGGCAGTGTTTTAAATTCACAGGGAGCATTCACAGCGTTTGAGGTACCCATCCCAGGCCAGCCGCCAGGGGATGGCCCCGGAAGCGTTACCTGAAGCCCGTGCCGACGCGACGCAGGCCAGCGACGCGGCGGGCAGGCCAGCGACGCCGCCCCGGGTAGGCCACCCGCAAGGGGTGGCCCTACTATAGACGATGCGTTCGTGCCACTTGTGGAGCGGTCGTATATAGTAGGACCACCCCCTGTAAGCGTTCACGGAAGGTCGTGCGAGCGCGAGACAGGCCACCCGCAAGGGGTGGCCCTACTATATACGACATGCCCCCACGCTCTCGTATATAGTAGGGCCACCCGCAAGGGGTGGCCTGCGGCGGCCGGAAGTGTACGCTTCTGGGGCCACCTCTTGCGGGTGGCCTGGAAGCGGTCTCCACCTCGAATCTTTGTGGATGCTCCCTGTAAGAAAAAGGATAATGTATGGCAGAAGAGATTGATGGCAATAGACGGGGCCTGGTGAAGAGACGGCAATTGAGTGAGGCTGAACTGGCGGAGGTGGAGGAGCTTGCAAGAGCGGTCGATGCGTATGAAGACCTGCATCTGCTCTTGAGCGTGGAGCAGATGCGCGAGCGCACAGAGAACGCATACAACGATTTTCTTTATTATGAAGACGACCGGCTCGTCGGCGCGATGGCGCTTTCAGAATACGGGCATGAAAAACGGGAAAGCAGCCCGATGGTCCACCCCGATTATCGCCGTCGGGGCATCGGCTCCGCGTTGCTGGCTGCCGCGCGCGAGGAGGCCAGGCGGCGCGGCATCGAGGAGCTGGTGCTGGTGTGCGAGCGTTTCTCTCGCTCCGGCAATGCCTTCCTTCAGGCCATTGGCGCGCGCTATGACTTCTCTGAGCATCACATGGCGCTGGCAGATTTCAAGGAGCGCGGCACCTTCCCTGAGCAACTCCAGCTGGTACGGGCCACTCCCGCTGATGTGGATATAATCGCCCGCATTACGGCAGCCAGCTTCGGAGACGCGGAGGAGCGCATCAAGCCGCATATCGCGCAGGATCTGCTCGCGCCCAACCGGCAATATTATATCGCGAAGCGAGGCGAAGAGCCGGTCGGCAGCTTCAATCTCTACGTTACGGATGAGAGTGCTGGCATTTACGCCTTCGGCGTCCCACCGCAGTACCGGCGGCGCGGCTTCGGGCGGCAGATGCTGGAGCAGATCATCAAGCAGATTCAGGCCGAGAGCGGGAAGCGTATCACGCTGGAAGTTGAGACCACAAACACCGCCGCCATCGCCCTTTACGAGTCCGTCGGCTTTCGTCCGGTGACGACATATGGCTATTATGATCTGGATGTGTGAAGCCCGCCCCGGAGAAGTGGCCCGGACATGTCATCCTGAGTGGAGCGAGGGAGCTGAGGCAATCCGTTAGCTGTATGCCGCCAGAGACGCTTCGCTCTCGCTCAGCATGACATGGGCGATGCATTTTCTATGAGATGACATGAAACAATCAGGAGTGAGGATAAATCTATGCGCTGGTTAGAGTTGACGGTGCGGGTACACCCGGAGGCGGTGGAGTCGGTGAGCGAGCTATTGAGCCGCTACACGCCGGGTGGGGTAGCGATTGAGGAGCCTATCGAACTGGTGAACGAGGGACAGGAATATCGTGTGCTGCCCGGTCAGCCGGTAGATGTGCATGCGTATTTGCCGGTCGATGGCACGGAGGAGGAGGCGCGCCAGCGCGTGGCCGAGGGGCTGTGGCATCTGGGCAGCCTGGGGCCGCAGTTTGTGGGCGAGCTACAGACACGCACGGTGAATGAAGAGGACTGGGCCAACGCCTGGAAAGAATTTTATCACGTCACGCATATCGGCAGGCGGCTGGTCATTCGCCCGTCGTGGCGCGAATACACGCCAGCAGCAGGGGAGGTGGTGCTGACGCTTGATCCCGGCATGGCCTTTGGCACGGGGCTGCATCCCACGACGCGGCTCTGCCTGGAACAGATCGAACGGCTGACGCGCCCCGGCATGCGCGTCCTGGATGTCGGCACCGGTTCGGGCATTCTGGCCCTCGCCGCCGCGAAGCTGGGCGCGGGCAGCGTCTACTGCATCGATAACAGCAGCGTCGCGGTAGAGAGCGCGACGGCCAACGTGGCCGTTAATGACCTGAGCGAACGGGTGAGCGTATCGCCGGGGACGCTTGATGAGCAGGAAGCGGCGCGCCTGCAGGGGCAGTTCGATCTTGTGCTGGTCAACATCCTCGCGCACATCATCGGCGGCATGGCTCCGCAACTGGCGCAGGTTGTAGCCCCCGGCGGCCTGCTCGTCGCCAGCGGCATCATCGAGGCCCGCCGCGCCGACGCCGAGCAGCCCCTGCTGGCAGCAGGACTGGAACTGATCGACAGCGCCATGATAGACGACTGGGTAGTGCTGGTCATGAGGAAACCGTTTCAATCCCAAACGGGAGATCGGGAAAGGGCCTGATTCCTGTCGTTTCTATAGAGGAAATATACCATCAAACCCGAAGAGGTCAAGTACAAAGGCAATAGAAATATGCATCGTTTTTTTGTGGCACCGGAATTACTGAAGGGGATGGAGCGCATTACGCTGTCGGAGAAGCTGGCCCACCAGGTGCGGGATGTGTTGCATCTGGGGGTGGGCGAGCAACTGGCGCTGCTGGACAATAGCGGTGACGAGGTGCTGGCTGAGGTGGCGAAAAGCGGACGCGGCGGCGTGGAGGTGCGGCTGCTGGAGCGGCACGCGGGCAAGCCGGAATCGCCGGTGTGCGTCATCCTCTGCCAGGGGCTGCTCAAATCGGCGCGCTTTGAGTGGATTCTGGAAAAGGGAACGGAACTGGGCGTTTCAACATTCGCGCCCATCCTCTGCCGCCGTTCAATGGCAGGGCTGGAGGATGCCGGCCCGGCCAAGATACAACGCTGGCAGCGCATCATTCAGGAGGCAGCCGAGCAATGCGGACGGTCGCGCCTGCCTGCGCTGGCTCCCATTCGCCCGTTGATGCACGCGCTTAACGATATTCCGCCCGGCGCGCTGGCCCTCATCCCCTGGGAAGAGGAACATACAACTTCCCTGCGCGAGGCGTTGACCGCCTTTTCCGTGCAGGCCGACCCCTCACAGGCTGAACAGGCAGAGCAACCGACGCCACCACTTACCGTTGTGCTATTCATCGGGCCGGAAGGGGGGCTGATGGCGGAGGAAGTGAAGCTGGCGCAGCGGCATGGCGTGCGGCCCGTCTCGCTTGGCCCGCGTATCCTGCGCGCCGAAACGGCTGCCCTGTCGGCGGTGGCGAATGTAATGTACCAGCTAGAACAACTTTCCCACCTGGATTGACCAGACGCTCGCTGGCATGCTATGATATGTCGGCGTAATTATTCCTCGAATAGATGGACTTGGACAGGCAACAGGAACCAGCATGAGTGATGTAATGCCGGGCATATTACAGCGATTGCGAGCAGCAGATATTATCCGTATGGCGGGGTTGCAGGTGGCATCGTTGGGGCAGGAGTATGCTCGTAAGGGGGCAGTGCAGGCAACAAAACGCCAGGGAGCGCGGCTGCTCGGTATCGTTGATGGCTCGCGCGTTGCTCGTGAAGCTGGCACAGCGAAACAGGAGGAAAGCGAACATGCCCGTTATGTCGTTGAAGTCGAGGTACAGAACCCGAATGCCTGGCTGGTGATATGCACCTGCCGCCCATCTTCTTTGCCGCTTCCCGCCGCCCCCGGCACCCTTTGCCAGCACGCCGCTGCCCTGCTCTATTACTGGCTGGCCCATCCCTCATCCTTTGCCGCCGCTCCACCCGCCCCTTTCGCCGTCCATGCCGGGTCGGCGTTCACGGGAGAAACCGGGGACAATGGGAAGAGAGAACCAGGGAGCGAAGGACAGCGAGAGACCGCGCAGGGAATGGCAATACCGACGCGCTTCTATGGGGCCGGGAATGCTGCCGGGCGAGGACCATCATCCCGGTACGCACAGCAGACGGCGGAACTGCTGGGCCTGCTCGGATTGAGCGATCTGCGCACGATTGCGCGCGAATATGATGTAGTGGCCAACGGTATGAACAGGCAGCAACTGGCGGACGCTATCCTTGAAGCCCTGCGCCAGCCCGAAGCGGTGCGCCGCGTGGCCGCCACATTAGAGAAATTGCCGCGCCAGTTGCTGGCGACGATTACGCTGGCGGGCGGCTTCCTCACTGATGATGACCTGCGCGGCCTCGCCGAACGTTTCTCCATCGGGCAGGCCGAGCGCGTGCAGAGCCTGCTGACCACCCTTCAGAGCAAGGGCCTGTTGTTGCGCAGCAATTTCTCCATGCTACCGCGCCTGGGAGCAACGCTGGCCGAGGGCGGCTGGTATGTTCCCGTCGAGGTACGCGCGGCCCTGCGCGTCAGCGTGCCGGTGACACCCTTCGATGTGCGCAAAAACGCGGAGACGGAGCCGCTCGAATTATCTAGAACCGCACCCGATAGCCTGCTGGCCAACCTGCTGCTGATCGCGCGCGCACTCGACGGCTACCGACTGGAGCGCGAGGATGAGAAAGATGAACGCATTGTGGCCGTGCGTTCGCCAGCTGTGGAAACCGGCGCGTCTCTGCGCCCCACCGGCCCGCTCGCCTCGACCGGTTCCCCGATTCCCCCGCCAGCCGGGCGGCTCTCCGCGCCGCTGCTGGCCGCCTTGCAGGCAACGACGCCCGGTTCGCCCGCCTTTCTGCGTTTCGCGGTGCGCCTGCTGCGCCTGGCCGATATCCTGCATAAGGACGATGGCGGCGCTTCTTCCCTGCGCGTACTTCCCAACGCGGCTCAACTCCTGCTTGGGCCGGGCCGCCAGGAGGCGGCGCGCGACCTGTTTGAACTGTGGCTGACGCACCCGAATTATGAAGAATTGTTTGACCTGCAAACGGAGGGGCTACTTCTGCGCTGTCGCACCACTGCCTTAAATCATCCGGTGCTGCGGCCCGGCGAACTGGAGAGCGAGAACAGCGAGGCGCGACAGTGGCTCATCAGCGTACTGGCGCAGGCCCCGATCAATCGCTGGATCAGCTTTTCCGCCTTTGCCCGCTTCATCTATCGCCTCAACCCCTGGTTTTTGCAGCGCCGCCAGCGTCTGTACCCCTCTCCACACTGGTGGATCCAGCAGGAGGACGGGCAAATATTGCAACCGGCGCAAACAAGCGACTGGCTGCTGGTCGAGGGACGCTACCTGACGAACCTGTTGCAGGGGCCGCTACACTGGTGGGGCATCTGCGATCTCGCGCACTCCCCCTCTGGACGCCTGCTCGCTTTCCGTCTCACCCCCCAGGCCGACTGGCTCCTCAACGGCAGCACGCTTGAACAGGACGATGAGGACGAGGAGTTCAGTGAGGAGAGCGAGGAGGGCGAGGACGACGGGGAAATGGCAGTGGAGGCAGGCGAAGATGATGAGCAATTGACGGGGGAGCGCCTGCACGCTCTGATAGAGGTGCGGGAGACGGGTGAGATACTGCTGCGCTGCGAGGCGGCGGCATGGCCGTTGATTGAACAGGTGGAGGCGTTCGCGGAAGTGGCGGGTGTGCGTTCCGGTCGCCTCTCTTATCGTTTAACGCCAGAGTCGTTGAGCGCGGCGATCAGTCGCGGCCAGCAACCGAACGCGCTGCTCAAGCTGCTACGGGATGTGGCGGCACAGCAGGAGGAAGCGGGACAGGAGGAGAGGCCCGCGGCGCGCCTGATCGAGCGACTGGAACGCCGTATCGCCCGCTATGGGCGCGTGCGGCTCTACAGCGACGCGATGTTGCTGGAGGTCGCAGATGGCCTGACGCTGCGTGAATTGCAGGCGACGACCTCGGTAGACGAGCAGGTGGTGCGGGCGCTCTCACCGACGCTGCTACTGCTCAGAAAGCAGGGCGCGGAACGTATCACAGAAGAGCTGAAGCGGCGCGGGCAGACCCCGCTTTTGCACGATGACGAAGGGTGGTATGACAATGGAACAACATGACCTCGACCTGTTGCAAAGCGTGCCGCCCTACCATTTACAGGCCGTCGCGAAGACGCGCCGCCTGCCGCTCGCTACGAAAGGGCTGCCGCTACTCGCCGCCTCGACTTCCACCCTCACCCTCGACGAGGTAACGGCGGTTGCCCCCCACCTCTTCAATGCCGCCAGTATCGGTGAAGCCATGCGCTCGCTGAATGAATTAGAGACGGCCATCTTGCGGGAATTGCTGGCCTGCGGCGGGCGCGCCAATAGCCGCGACCTCGCCCTTTATCTGATCAGCAGCGGGATTCTCAACCTTGAAAAGGCCGGGGGCGTCGTTCCAGCTAACCCGGCAAGCGAGTCGCCAGGCTCGCTCTACCCGACTCCCCACCCGCATGGGCCGTTTGAACTGGCGCTGCGCCGCCTGCTGCTGCTCGGCCTCGTCTTCTGGAGCAAGCAGCTAAACCTTGCCGGGCGCGACTACGCCAGCGGCGTCTATGATGCCGTGCTGATCGTGCCGGTGGCGGTGCGGGAGGCGGCGCGGGCTGTCTGGCCGGACATCGATCAGCCAGCCGCGCAGGAGGAGGTCACCGCGCTGGCGGTGGGCGCGAGCGCGTGGGATATGCAGAAGGCGCTGTATCTTTACTGGTCGCTGGTGGCCTCGGCGCGTGAAGGATTTTCGCTGCTCAATAGCGGGCTGCTCGCGCGCGCCGCGCTGCGGCAGGTCATCGATCTGTTGCAGCCACGCTCGACGCTGGAACAGATTCGGGCGGAGAACGAGGTTCCGCGCCTGCTCTTCATTCGCCTGCTCTTGATGGAATTGGGGTTGTTGCGCGTGCAGCAGGGGAGCCTGCGCGCGGCCCCGGCTGAGGCATATTTCGCGCTGCCCCTGCTGGAACGCATGCGGCGCTGCTACCGACTGTGGCTGGAGAGGCCGTTCTGGAATGAGATGGGCGCGCTACCGGATGTGCTGGTGCGCCCCGGCCCGGCCCCCACCGAGCCGGCGCACGAAGAGGTGGTGCGCGCCCGACAGACCATCATCGAGCGGCTGCGCCACGAAAGCGGTGCTGGCTGGCATGATATCACCGCCTTTATCGCCCGCAGCAAGCTTTATGCCCCCTACCTGCTGTTTCCGCGCAAGTACGGGCCGCGCGCCGAACGCTATTCGGAAGGCGGCAATCCCTACGGATGGGATTTTCGCCTGCGCCGGGGCTGGCTCACACATCGCGAAGGCTGGCATATCGTGGAAGGCGGCTTCATTCGCGCCGTGCTGAACGGGCCGCTGCAATGGCTGGGCCTGCTCGAAGTCAAGCCCGACGGCAGCGCCTTTCGCCTGCTGCCGGAAGCCTCGTTGATAATGAGCGAGATGCCCCGCGAGGGCATGGAGCCGACCTGGGGACGTTTGATCGTGCAGCCCAACTTTGACCTCATGGCGATGGCCCCCGTCTCAGAGGCCCTGCTGGTGCAACTGGACCGCTTCGCCGAACGCCTGCGCCTCGAACATGTCGCCTACTACCGTCTGACGAAGCAGAGCGTGACGCGCGCCGTTCAAACGGGTCTGCATGCGGAGGAGATACAGCAGGTGCTGGAGACGGCGGCGGGCGGCAGCATTCCGCAGAATGTGCAGTATTCACTGGTGGAATGGGAGCGGCAGGCGCGGCGCATCGAACTCTGGCCGCGTGTGGCCCTGCTCGAAGTCGACAGCCCGGAACTGCTTGACTCGCTCTACGCCGACGAGGAAACGCGCCCCCTGCTTGGCCGCCGCCTCTCGCTGGTGCTGGCTGAGGTCGCGCCTCGCCACCTGCCCGCCGTTCAACAGGCGCTCTGGCAGCGCGATTACCTGCCCGCCCTGACATCTGCTCCCACGCAGGATAGCCTGCTGTCAGGCGGCCAGCAAGCCAGCCGGGAACCGCAATGGCGGCTGCACGAGAACGGCCTGTTACAGCCCCTCTACGCCGTGACCAACCTCTATCTCGTCACTGAGGCCGAACGGATCAGCGAACGGCACGAGGAGAGCGGCTGGCAGCAGATTACGCCCATCTCTATCCAGCGAGCGCGGGAGGCTGGTATCTCGCTGGATGCCATTGTGCGCTTCCTGCAACAGTATTGCGCAGGGGGCATCCCGGCCCCTTTTCTCATTCGCCTCAAACTCTGGGGCGGCGGCTATAGCGGCGCGTCCACCGTCGCGGTCGAGCGCACCCCGCTCCTGCGCCTGCCCGCCCAGATTTTGCAGGACCTCCAGGCCGATGAAGAACTACAATCCCTGCTCGATTCCGAAGTCCCCCTCCATGCTCGCCTCGTGCGCGTCCCCGCCGAACATCTCGCGCAGGTGATCGAGTTGTTGCGGGAAAGAGGCTTTGAGATCGAAGAATAGGGCATATGCAAAAAGGGGCCGTGACGTGCAAAAGCGAAAAAAACGTTTTTTTCGCTTTTGCACGTCACGGCCCCTTTTTGCATTCTACTTTTTTCCTCAATTTTGCCGAGACCGTTCTGAAGCAGAGAGCGATCAGGACACATGAAGTGTGAAGACAAGCCGTACGATCATTAGGGCCACTTGGCTGAGCCGGTTACCCGGCTTACGCGCGTGGTCTATCAACCAGATGGTCTATCTGGGATCTTAATCTCACAATGGAGATGGGAAGACTGATCTTGAGGGCGGCTTCGTGCTTAGATGCTTTCAGCACTTCTCCTTTCTCGACGTAGCTATCCAGCTGTGCTTCGGGCGAAACAACTGGCTCACCAGCGGTCGAGCCATCTCGGTCCTCTCGTACTGG
>CADDYT010000119.1 GCA_902810755.1 Chloroflexota bacterium
CTATTTTGAGGAGGCGAGAAGCCACTATTTCAGGTACCTGCAACCCTGGCTGGACCAGTGGCCTTCAGAAGAACACCACCAGGAACGAAATGAAGAGGACGAGCCGCACAATCCGCGCATTCAGACGGGGCCGGTGGCGCACCGCTATGGCCTGCTGGTCAAAGAGATTTCCTGCACCTATAACCTGCCGCTCATTCGTGAAGACCATGCTGAAGTGGGCGTGCGTGTGGCGCACGTAGGCCGCACCAGCTTCATCATGGAGCATCAAATTCGCGATATCGACGACCACACGCGCGTCTTTGCCACCGGGCGTTCGGTGATGGTCTGGACAAACTATCATATCGGTCGCCCCGCCCCCGTGCCGCCATCGCTGCGCTACGCATTTGAGCAGATGGAGGGAAGAGAGTTTCCCAGACCCGAAGATCAATAAAAGAAGGCAGTATGACACGTCAGAGCGTCTTTTTCAAGGCTCATGATTCAAGTTTTCGTTGCATCAGCCCCTGCTGCCATGCCGTTACAGCCGCCTGCGTGCGGTCAAGCTTCTGCCGCGTTTGGAGCAGTTGTTGCAACTGTGCAGCCATGCTATTGAGTTGTCGCGCCAGTTGTCCCACCTCGTCCTGAGATGTGTCATGAGTAAAGGCAGAGAAATCGCCTTCGCTCCACCTGTCGGCTGCGCTAGATAGGCTTTTCAATCGTCTGGTCAGGCCCTTTGCATTCAGCGAACCGAAGATCAGGCCGACAATGGCAGCCAGAGTGGTGACAACGATCATACTGAAGACGATGAGCTGTAAAAGTCCTTTCGTCAGTTGAAAGATGTCAGGTTGCAGGATTTTCATTGCCAGCACCCCACGCATTGTCCCGTTTATTCCCACGATAGGCGTGCGCGCATAGACTCCGACGATGGTGACGGTCTTGAGCGTTTTGCCGTCTGCGCTGGCAAAGATGATGGTATCACCGGGTTTCACAGTTGCATCTGGAACGGCCCATCGCTCGCCAGCAGGTCGCTGATCAGGACATTGTTCGTTCCCGCGTCGCTGGCATTCAGATTACGCCTGCCGCAGAGGGCGAACCTTTGTGCTTGCCGACGTAGAGGGGAACTTCTACATTTTCCTGCGCTGTCAGCGTGGGGATCAGGTTGAATGCCTGGAAGACCATGCCGATCTTGCTATTGCGCACGCCTGCCAGCCTGCACTCGCTCATGCGCGTGATATCCACGCCATCGATTAACACCTGCCCGGTGCTGGGATTGTCCAGACCGGCGATAATGCCTAGCAGCGTGCTTTTCCCGGAGCCGGACGGGCCAACGATGGAGACGAACTCTCCGCGCATAATCTGGAAGCTGATACCCTTCAGAATTTCGATATGTTCGTGACCGAGCGGCAGGCTTTTCGTAATATCGATTACATCCATCACGACGCCGCCCCTGCCCTGTTGTGCTTCCTTACTCATGGGTTTTTCCACCTTTCTCGCTTTGCTTTCTTTTGTCGCGTGCGCAACACAATCGTCGCGCATCTGTTGCTACAAGCATAGGCGAGAAGCGCGTTTTTGTGATGCGTCTGCAGATGTGTTGTCACCGGGTCTGGAGACAGGGAAAAAGTGGAGAAACTGGCCTGATTCTGGTAATCCTGGCGCGACAAACTGGCGTAATACCTGGTGTATCGGGTTATAAAGGGGGGATTGTGATAGGACGATAACGGCGGCATTCGCTCCGTGTCGCCTGGTATGGCTAGTTGTTCTTATCACACTGCGTAACCCGTGGAGCGGATACTCCTAATTTGCTGTATTCTTACAATTTCATAGTAGCCGGTTACTCAACAGAGTTCACTGGTGAGTTACTATCCTCTCTCCTTCTCTGCGCATAAAGGGGAGGCCAGGAGCAGACCCTGAGCCTCCCCTTTATGTCGTGTCTTCCTCGCTTCGCACTGCTTCCATTCAGTTTTTATCCTTTCTCTCCGCTTATGCTTCCCTGTTTGATTTCCCTTTATCAATCTTTTATCCCATCTATTGACAGAGATTTCAGTTATAATTGCTATAAGTCCCTTTTTTGAGGATATGTTGCCTGTTAAAATAGTGAACATGCTGACTTGACGGGGAAAGGCAATGCAATTGATGCTGTGGGATAGATACAGAAGAAATGCTCACAAAGAACTGTAACCGTTTGACGGGAGTTGTTCGTATATTAGAGGGAAGCAATTCAGAGGTCTACATTGAATCAAATACCTGGATGCTTGTACATGGTAGTGTGGAAGCATTGCCGCGAGAAGATGTTTCTTGCTCCCCGCTTGCAGTGTGCAGGCGGTCGGCAGGGACATGGCGGCTTTGCTACTGAAGGACAAATATATGAAGATAGCGCATGTTGCGCCCCCGTGGATCGCTATTCCGCCGAAAAATTACGGTGGGACGGAGATTGTGATATCGAACCTCGTGGAGGAACAGGTAGCACAGGGGCACGATGTTACGTTATTCGCTCCCGGCGATGCCAGGACATCAGCGAAGCTGGTTTCGTTTTTCCCTCGCTCTCTCATCGATTCAGGTGTACCCTGGGCAGCGCACCTGAAAGCATATTATCACCTGCATAAGGCGCTGGCTCACGCGGATGAGTTTGATATTGTGCATACCCATCTCTCCTCGAGCGCCGATCTCTACATTTTCCCGTTGAGCGCGTCGCTGGCGACGCCGCATGTGACAACGTTACACAGTCGTTTCCCTTTTGATCGTCTGCCCGATGGCTGGACAGGGGACGCCGATCAATATTATATGGATTGGGCAGCCGACGTGCCAATGGTAGCAATCAGTGAGCGCGCCCGTAAGGAAGTTCCATTTCCATTGAACTTTGTGGGGGTTGTGCATCATGGTCTGCCCATGGATACTTTCAAGCCGGTGCCGAAGGAGCGTGGGGATCATTTTGTCTGGCTGGGGCGTATTGTGCCGGATAAAGGGGTTCACCTGGCAATAGAAGCTGCGCAGCGTGCCGGTGTCCGCTTAATTCTGGCCGGTATTGTTGACCAGCATGCCGAAGAATCGCTCAAGTATTATCGGGAGGTAGTTGAGCCGCTGATCGATGGCGAGCAGATACAGTACATCGGCCCGGTCAACATGGAGCAGAAGATTGACCTGCTCAGCGGTGCGCGCGGCTTTCTCAACCCCATTGTCTGGGAGGAACCCTTTGGCATGGTGATGATTGAGGCAATGGCGCTGGGCTGTCCTGTCATCGCGTTCCCTCGCGGTGCCGCGCCAGAGATCATCGTACATGGCAAAACGGGCTTTCTCGTGCATGACGTTGATGAAATGGTCAAATTTATCTCGCGCATCGATGAGATTGACCGGGCAGCGACGCGCAGGCATGTTGATCGCCATTTCTCGGCGCGCGTCATGGCGGAAAAGTATGTGAAGATTTACCGTAAGGTGATTGCGCTGAGCAAGCCGAAGCAAATTTTTACCGAGGTGACGCGCAAGAAATTGCTCGCTGGTGCGAGCAATGTTGCCGCTCTCAAAACATTCGTGCCTGCTCCAACCCCGTAATGGCCGCCTCCTCTTTACCGGAAGGTGGCCGGATCGGCGGGAGCGGCGTCAGATCAGCCACTTTCTGGTACAGGGAGGTGCATATTTCTGGCGCGTGAACCGTGAAGGGGCAATGGCAAAAAACGTAGGGTGTGATGCCCTGCCTGTGCCATTGTGCCAGGTATCTGGCCCACGTATTGAGAAATGGTTCGTTCACTGCCGCCGAGGGATTGCCGATATAGCGCAGGAGGACGAAACTGGCGGTCAGGGCGATATGCACCGGCACATCCGGTTTGCGCTCACGTGCCTGCATAATGCGCTTTTCCTCGCCGGAACCTACCCGTATTGGGCGGCTATCCATGATGACGCGCGCTACCTTATGCGCGCGCAGCAAGTCATTCAACGTTGCCTCGTGCGGCTCGGCGAAAAAGGCGGGGTGGCGCACTTCGACCGCCAGTTGCAGGTCTGCGGGCCAGAAGTCCAGAAATGTTTCCAGCGCCGGAAGGTGCTGCGGCGAAAACGACGCAGGCAGTTGAAGAAACATCGGCCCCAGGCGGTTGCCCAGGCCGCGCAGGCGATCCGTAAAAGCCAGGGTCTCCGCCTGTGTTGCCTGCAAGCCTGTGCCTGGCCGGTGGCTGATGGCGCGTGAGATCTTCGGGCAGAAACGAAAGCCCTCTGGCGTCTCACCGTGCCAGCGCGCCACCGTCTCTTCATCGGGGGTGGCATAAAACGTCGTATTCCCCTCAACCGTATTAAATTTCTGGCTATACAGGCGCAGGAAGGCGTTCTGTGGTGTATGTGTTGGAAAAAAATTTCCCACCCACTCTTTATATCCCCAGACAGGGCAGCCGATATAAAACATCTCGCTATTCCTTTCACTGTATCTGCTCATGGCATGGCCGAGTTGCTTTTTGATAGTACATACAGCATATCATATCTATTTCTCTATTCTTTCGCGAACTGCGAAGAGCGGTAATCCTCTCATTGCCGGGAACCTTTCGGCCATCTCTTTCCGTAGTACATCTACAGAAGAGAAGAGAGGTCGTATGTGGTAATGACCATTGAGGATGATCTGATTGCAAAAGCGACGCGGGGCGACCAGGATGCGTTTCAGCAGCTCTGGGAAGCGCATCATGCCGTGGCGATGGCCGCTGCTTTGCGCCTCTGCCGCCAGCGTGCGCTGGCTGAAGAGATCACGCAGGGCGCATTTCTTCTGGCCTGGCGCGGGCTACCTCGCTTTAAGTGCGGCAGTCCCTTTCGTCCCTGGCTCATGCGCATCCTCTATCGCCATGCGCTGGATGTAATGGAGCAACAACGCAGCTATCTCCAGCCATCCTCTCTTTCTCTCGACGATGCTATTGATCGTGAGAGCTATGCTGTGTCAGCCGCGCATACTGAAGATATGCAGGAGCAAATCGCGCGGCGCGAGGAGGTGCGGCAGGCGCTGGCCCGACTCAACGCCGATCAGCGCCGCGTCATTGCCTTGCGCTACGGCGCCGATCTGACGGAGGGCGATATCGCGCAGGTGCTAGGCTGGCCGGTGGGAACGGTCAAATCGCGGCTCAACCGCGCACGCGAGCGGCTGCGCGTCCTGTTAAGTAATGATGGGAGGTGAGTCTTATGGCTGAGGAACAATCTTTTCGACACACGGAGGAGAGAGGTCAGTCAGGCCTGTCAGGTCGACGAGAACAGTATCCAGACCTGGATGAGCTTCTTGCCTTCTATTATGGTTCCCCGCTCCCGGAACAGCCCCTGCCTGCCTCATCCTGGCAGCATGTGCGCTCCCGGCTTGGCTTGCTGCCGCATACCCGTTCTCGCTCTCGTTCTCGTTCCAGGGATCAGCGGCGTGGTAGCTCCAGGTTGTACAGAACGCGCTCATCAACACCTTCCTACATTGCCGAGGCGTTCCTGCGCCTTAGCTGGAATGCTCGTACACCGTTTGCTCTCTCAACGCTTGATTGCCGTTTCAAAGCACAGGTACGTACTCCCGCCGTGCATATTTCGTCCTCTGGCAACGGCAGGATCAGGCTGATTTTGCCTGCGTCTGCAGTGCTGACAATGGAGCAACCACTGCTCGATGTGCTGCTGGCAACTGGTATGGCCCGCTTGCTCTATGCCCGGAAAATACCGTATATGCTGGGCAACTTGCTCTTGCTGGGCCTCGTGCTACTGACTACTGTTGCCTGTCTCGTTCTCTGGCTTCAGCATCGTATTCCCCCGTCCGCCTTTCTTATAGCCATAGGACTATGGACACTCATGAGCGTGGTGCAGCATATGCGCGGACGCCGTCTGGCCTTGCGCGCCGATGACCTGATGGTGCAATGGCTGGGGCGCACGCGCGCCTGCCAGGGCCTGCATATGCTGGCGGCTCACAGCCATCGAGCGCGACCCGGCTGGCAAGAACCATCGCTTGCCGAACGTATCGCGCGAGTGTGTGGTACAAGAGTTGAAGCCGAGGAAGAACACCTCACTCTTGTACGTTAGTTCCTTACGTCCTGCCTTCAATGGGCTTTACGGGCAAGCAGGCCGAAGAAAACGGGGAGGCATATGATGGTCACTACGACGGCCCTGGTGGCCCTTGCCGGATGCGCGCCTGCATCGCCTCAAGAGGCCACGCGCTCCAGTTCCCCCAGCGTTCGGGCAGGATCTTTTCCACCCACCAGGTGACTCCCACCTGCTGATAAGCGGCTACAACTTCTCGATCATAGGAGGCATCTTTGCCATCGGTGAGACCCGAGTGAACGATTTCAAAGGGAGTAGTGTATCCAGGTTGTGAGACAACATAGCGAACAATGTCTTGCATCTGTGCCGGGGTGAGCATCGCAGTCAGAGGAAGGTCGCGTCCAATGGGAATAACGCCATCCCAGTGGGAGGCGCGGCGCAACGGCGCTCTGGCGGGCCACATGGCCGCCACCCAGATAGGGATGCGAGGGGATTGCAGCGGACATGGCAGAAACTGCGCTTCTTTGACCTGATAATACGTGCCTTCGTGGTGATACGGCTCCCCGCTCCAGAGACCGGCCAGCACCTCAAGGCCCTCGTCGAGCATGGCTGCCAGCGTTGCAGGCCTGGAAGCTTCACCCAGTGCTTCGAAGTCGAAATAGCCACCTCCTGACCCTACTCCCAGGATGAGTCGCCCGGCAGACAGGTGATCGAGCGAGGTGGTTTGCCGTGCCAGCGTCCAGGGGCGGCGGCGCGGTAAGGGGGTGACGAGCGTTCCCAGGCGAATGGTGCGCGTGCGCAGCGCGACGGCAGTCAGAGCTACCCATGGATCAACCATGGGATCGACAGTCGGTGTCAGCGTCGTCCTGGAGACCTGATCCCAGAGAAAGAAGCCATCCCAACCCGCCTCCTGCGCCTCCCAGGCCAGATCAGCAAGCAGACGTGCATCAGCATACGGGCCAAAATTGGGAACATAGACTCCATATTTCATCCTATCTTCTCTCTTTCGCCGTCACCTTGATGGTTGCTTCTGTCAGCCTACGGGGTAGCCATCGGCTCTATTATTGTACCATACGCCTGTCTCTGCTTTGTTCGTTCGCTCGCCGAGATGATCGCCAGAGCGTGCCTGGTGGGTGAGCGTCAGTTTTTTGCAGAGGGGCTAGACAGGGATCTGGGAACATGGGAAGATAGGTCCACTATGCAGACGAAGATCAAGGAGGAAACCAGAGGTGGACCAAAAGTGGCAACAGATGAGTGAGCAGATTCTGACGGATATCCAGGAATGGAGGCGCAGCCATCCGCAAGCGACCTTGCGGGAAATTGAAGAGGAAGTCCATAGCCGCTTGAGTCGGCTGGAAGCCCAACTGATCCAGGACGCCGCCCAGCAAAGCGAACAGGCAGACTGGAGCGGGAAAGCGGCAGAGCAGCGTCCAACCTGTCCGGTCTGTGGAACGGCGTTACAGGCCAGAGGCAAGCGCACGCGGCGCTTGCAAGCAGCAGGAGGGCAAGAGATTAGCCTGACGAGAAGCTATGGAACCTGTCCCAGTTGTGGGACGGGGCTTTTTCCCCCTCGATGAGCAATTGGCCCTTCCCGCAGGCAGCAGTTTAACCCCGCGCCAGCAGGAGCATCTGGTGCATCTGTCCAGTTGGATGCCCTTTGAGCGAGCCGCCAGCATGTTGCATTGCCTGCTAGGAGTGCAGGTCAGTGAAGCGACGACGCGCCGACAAAGCGAGCAAGCCGGAGCGCTGGCCCTGGCCGTCCAAACGCAGCAAGCTAAAGCTCCAAGCGAGGACCCCCCCAAGCCAGAGGCTCGCTTGGCTGTGAGTGCCGATGGAGCCTATGTGCCTCTGCTCAAAGGGGCCTGGGCGCACCTGCGCCCAGGAGCCATTGGCGAGGTGGCAGCCGAAGGCCAGAGCCAGGGGGAACCAGAGGTCCATGTGCATCAGCTCTCCTATTTCTCCCGCATGAGCGATGCCGAGACGTTTGCCGATCTGGCAGAAGTGGAGATGGGCCGACGGGGAGTCAGCCAGGCCCAGGAGGTGGCAGCCGTGACCGATGGGGCCGAGTGGTTGCAAGGGTTGCTGGATCTGCATTGTCCTGATGCCGTGCGCATTCTCGATTTTGCCCATGCAGCTGAGCATCTCTCGGCGTTGCTCCAGGCCTTGCAGCAGGCCGGGATGAAGTTGCCCACGGACCTGCTGCCGCGGCTGGTACATCGGCTCAAGCATCGGGGACCCGCTCTGTTGCTGTACCTGTTAGCACGCCTTCCCTCTCATCTCCAAGAGCAGGATGGCATCCGTGAACACGTGGGCTATTTCCGCAAACGGGCGGCCTTGATGCAGTACCCACAGTATCGTGAGCAGGGATGGCCCATTGGCTCAGGCATGGTAGAAAGTGCCAACAAACTTGTGGTCGAGGCTCGGCTCAAAGGAGCAGGCATGCATTGGCAAGAAAACCATGTCAATCCCATGCTCACCTTACGCAACGCCGTCTGCAATGAGCGCTGGCAAGAAAGCTGGCAGCAGATCACCAGCGAAAAGCAGCGTCAACGGCTGCTGCAACGCCAGGAACGGGCCACAACTCGCTGGCAGCAGAGGGTCGGCTCGCTGCTGCTCTTGCTGCTTCGCTTGCGCCCGGCTGTCCCCAAACCGGCGGCGACCTCCTCTCCTGCCCTCAAGTCGAGGGCGACCTTGCCTGGCTCCTCGCGCCCTTCCCCTGCTCATCCCTGGAAAAAGGCGCTTGTTTGCCGCCCAAAGCCACTTGCAAAAAATTGACGCTCACCCGCAGCAGTGGCGGCACAACTCCCCACGGCATCCGATCCCATCTCTGGCCTGCCATCGGCTTTACCGGCCTGGTTTCTGGCTCCCTACCTGCTGGTGTTCTTCTTCAACCTGCTGGCGGTCAACGCCATCGACCTGTACGCGTCCGGCCTGACCTTGCAGACCATTGGCCTGAAGGTCAAACGCTGGGTGGCGACCTTCATCGACATGGTCATCTGTACCGTGCTGGCGGCCATCGCCATCTTCAACTCCGATTTCAACACGCTCTACGGCCAGTTTCTCTCGCTGCTCATCATCTTCCTGGCTCCCTGGTGCGCCATCTATCTCACCGATGCCTGGCTGCGCCGCAACCGCTATAACCCGGAAGGTCTGCTGGCCCGTCTCGGTGGTCCCTACTGGTATCAGGGCGGCATTAACCCTGCAGGCCTGATCGCCATGATCGGCGGCATGATTGCTGCCGCCCTCTGGCTCAACTCGACGCTGCTGCAAGGGCCGCTCTCCCGGCTCTTCGGGGATTCCGATCTGAGCGTCTTCACCGGCTTCATCGTCGCCGGTGTGTTGTACCTCCTGCTGGCCCGCGCACTCGTTCCCTCGGTCAGCCCGACAGGGGAAGAAGTGCAGCCAGCCAGCAAGTCGTGAGAGGTGGGAGGATGGAGCGAGTCTACTGGAATGAAACCATAGAAACCATTCAGCCAGCAGCGCTGCGCCGCCTGGAGAACGAGGCCCTGCAGACTCAACTTGACTATGTCTGGTCCTCTTCTCCCTTCTATCAGGCGAAATTTGCCCGGGTATCAGGCGCGAGGCTATCAAGGACGTGGCCGATCTGCCGCTGCTCCCTTTCACGGAGCAGGACGAATGCCGCAGTAGCCGACAGGAGCATCCTCCCTTCGGCAGCTATCTGGCCTGTCCACCAGAGCAGCTCATGCGGGCTCACAAAACCTCTGGCACGACGGGCCGGGCGCTCTATGTGGCCCTCACTCGCGGAGATCGTAGTCACATGAATGAATGCGCGGCTCGCTGTTTCTGGTCGGCTGGACTGCGTCCAGGCGATACGGTGGTTCACTGTCTCAATTATCGCCTCTGGGTGGGCGGCTACTCCGACCATGAGAACCTGGAGACCACCGGCGCGACCGTTGTCCCTTTCGGGGTGGGCCGGACCGCCTCCCTGATCCAGACGATTCGCGAGCTTGGGATCAATGCCATCAGCGCCACGCCCTCCTATATGCTGCCTCTGGCCGAGGCGGCGCTGGCTCAAGGCATCAACCCGAGTGATCTCGGCCTGCGCAAGGGCTTCTTCGGGGCTGAGCCGGGCATCAGTGAGGAAGGGGTGAGGACACGGATGGAAGAGACCTGGGGCATGCGCGCCATGGATGCCAATTTCGGCATGGCGGATGTGCTCAGTATTATGGGGGCGGAATGCGAGTACCGCCAGGGGTTGCACTTCCTGGCACAGGGAGCCGTGTTCGTGGAGTTGATCGATCCCGATAGCGGCACGCCGCTTCCCTTCACTGAAGGGGCTGAGGGCGAACTGGTCTACACCCACCTGCACAAGGAAGCTCAACCTCTGGTGCGCTATCGCGCTCGCGATGTGGTACGCATCCTGGGAACGGGACCGTGTGCCTGCGGGCGAACCGGTTTTCGTTTCCGGGTGCTGGGACGCAGCGATGATATGTTGCATGTCCGTGGCGTCAATGTCTTTCCTACGGTGGTAGCCAATACGCTAGCCCACTTCTCCCGGCAGCTTTCCGGCGAGTTCCAGCTCGTGGTTGACCACCCTCCCCCTCATCAGTACCTGCGGCTGCGGGTGGAACTGGTGCAGGGTCTGACAGCCGAGCAGGTGCCAGAGCTGCCACAGCAGATCAGGGAACTCTTGAGCCAGCACCTCAACTTCCGTGCCGAGCCGGAATTGCTTGCCTATGGAAGCCTGCCGCGTAGTGAACAGAAAGCGCGACGAGTCATCAGGACGTACCAGCAACCAGGCGGGTAAGAGTCCTTATCTAGGAGAGCAAAACCAGCAAGGAGTTTGCCATGAGTACACAGCCACCAGTCCTCTCAACGGTGACGAATAAAGTGGCCTACGTGGTGATGAACCGACCAGAGGCGATGAATGCCATGAGCCGGGGCATGATTACACATCTGCGCCAGGCGTTGGAACAGGCCCAGAGCGACCCAAACGTCTCGCTCATTGTCCTCTCTGGCGCAGGGAACAACTTCTGTGCAGGCGATGATCTCAAGGAGGCGGAACAGCAGAGTGCCGATGCCTTTCTGTCCTTGATTCTCGATCTGCAACGGATCACCCGCTTGCTCCTGTTGGGCGAGAAACCAACTATTGCCACCATGGATGGCTATGCTGTAGGTGGAGGTTTCGAGCTGGCTCTGGCTTGCGACTTTCGTGTCGCCAGCAGCCGTGTGCGCATGGGCTGTGTGGAAGCACGGGTGGGCATGGTCATCACCGGCGGCACCTCGGTGCTGTTGCCCCTGCTGGTCGGGCAGGCCCAGGCGCGAGAGATTGTTCTGCTGGCCAATATCTTTGATGCCACTGCTGCTCAACAGATGGGTTTACTGCACCGTCTCGTCGAGCCGCAACGGCTTGAACAGGAGGTACAGGCTTTGAGCGAGACTCTGCTCAGTCGCGCGCCCCTCTCGCTCTTTGAGAGCAAACGATTGCTCAATCGCCCATTAGAGACCGAACTGGAGCGGGCTTTCCAGAACGAGATCGAGGCCATTATGCGTTGTTTTGTGACGGAAGATGCCCATGAAGCGACAGTAGCTTTCCGCGAAAAACGCCCTGCCGTCTTTAAGGGCATGTAGCTGGCGCTTCGAGAGGCGGCGTCGCAGGCATTTCTTCCACCCTGCCCTTGCGCTTTTTTGGAGGGTTGCTGGCAGGAAAATCTCACTGCCGATGGGTTGAAACGCTGGCGCAAAAAGCTTGACGCTCATGCAAACGCTGTGCTACCCTACGGCAAGGAGAGAGGCCACCTTCCCCGAACAAACTGGCTGGTGAGCGTCGTTCTCCCGTTACGAGAAGGAAGTGGTTGCCGCCAGCACCTGGATCGCGTCGGCACAGCAGCCGCAGAGGAACGAACGGCTTCATGCGCTGACTGCTCGTACTCTTCTGTTCGTTTTGAGTTAGCCCGCTCTGGTGGCTGACTGAGAGGAGATACCATCATGAACCAGAACCGGTTCCCTTCCACATCATATCATGCTGCCCGTCTGGCTGACCTGCTAATCCGTGCAGGAGCCATATACTCCATGGCTCACGGTGGAGCGGTCTATCAAGCTCTCGCTCTCCGAGATGAATGGATCGTGGCGGTCTCGCCGGACCCGCATGGTCTGGATGGGTTGATCAGCGCCGATACGCACGTCCTTGATGTCCCGGAACTGACCATTCTGCCAGCGTTCGAGGATACCCATAACCATCTCATGCTGGCGGCACAGAATATGGGCCTGGTTCCTGTTGACCAGGCCCATACCCTTGCCGAGTTTATCGACCTGATCAGACAACGTGCGCTCCAGACCCCCAAAGGTGCCTGGGTTCAAACGTCTGCTGCCTGGCATGAGGTCAACCTGGCAGAGGGACGCCTGCCGACGGCCCCTGAACTCGACGAGGCGACGCGGGACCATCCGGTGCTGGTCAGGCGCGGCGGGCATGTCGTGGTTGCCAACTCCCCGGCGCTCACGCTCGCAGGTATTACACGGGAGACGCCCGACCCGCCGGGAGGGACCATCCTGCGTTTCCCCGATGGCACGCCAACCGGTGTCCTCATTGAGCCCCCGGCTTACGCTCCCGTCATTGCACTGGTACCAGCCATGACGCCTGAACAGATGATGGAGGGCTTGCAGCTGGCCTGCCGGGAGTACAACGCCTACGGCATTGGAGCCGTGCGTGATCCGATGGTGATGCGGGATCAGATCGCGGTCTACCAGGCGCTGTGGGAACAGGGGGAGCTGACCGTTCGCAGTAGACTCATGCTCGCGCCACTTGCGGACACGCTTGCAGAAAGGATGGCGATCATCGAGGGCCTTGGAGTACACAGTGGCTTTGGAGATGACTTCCTCAAGCTCTGGGGACTCAAGTTCATCCTGGACGGTGGAGCGGAGGGAGGGGCGCTCGACGAACCGTATGTGAACCAGCCAGGCTACCGGGGACATCTGCTCTGGAACCCTGACGACCTCTTTACTCTGACCAACTTCGCGGTGCGCCGGGGTTGGAAGATCGGCACCCATGCCATCGGGGATCGTGCGGTGCGCACGCTGTTGGATGTGTACGAGCAGGTCATCAGAGAGAATCCTGGTCTCAAACCCGGTACGCTGGTGATTGAGCATGGGTTCCTGGCAGATGCCGGGCAGCGAGCGCGCGCTATCCGGCTCGGCATTGCCGTGACGGTCCAGCATCCGCTGCTCTACACCCTGGGGTCGGTGCTGCTGGAAGGATGGGGCAGGGAGCGCACCCGTGAGATCATGCCTGTGCGAGCCTGGCTGCAAGAAGGAGCCTCACTCTCCGCCGGGAGCGACCACCCGGTCAGCTCGTTCAATCCGCTGCTCTCGATGTGGGGCATGGTGACCAGGGGCACGTTAAAAGCTGGCATTCAGGGACCCGAGTATGCCATCGACCAGTATACGGCGGTGCAACTGTACACGGCTGCCGGAGCGCAGCTCAACGGTGAGAGCCATCGGCGTGGCACCCTCGAGCCGGGAAAGCTCGCTGACCTCGTGGCTTTTCGGTCGAACCCGATCACCTGCCCGATCGACGACCTTCCGCAGCTGCGGCCCGTTTTCACGATGGTCGGCGGGCGAGCCGTCTATGATCCAGAGGACCTGATCGGGAAGGCGATGGGAGAAAAACAGGGTGACCAGAATCTCCAATGAGCTGGGCGGCAAGAAGCTCATTGCCCGGACAAAAGAACAGACGCTTCAAGCGACAACGAAGAGCAGGAGAAAGAAGGAGTGACAACACAGCGACAAAGTGTTCGCGCTGCCGTCGTGCAGGCGGCTCCGGTTGCCTTTGACCGCGAGCGCACGCTGGAGAAGGTTCGGTGCCTGACCGCAGAGGCGGCCAGCCAGGGAGCGCAACTCGTGGTCTTCCCGGAAGCCTTTGTCTCGGCCTATCCCCGAGGACTGACGTTTGGAGCGGTGGTGGGCAATCGGACGACAGAGGGACGGGAGCAGTATCGTTGCTACTGGGACAGTGCGGTCGATGTCCCCGGCCCTGCGGTTGATGTCCTTGCCGGCATTGCACGGCAGCAGCAGGTCTATCTGGTCATTGGCGTGATCGAGCGAGATGGCGGGACGCTGTACTGCACGGTGCTGTTTTTCTCGTCTGAGGGACGCTATCTGGGCAAGCATCGCAAGCTCATGCCCACGGCTTCTGAGAGGCTGGTCTGGGGCTTCGGTGATGGCTCCACCCTTCCCGTTTTCGAGACCCCATTAGGGCGACTGGGAGCGGTCATCTGCTGGGAGAACTATATGCCTCTGCTGCGTATGACCATGTACGCCAAAGGCATTCAGCTCTACTGCGCCCCGACGGCTGATGGACGAGACAGCTGGCTTGCCACGATGCAACATATCGCGCTGGAAGGGCGCTGCTTCGTTCTCTCCTGCAATCAGTTTGCCCGGCGGCGTGATTATCCAAAGAACTACCAGACCCCCTTTGGAGATGACCCCGATGCGATCCTCTCGCGTGGAGGAAGTTGTATCGTCAATCCCCTGGGTCAGATCCTTGCAGGCCCCAACTTCAGTGAAGCGTGCATCCTGACGGCAGAGCTTGATCTGGCCGACATTGCGCGAGGCAAATTCGATTTCGATGTGGTCGGCCATTATGCTCGACCCGATATCTTCTCGCTGCATGTCAATGAACACCCCCAATCTCCGGTCATCCGCAACGAGGGCTGAGATGAGAGCAGGAACCTGGGGTCGCCGGGGTGTCCGGCTGGCAGGTATGATTGGCGCGGTATGGCTCTTGCGCCTGCTCTGGGTACAGTATGGGCAACAGTGTAAGGCCATTCGCCTCTTCAACAGGAGCGTTCTCAACCCCCTCACGCTCATCTTTGCCGGGCGAGCAGGCATACCCTACGCGATCCTCTCCCACGTTGGTCGCCATTCCGGCAAAACCTATGCCACGCCTCTGTTGGTGCAACCGGTGGCGCAGGGCTGGATCATTCCCTTCACGTATGGCGAGGTGGCCGACTGGTACCGCAATATCGAGAAGGCTGGTCGATGCCGTATCCAGTGGCAAGGGAAAAGCTTTCTTGCCGGGAAGTCAGAGCGCGTGGATGCCACTCATGCTTTGCATCTGTTCCCACCTGCTCTGCGACTGGCGTTACGCATCGCCGGGATCAGGCAGTTTGTCCGACTGGCAAGGGCATGAGCGGCCAGAGGTGAGACGCTGCCATGGACTGCTACTCTGCATTCCTGTGCAAACCAGAGGCGAGAACTGCCGTGATGGCCTCGTCAATGATGGTGATAGCGGTATCGATCTCGCTTTCGGTGATCGAAAGGGGTGGAGCCATGCGGAAGCAGTTGAGCATACCGCCGGTGGAGCGCACGATATTCATGGAGAGGCCCCGTCGCAGGCATTCATCACCAACAGCGATGCCCAGCGCGTCGGCTGGCTCTTTGGTCTCTCGATCCTCAACCAGCTCGATGCCGACGAGCAGTCCCTTGCCGCGCACATCCCCAATCTGCTCGTGACGCTCTTGCAGTTCATGCAGGCGCGAGAGCAGGTACGCTCCCCGCTGCCGTGCCTGCTCGACCAGTCCCTCCTGCTCAATCACATCGATGACGGCCAGCCCTGCCGCAGCCGGAAGCGGGTCAGAGACGTGTGAGGTGACGTGCATGAAGCCTTTGTGGTAGCAATCGTCCTCGATCTCGGTAGAGGTGAGGGTAGCCCCAAGTGGGATGCCGCCTCCCAGCGTTTTGGAAACCGAGAGGATATCCGGCACCACGCCGAACGACTCAAAGCCGAACATGGTGCCAAGCCGTCCAAAGCCGGTCTGCGCTTCGTCGAGAATCAGCAGCATCCCGCGTTCGTCGCAAAGCTGGCGCAGGCGCTGGAAATACTCTGGCGGGGGAACAATGATGCCGCCCGCCGAAAGTACGGGTTCGGCGATCACGGCACACAGCGAGCCGATGGATTGCTGGTCAATCAGATCGAAGCCAGCATCCAGGCAGGAGCAATCACAGGTGCCGTTGCAGTGCCGGATCGGACAGCGATAGGCGTAGGGGGCAGGCAGCGTCAGCGACCCCGGCATCGCCGGCCCATATCCAGCATGGCCTCCTGCCAGGTTGAGGGAGGCCGTCCCGGCCTGTAAGCCATGCCAGCTGCGCGTCAAGCCCACCACCTCGAAACGGCCCGTATGCATTTTCGCGATGCGCAAAGCGATTTCGTTGGCTTCTCCGCCCGTATTGACAAGGATGACTTTATTGAGGGATGCCGGGACCAGGCTGACCAGTCGCTCGGCCAGTTCAAGCACCGGCTCAGAAAGCATCCAGGAGTTGAGGTGAATAACTTCATCCAGACACTGTTGCACGGCCTCGACGAGGCGCGGGTGGTTGTGACCAATCGTCGAGCAAATCTGGCCCGAGGTGAAATCCAGGATGCGTTGTCCGTCCGTGGTTTCCAGCCATGCCCCAGAGGCACGGGCCACGATGAACGGAGCAAACCCGCGTGAATACCGGATCAAAAAGCGTTCGCGTTCGTCGGACATGTTTCTTCCCTTTCCAGCCTGTTGGCCTGATTATCCCACTGAGATACCTGACAGCCTGTTGCAAGCAAGCGGGTTATCGTCATTTGCTGCAAGCTCAATCGCTCATCCCAGGAGGAAGCCCATGATCGAGACAATAGTAGAGCGTCTGGTAGTGTTGCCGGAAGGCCGTCACGTCCTGAGCCACCTCTGCTGGACTTTCCTGCTCAACGATGACGCGAGCCATGAAGTCCGCAATCTGCTCCATTTCCGCCTCACGCATGCCCAGCCGCGTCACTTCTATCGTCCCCATGCGCAGGCCTCCTGGTTGATTCCAATCTTCGACTCGGTCAGCCGGAATGAGATTCTTGTTGGTGATAATGTTGGCCTGTGCCAGTCGCTGGGCCACCGTCATTCCTCGGCCAAAAGAGCGCACATCGGCGATGACTTGCTGTGTCTTTGTATAGCCCTTGTGCGCTCCCAGCATGGGAAGGCCACGCCGGGCCAGGGCGGCACCCAGAGCCTGCGCGTTGCGCACGATCTGCGCCATGTAGACGTCCCCGAAGGTGAGCATTTCGGCAGCGGAGACGGCGAGGGCGGCCACCCGGTTTACCTGATGGGTGGCTGCCAGCATGGGAAAAATCGCATGGGTGAGCGGAACCGTCAGGTCGGAATCGTTCCAGACGATGATGCCGCTCTGCGGCCCGCTGAAGGTTTTGCCTGCTGAACCGGTCAGCACTGTCGCTCCCTCGCGCAGAGGATCCTGATACTGA
Organism: Chloroflexota bacterium; assembly: GCA_902810755.1. Next base: position 17,180 of record CADDYT010000119.1, read on the forward strand.
TGGCCGGCAATGAGACCAAGCTGGTGAGCGCCATCAAAGAAAATGTATCCTCCCCATTCGGCGACTATCTCATGCATAGCCTGGATAGGAAAGGGGAAGAGGGTCATGGAGTTTCCCAGCGTGACCACTCGTGGTCGAACCAGTGGCGCTACCTTGCGAAAGAGGTCCAGGTCGACTTCCAGCTCAACCGGGTCAAAGGGAATATCGACGATCTTGAGTCCTCGGATGCCTGCAGGTCCATCGACGCGATTACTGGAGTGACCCCCGACAGGCTGAGCTACGCTCATGATGACGTCTCCCGGCTCGGTCAGGGCCGTATACACCGCCAGGTTGCCGATCATGCTGGCGACCAGCCGATGGTCGGCATACCGTGCCTGGAAGACCTGTTTGAGCAGTTCGACGCATAAAGCCTCGACCTCGTCGATGTGTTGGGTTCCAGCAAACCAGCGGTTGGCGGCTCCAATATGCCCCTCGGCAGCCCGAGTGCCAATTTCCGAGGACAACAAGGCCCTGACCGTGGGACTCGTCGGAGCCTCCGGGGCCAGCAGGTTCAGGCAGCGCTTGCCCCGCCATTCCTCATTGTGTGCCACAGCAGCAAGAACGGCCTCCTGCATCTCTTGAAGAGAATGACATGCGTCTAAAACGGCTCTTGCCTGGTCAAGGATTTCCGTATCATGAACTTCCAGCCTGGTTGCAGACTCTTTCGTCTTTGCCATGTTCTCGTCTCCTCATCATCAGTTGGAATATCTTGTGGTCTGTGAACTCTTGTAGGCACTATATCATATTCCTGGGACTTGCTGAGTAGAGCGTGTCTGCCCTCTACCAAATCTGGATGGAAGGTCTGGAGGAAACGGTGAAACGGCGAGCCGATCAGAGCAAGCAAGCCCAGAGATCTGAGAGCCCATCTCGCCTGAATTCTTATTCCTGCACAAGCGCATGAAAAGGTGGATGGTCTGCCTGCTGCAAGGCCCAATCGATCCAGCCATTTTCATCAGCATACCAGTGGGCAAATATCCGTGCATCCTTTGCAGCTTGAGGCAAGCTTGTTTGCGGCACAATGATCGTTTCTCTCACCCGATTCCCTGGAATGGGAGATCGAACAGCTCTGCTACCACGGCATTCTATTTGCAATCTTTGCTCTTCCAACGGAACACCACCGTTCCAAAGAACCGCCGGGGCGAGGATAACTCCGGCAAGAGCAGGGTAAGCAGCCAACTTCTCTTGAAGGAAAGGAGCGAGAATAGCCAGCAATTCTTCCAGGCTCATGCCCGCTAGGCGCGTTCTCTGCCAGAGTCCAGCGTATTCATCCAGGCGTACCCACACAGATGTAGTGCTTCCTTCAGCCTGTTTGTTTTTCTCCTGTAGTCTGGCTACCAACCGATCCGGGATGCGAGCTTCAACTGCGGGACTGCTGATTCCCCATGCTTCATGCATAGTTGCCTCAGTGGGACGAAAAATCGTCAAAAGTCCCCCGTTTGGTCCTACTACCTGCCGGATAGTTCCATCTTGGCCAGTCGCATGCGCGGCTACTTCGATATCCTGGAACCACTGTTTCATCTCCTCTTCTTTGCGAGACCAGCCGAGAAAACCTGAGATACGCACGTCACACTGCCATTCCAGATTCATCAATCGCTGACTAAGACGCTGATCAAATGTCAGTGCCTTCCGTTCTGAATCAGACATCTGCATGAAAGTCGTCTCTACCAGAAGCCGGACATCGTTACGAATGAAAGACACATCTGCTCGATTGCCGTTTCCAAGGGATGGCTCAAACTGAATAGTCCATCCGTCTCGCAAACCCAGACTCGCTACTTCCAGTTGGAGCAATGCGCCTACCCAGGTGATTGGCTGTAGGTTCTTTTGCAAGTCTTTCAGCACACGCCCAAATCCGTTCGTAGAGATGGAATTTTGAAAGAGATGGAGCTGAACAGCCATCTGAATCAGGTTGGCATATACCCACGGAACATCATTCGCGGGCCAGAACCCAAGTGAGAAAACGGGATGTAAGCCCGCTTCCAATCCTTCTAAGACCCGTTGGGTAATCGTCCTGGCTTTCACTTTTTCGAGAAAATCGTCCCCTAAAGCGCTTTGAAGCGCCTTCACAGCCCAATGTGTAACCCGCTGCCCTTCAGAGGTAAGACACGTTGAATCGTCAATGAACAGGTCCCAGATAGACCAGTCCATCGGTCTTTTGCCTTCAAACGCATCAACTATGGCTCTATGACGCGCTAGTATCTCATCAGTGGGGGAGGAAGGATGCTGTTCTTCAGTCATAACTTCACACCTCGATATTACTCGTTTCTTATTTATCCCGTTAGAACATATGATACTGACTCTGTCAATTCCAAATATCAGGATATACTCGACAATTTTGCAAGATGCCAACAATCATTTGTGACGGCGAAGTCCGTCGAAAAAACGTAAGGGGCGTATGTATTGACCAGCTTCTTCAGTTTCGCTATAATCGAACCCACAAACCATCTCATATATGACAGCTTGAGTAGGAGCGTAATTTGGACGGGTATCTGGAACGCGAACACATCCCGACAAGCCTCGGTAGACGTGGTAAGGGGAATCAACGTCTAGCT
>CADDYT010000120.1 GCA_902810755.1 Chloroflexota bacterium
CGATAGAAAGGATATTTCTGTGACCCGCAAGCTTTCTCGCGACGATCTGCAATCGTTCAAGATGATGGGGAATGTTGCGCTTTCGCCTGACGGGCGGCGCGTGGCCTTTGTCATCAATACCATCGACCGGACAAAGAATGAAAACCTCCATGCCCTCTGGCTGCTGGAACTTGATGAGCAGGGTCATGCGGCAGGCGAGCCGCGCCGGTTGACGAGCGGCACGAAAAGCGACACCTATCCCGTCTGGGCGCCGGATAGCCGCAGGCTCCTCTTTCTTTCCAACCGCGAAGGCGAGAAAAATCAGCTCTGGCTCATCGATACTCAAGGCGGTGAGGCGCGCAAGCTCACCGACATGTTGCGCGGCGTGAGCGAGGCTGCGTGGTCTCCTGACGGCCAGTGGATTGCCTTTACCGCTATGGCCGCCCCTACTGACCCGGACGAAGTGCTGACCGGCGCCAGGACGCTTTCGGAAGAGGATAAGAAAAAACGCGAGGAGGAAGAGCGTCTACGCCTGCGCACCATCACCTCGATCCTCTATCGCATGGATGGGCGCGGCCTCTTCGACCAACGCAGCCAGCTCTTCGTCATGCCTGCCCCTGTCTCCGGTCAGGAAGCTGCCATTGAACCATCTTCAATTCGCCGTCTGACTACCGATGAGGCCGATTATTCGCAGCCCGGCTGGACGCCCGATAGCGCGGAAATCTCTGTGCTGAGCAATCGCGCTGATGACCGCGACCGCAGCTTTGTGCAGGACCTGTGGGCCATTGCGCGTGAGAGGGGCGAGGCGCGGCAGGTGAGCGATCACACGCTGCAAATCGAGACCTATACCTGGTCGCCCGATGGGCGCTCGGCGCTGCTCGTGGCCGCGCCAGATATGCGCGCGCATGGCCTGCGCAATAGCAGTCTCTACCGGCTATCCCGTGAAGGCGGTGCGGCCACTCTGCTCACGCCACAGGTAGACAACGAAACCAGCACCGCCGCTTCGGGCGCGCTCGGCTTGCCCGGCCCCTATCGCCCACAGTGGAGCGTGGATAGCCAGCGCATCTATTTCGTCATCACCGAACACGGCTGCGTCAACGTCTACCGCCTGGACATTGCTCAGCAAAGCGTCACCGCTCTGACCGGCGGCGATCATCTCATCTACTACCTCGCTCTACTCCCCGGCGAGCGTGGCTTGCTGCTGGCCGACGAAGAATACTTGCATCCCTGGGAACTGTACCTCTTGCCCCTCGATGCGGCAGGCGCGAGCGCGGGTGAGATGGAGCCGCTGACCCATCTTCACGACCGCCAGCTTGCCGAATTGACCTTGAGCCAGCCGGAACGTATTCGCTACAAAGGAACCAACGACGAAGAGATTGATGGCTGGATTGTGCGCCCTGTCGGTGCGCGCGAGGGTGTGCGCTATCCGCTGATCGTCAGCATTCATGGCGGGCCAAACTGGGCCTACGGGGTGGGCATGAATCACTTTTTTCAGTACCTTGCCAGCCTGGGCTATGCCGTCTTCTACTGCAACCCGCATGGCAGTACCGGTAGCGGTGAAGCTTTCCAGCGCCAGGTCGTCGGTGACTGGGGCGGCTGGGATTTTCAGGATATCATGCTCGGTGTTGATGAATGCATCGCACGCGGCATCGCCGACCCGGACCGCCTGCTGGTCACGGGCTACAGCTATGGCGGCTACATGACCATGTTTATCATCGGCCATACCGACCGCTTCAAAGCTGCTGTGCCGATGGCCGGTGTCTCCAACCTCGAAAGCTTCGTCGGCACTTCCGACATCGGTTTCTGGATGGTCGAGCAGTCGCAGGGCTATCCCTGGGACCCGGAGCGCGCCGCCTACTATCGCGAACGCTCGCCCGTCAATGCCGCTGCCAGCGTGACCACGCCCACGCGCTTCATCCACCCCGAAGGAGACCTGCGCTGCCCCATCGAGCAGACGGAGCAATTCTATATGCGCCTCAAAATGATGGGCAAGGTTCCCGTCGAGCTTGTGCGTGGCCCCGCTTCCTGGCACGGCGGCACCAGTAAGCCTGGCCAATACTATGACCGCTGGGAATCCATGCTCGACTGGTTCCGCAAGTATGTGGAGCTGCGCCCGGAGGAGTATGATTAAGTTGACATAAGGAATATTCTCATGCGCTTACTTCACTCCTCGGACCTGTTTAATCACCAGCGTCCCGAAACCGAAGTAGACGATGGTCACGATGAAAAGGACGGTATAGCCGAGATGGTTGGGGAGGGTGTGCATGGCTTGCAGCAAGATGCCGCCGATACTGATGCCGATGACCTGTGGCAGGATACCCATAGCAGACCAGATGCCCATGAACTTGCCCGCCTCGTCGGTCGGCGGCAACACATCTGTCGTCAAGGCCCAGTCCACGCTGGTATAGGCGCCGTAGCCGATGCCGAAGCAGGCTGCGCTGATCAACGCGCCGTACTGATTCTGGAAAAGAATAAAAATCAGGCAGACAATCGTCATCACCGCGCCGGAAAGGTAGACCAGCCCTTTGCGCCCTCTATGATCGGAAATCCAGCCCGCAACGAGCGAGGTGGGCAGCGCGAAGAGCAGCAGGATGGGCAGGAACAGCACACCGGAGAACTGCTCGCCGGAGAAAGGGGAATTGAGGATGATGGTCTTCACTCCCGGCCCGCCCAGAACGTCATCAAAGTAGTATTGCAGGAAGTAGAAGACGCCCCATATGCCCATCATCAGCAGCAGGCGCGCCAGCAGGACCCAGGAGAGATCGGGGTATTGCGATGGCTTGAACAGGAATTTTTTCAGCACAGGTAGAATCTGCACCGTTGTTTTCCCCTCGCCCGGCGGCAGCGGCGTCTCTTTGACGGTAATGACGGTATAAGCGACAAAGATAATCTGGATCACCGCGATGAGCAGGAAAATCTGCACAATCTCGTTGCGATAGACGGGCAGGGCGTCATTTTTGTTCACAATGATGCCCGCGACGATTGAGCCGATTGCTGTGCCGAGCAGGTTAAAGAGGCCGTTGAAGCCTGCCGTGAGGCCACGCTGGTGTTGTGGCACCCTGTCGGCAATGATCGCGCTCCACGGCGAGTTCGCCAGGTTATTAGTGAACTGCAAGAACAGGAAGAGGACAATAAAGGTCAGCAGCAGCGCGGTGGAGGAGAACCAGGAGGGGGCAAAGGCGAAGAGGAGCAGCACAATCACGTTGAAGATGGTGCCGATAATCAGGAAGGGACGGCGGCGACCCATGCGGAACGTGGCATAATCGGAGATGGCCCCCACCAGCGGATTGACGACAACGGCCACCAGTGTCCCCCAGATCACCACCAGCGTGAGGTTGATGTCCTTATCCGCGTTGCCAAGAAATTTCACCACCATACTGGGAATCACGATAGCCTGCAACGCCTGCCAGTGAAAGTTGTTGGCTAGCCAGAAAACATTCAGGTTGATCTGGTCGAAGAGGGTAACGCGCCGCTGCGTCGCGGCTTTATCGGGGCTAACAGCAATGCCCCCAGGATTATCGGATAACTCCATGAAGCAACCTCCCCTTACAGGAAAGACCGGGACGTTGTTTTGCGCCTGCCTGCATTTCAGCCAGACTTGCAATTATTATATGCATACAGCCCCTCCTTGACAAGGAGTATCAGGTACAAAAAAGCTGGCAGCCTGCAAGCTGCCAGCTTTTTTGTACCTGTACATTAATTCCAGTTTTCCACGCCCACGTCCTCGCCCTGGCTTTCAAACCAGCGTTCCAGATCGATAGCGGCGCGACAGCCGTCTCCGGCGGCAGTCACCGCCTGGCGATAGCGATGATCGGTCACGTCGCCTGCCGCGAAGACGCCGGGGATGTTGGTCATCGTGTGTTCAACCGGGACGATGTAGCCCTGCCTGTCCATGTTAATGACGCCCTTGAACAGGTCGGTGTTCGGCTGGTGACCGATGGCCAGGAACAGGCCCTGCACCGGCAGCTCTGACACTTCGCCCGTTTTCACATTCTTTACCTTCAGCCCGGTCACAGCGTTTTCGCCCAGCACCTCGGTCACAACCGTATCCCACAGGAAGCTGATCTTCGGGTTCTTAAAGGCGCGATCCTGCATAATCTTGCTGGCGCGCAGGCTGTCGCGGCGGTGAATCAGCGTCACGTGGTTGGCGTAGCGTGTCAAAAACAGCGCCTCTTCCAGCGCGGTATCGCCGCCGCCGACGACCGCGACATCCTTGCCCTTGAAGAAAAAGCCATCGCAGGTCGCGCACGCGCTGACGCCACGCCCGCGCAACTGCTGTTCGCTCGGCAGGTTCAGCCATTTCGCGCTCGCCCCGGTGGCGATAATCACCGAACGTGCCTTATACTCGCCCGAATCGGTCGTAATCGTAAAGGGACGTTTGCTGAAATCGACGGCGGTTACGTCTTCGGGGATCATCTCTGTGCCAAAGCGGCGCGCCTGCTCCTCGAACTGCTCCATCAGCGTCGGCCCCAGAATGCCTTCCGCGAAACCGGGATAGTTCTCCACGTCGCTGGTCGTCATCAACTGACCGCCGACCTCGTAGCCCTGAAACATCAGCACCGACAGATTGGCGCGCGATGCATACAGCGCAGCCGTGTAGCCAGCCGGGCCGGAGCCAATAATAATCACATCATACAATTTTGCCATGACCGGATCATACCTCACTTTTCCATCGTGTAGTGGTTCTGCTTAGAGAAACAATCATCTGCCTCGTTTTATGCCCTCACCTCAGCCACCAGTCACACGCCCTCTCATAATCCTTTCATATGTTATAACACGCGGCTATTCCCGTGCTATGGAGCGAGAAACTGTGGGATGCCCTGCTGGTGTAAGAAGCCCCAGGGGCCACCGTGAATCGCTCCGACGATGTTGATGGTGGTGATGATGACGAACCAGAGCAGACCCAGGACGATGAGCAGGCTGTCGAGGGGGCGCAGGTGCAGTTCGGTGATCCATGTGCGCTTAGCGATGCCGAAGCAGCGTAACTCCATTGCACTCACGATGTCTTCCGCGCCGACGATTGAGCCGATGACAACCGGGACGATCATCGGCGCGAGACGGGCAACTTTGCTGAAGATGCCGCCGCGCAGCTTGTCAATTTCGAAGCCGCGTGCGCGCTGTGCGTCCAGCGTCACGCTGAAGTCGCGCGCCAGCGTGGGCATGAAACGCAGCGAGAGGTCAATGGCGTAGGACACTCTGTCAGGGACGCCGAGGCCGCTGAAGGTGACACCCAGGTGGCCAGGGTTGGTGGTATACGAGATCGGGATGGCAAATAGTACGGCGCTGAGGATGCGCATGGCCTGCGTAAAGAGGAAGACGATATTTTCAACGGTGAAATGCAGCGGAGCAAGCCCGATGAAGGGCGCGTGGCGCTGGAAGGCCAGAAAGGGAACGCTGAAGAGGATATGCTCCTTCGCCACATCCAGTCCGGGGACGACCGCGCCTCCCGAAAGCAGGAAGTTCGCGCAGACGATCACAGTCACAAGGACAAAGACGAAGCGCCATGTTCCTTTTGTCTCCTCCCACTTCAGCCGTGCTGCCCTGTAATAGAGCAGCGAGATAAGGAAACCGATCAACACGACCCAGAAATTGATGGTCTGGTACATGGCAAAACTGAAGGCAAACAGCAAGACCAGCTTCACACGGGGGTCGAGCCGGTGAACGAATGAATCTCTTTTGATGTAAGCGAAGGTCATGAGCATGGAGCAACTCGCTCTCTGTAATTACTATCAGTCCCCGGATCACCCGCTCGCATGCAGGCCAGTCGCCGCGTGCAGGCCACCCGCAAGGGATGGCCCTACTATACACGACCGTCTCGTGGGCCGTGAGAAGCCATTGTATATAATAGGGCCATCTCCATAAACGTTAACTGAAGGCCGCCCGGCAGGCCACCCGCAAGGGGTGGCCTGCCGGGCGCTGGCCCCGGCTTCCGTGAACGCTTCTAGGGATGGCCTTACTAGAGACGAGCATCTCGTGGGGCCGGGGAAGCCATCGTATATAGTAGGGCCACCTCTTGCCGGTGGCCTGCCCCCGGTTGGCGGATGGCCTGCCCCCGGTTGGCGGGTGGCCTGCCCCCTCGTGACCGACGGGCCTGGCGGGACGCCGACGGGCCTGGCGGGACGTCGGGTGGCCGCAGGGTCTTCGCGTCGACTGATGGGACAGCCACCGGGGCCGTCTGTTGCCGGGGTGGCCTGCCGCCTTCCTCTCTCTAAGCGGTTGATCGGCGCCCATAGCGTGCCATCGCGGCGTTGTAGGCGACGAGCAGGATGGGCAGCAGGATCAGACCCAGGATGAGGTCTGGCACGATCGCCGAGACGTAGGTAGCGGCGGCGGTTGACGGCGTAGTCGACGAGACGACGATGTCGCTGAAGGCGGCAAAGGCGAGACCAACGAGGATGCCAACTGCCGAGAAAATCTCAGCAATCACGATCAGGCGGGTGTTGTTGTAGCGACCCCAGGTGATATACATGGCCAGACCGGCGATGAAGCCGATCAGGGCATTGCCCACATCCCAGTTCCAGTAGACGCCGTAACCGGAAACCAGATCGCCGATGAAGTTGCCAACTCCACCACTGAAGAGGCCAACCCAGGGACCAAAAACTGCCCCGAAGAATAGGGGGATGACGATAGCCGGACGAATAGACACATTACCGGGAAGTTGCAGGAAGTTGGTCGGTACGCTCAACAGGCCGTAGAGCGCCGCTCCCAACGCCATGTAGACAACCTTGCGCACGCTGATGCCCCAGATTAAGGAGGCAGAGCGTCTCTGTTCTCCGGTTCTTTCTGTCACTGCCATAGCGGTTATCCTTTCTGATAACTGATGGACGGTCGGATGAGAAGGGTAAAGGAAACAATGGAAGGCTCAGGAAATGAGTGAGCAAACCTCCTTTCTGCCGGTCTTTATGCGACGGCGTTTTGTTCAGCAAGTAGATAGTACAGCAACGAGGTGGGGCGCAGGTTGCACTCCTCCAGCAGGTTGGGGTCGGCCAGCACCTGTAACGGCGGGCCGTCGGCCACCAGGTTGCCGTCTTTCATGAGCAGGACACGCTGCGTAAAACGCAGCGCGAGATCGAGATCATGGGTGATGAAGAGCAGGGCGTCCAGTGCGGGCAGGCTGCGCAGGTACTCCATGAAGGAGATGTACGAGCGGTAATCCTGCCCGGCGGTTGGCTCATCCAGCAGTAAAATTTTGCTCTGCATGGAAAGCACAGAGGCGATGGTGACGCGCTTCTGCTGTCCGAAGCTGAGGGAGAGCGGGGAGCGGTTATCAAACTCTGCCACATTCAACGCCTCCTCCGCCACTTGCACGGTCTTTTTCAGCCGCTCGCCCGTGAAGCCCAGGTTTTCGGGGCCGAAGGCAACTTCTTTATGGACCGTCGGCGCGAAAAGCATGGCGCCGGGACTCTGAAAGACGTAGCCGATGCGCGAGGCTAGCTGCGCCACGCTCAGCTTGCGCGTATCCTCCCCATAGAGTTTGACCACGCCCTTGCTCGGTCGCAGCAGGCCCAGCGCCTGTTTGACCATCGTCGTCTTGCCCGAACCGTTGGGGCCGAGCAGGGCAACCGTTTCGCCGCGCCGTATCTGCGTCGTGATGCCGTGCAACACTTCCTCAGAGTAGACGTTGTAGCGGAAGCGCACGTTTTCAAAGGAGAGGATGGGTTCGTCAGTTGCCTGCTGGCCGCTATACTTCGTCGTAATTGGACGTATCAGCGCACTGCGTACCTGTGCCGGACTGCTTGTATCAAGCGTGCGCAGCGTGGCCTCAACGGGTAGTTTGACCTGCGTGGGATCAGCTATCTGGAGAAATTCCTGCGTATTGCCGAAGAAAGCCTGTCGTCCTTCCTCCATGAGCAGTACCTTATCCGGCTTGAGGCGCAGAGCCTCCTCAACGCGGTGTTCAACAATAATAATTGTGTGGCCTCTGGCGCGCAGCTCCTCGATCAACGCTTCCAGTTCGTCGACGGCACGGGAATCCAGGTTGGCGAACGGCTCGTCGAAGAGGTAAATAGAAGGCTCCATCACGAGCAGGCCAGCCGCCGCGACTTGCTGGCGCTGGCCGCCAGAGAGCGCGTGGGTGGCCTGCTTCTGATAGCTTTCCAGGTGCAACTGCTTCAGCACCGCCGCGATACGCTCGCGCATCTTCTCACGCGGCGTCCCCAGGTTTTCCATACCAAAGGCGATCTCCTGCTCGACCGTGCTACCGATAATCTGCTTATCGGGGTCTTGCAGCATCGTTCCTACGATACGCGCCAGATCGCGCAGTGTCATACCCTTCGTTGATTGCCCCTCAAGCCGAATTTCCCCGCTCAAGGCGCCATGATAGCTGTGAGGAATAAGCCCGTTGAGGCATTTGAGCAGCGTGCTTTTGCCGCAGCCTGTCGGTCCGGCAATCAGCATCAGTTCGCCCTTGCCCAGAGAAAAGGAAATATCTTCGATTGCGCCGGGCTGCTCAGATCCTACCTGCCCCTCCTGTTCCTCATCATCCAGCGTGCTGTAGCGGAAACTGACATGCGCTACAGAGACCGCAGCAGGTGCGCTCTCAGCTTCGTTCGGATGGTCTGTAGTCATCGAAAAAAATATCCCTGACTGGTAATAAGACCGGCACAGACGTGCTTTCTACAAGACATAATACCCGCCTGTGCGGCTCTCTGTCAATGGTTATTGCCTGGCCCTGTACCCGCGCAAAAGCTACAGTTTTACCAGCGTCAGTCCGAAGATGTCGCCGGATGCGCCAATCTCTTCGAGCGCCCAGTCGGGGATGGGGTCGTCGACGGAGATAATCATGAGCGCCGTTTCGTGGCTGTGCTGACCCGTGCGTGGACGGGGCGTGCGTACAATAGGCCCGACATCCATATGACGGATGTTGACGTTGGCTTTGCCGAGAACGGTACCCACGCGCCCGATCATGCCGGGCTGGTCAGGATTGCGACAGAAGAGGATGTAGCCTTCTGGCACGAACTCTGTCCAGTAGCGTCCCACGCAGACGACGCGCGGCTCTCCGTGCATGACCGTGCCGCTGAGCAGTTCGACCTGTTCATCACCGGAACCTGGCTTGCCCGCGAAGGACGAGGCGTGGCCGTTGGCGCTCAGCAGGCGTAGCGTCACCAGGTTGGCGAATTCGGTCGAGACAGGGCTTTTCTGCTCCACGATCTCCAGCCCCCACTGCTTTGCCAGCACCTGTGCGTTAATCATATTGACGTGCGCGTCGGAGACCGATTCCAGCAGGCCCTTGATGAGCGCGGCCTGTAGCGGGCGCAGATCATAGCTGGCGATCTCGCCGCTGCACGCCAGCTCAATTTTGTGCAGCGGCCCCGGTTGCAATTGCGTGTAGAGCTTGCCCATCTGCTCCACCAGCCGCATATAGGGCTGAAGCACCTTCAGGGTCTCCGGCAGGATCAGCGGGGCGTTGACTGCCGCGCGCGGGAAACCGCCGTTGAGTACAGAGACGATTTGCTCCGCCACGTCGGTGGCGACTCCTACCTGCGCCTCCTCGGTTGAGGCTCCCAGGTGCGGGGTGGCGATTACGCGCTCGTGGGCCAGCAGGCGCTTGAGCGTCTCGTTGTCGCGCACCGGCTCCTGGCTGAAGACATCGAGGGCCGCGCCCGCCAGCCGATTCTCGTTGAGGGCGTTGAGCAGAGCTTCTTCGTCGATCAGGCCGCCGCGAGCGCAGTTAATGAGCCGTGCCGTTGGCTTGAGCAGGCTCAGTTCGTGCGCGCCGATGAGGCCGCGCGTGCCGTGCGGGCCGGTGGTGAGCGAGGTGTGCAGCGTGACGAAATCGGCCTGTTGCAGTACCTCTTCCAGCTCCAGCATGGTCACGTTGAGCTTGCGCGCCTGCTCCGGCGAGACATAGGGGTCATAGGCAATGACCTGCATCTCCATGCCCTGCGCGCGGCGCGCAACCTCGCTGCCCACCTTGCCCAGCCCGATCACGCCGAGTATCTTGTTGCGCACCTCCACGCCCAGAAACTTGCTCTTTTCCCACCTGCCCGCTTTCATGCTGCTATTAGCCGCCGGAATATGGCGTGCCAGCGACATTAGCATGGCGATGGTGTGTTCGGCTGCCGCGATGATATTGCCGGTCGGCGAATTGACAACCATGATGCCCTGCCGGGTAGCTGCCTGCGTGTCGATGTTGTCAACGCCGACGCCGGCGCGCCCCACAATCTTCAGGTTGGTCGCCTCTGCAAGAATGTCGGCGCTGACCTGTGTTTCGCTGCGCACGATCAGCGCGTGGTAGCTACCGATAATGGCCTTCAACTGCTCCGGCGACAGGCCGAGCCGCAGGTCGATCTGCGCCTGCGGTAACTGGGCGCGCAGCAGGTCGATACCCTCCTGCGCGATACGGTCGGTAATCAGAATGCGTACAGGTTCTTCAACAATTTCACGTGCTTCCTCAACCATCCCTGTTCTTCCCCTCTATCCCTTGAAACCGGCTTCGCGCAGCCGCGTCTCCAGCTTATCCATAGCTTCCACCAGATCGGCCTCCTCGAAGAAGCCAAGATGGCCCACACGAATGATTTTGCCATCCAGTTGCTGCTGGCCTCCTGCGAAAACAACGTTATCCTGCTCGCGCAGCGTCTTCAGCAGCGCCTTCGCGTTGATGCCTTCGGGTATCTTGATGGCCGTGACCGTATTCGAGGCATATTCGTGGTCGGCGAGTAGTTGCAGGCCCATCTCTTTCGCGCGCCAGCGCACATAGTTGCCGGTGCGATGGTGGCGTTCAAAGATGGCCTCCCGACCCTCTGCCAGCATCTTTTCCAGCGCCAGATCGAGCGCGTAGAAGATGGAGACGGGCGGCGTCGTCGGGTGCTGCCAGTTTTCCAGGTTCTTGCGCGTATTTTCCCAGTCGAAGTAGAAACGCGGCAACTTCGCCGTCTTGTTGGCCTCCCAGGCGCGCGGGCTGGCCGCCAGCATCATCAGCCCCGGCGGCGTCATCCAGCCCTTTTGTGAGCCGGTGAAGACGACATCGATATTCCAGGCGTCCATTTCCAGCGGCACGCAGCCCAGCGAACTGACGGCATCCACCGCGACCAGCGTATCAGGGCTGACGTTGCGAATAACGCTGGTCAGGGTTTCAACATCGTTGGTGACGCCGGTCGAAGTTTCGTTGTGGGTCATCAGCACGCCGCGATAAGGCGCTGCTGCCTTCAGTTGCTGCTCAACGACGGTCGGGTCTGCCGCCTGCCCCCAGGGAAATTCGATGCGCGTCACGTTCAGCCCGTAGACATCGGCGATTTTCGCCAGCCGATTGCCAAAGGCGCCGATGGTGATGACCACGACGTGATCGCCCGGAGAAAAGAGGTTGACAATCGCCGATTCTTGCCCGCCCGTGCCGGAAGCCGGGTAGGTCAGGACGGGCGCGGCTGTCTGGAAAAAGTATTGCAAACGCTGCGTAACGCGGCGCAGGATGGCGCCAAATTCTGGCCCGCGATGGTTAATCATCGGCTGCGCCTGCGCGTCTAAGATATCCTGCGGGACGACGGTCGGACCCGGAATGCGTAAATTCTGATCGGGAAGAGGGGCGCGAGGTTCTACCTGTGGAACAGGGATCGACTTTTTCTCTTGAATGGTCATGACACTCTCCATTTTCGTCTGTATTCAAATACGCACCGTATGGAAAAAAGGCCCCTTTGCACGTTGATGCGGCGGATAACGCCCGTGTTACCCGCCGCACTGCTCGTAACATCGCTTTTTCCAGTATAGCATTGCGTGTCAAACGTCGTTGCCGTCCAATCTGTTTCCCAGATGCTTTATAACTCAGATGCCAGCCTCTTCACGTTCGGCGAGCGTCTCTGTTTCAGTCGCCGTTGATTCGGCTACTTCTCCCTGAACGGGGTGAAACTGCTGGCGCAGCAGCGGCAGGGCCAGCACGGCTCCTATGATGGCCAGCAGGCCGCCGAACAGGAACGGCAGGGGGATGGAGAGCGTGAAGAGGCTACCGGCAATCAGCGGCCCCAGCATGCGGCCCAGGCCCGCCATGCCCTGCGCCAGACCGAGCGTCTCGCCCTGTGCCTCTGCCGGGCCGGCGAACGAGAGCAAGGTGGAGACGATGGGCGTCACGGCCCCATCGCCCGCGCTCAGGAGACCCAGCGTGAGCAGGATCAGCGCCAGGTGGGTGCTTACAGGCAGCAGGAGCAGTCCCCCGGCCAGCAGCAGCAGACCGATAAGCAGGAGACGTTGCTCGCCAATGCGCTTCACGAGCAGACCGATCAGCCCGCCCTGCATCAGCACGACAATGGCGCCGACATAGGTGAAGAGCAGCCCGTTTTGCATAGCCGTCCAGCCGAAAGTGCGCTGCGTGAACAGGGCGAAGACGGTCTCCATGCCCGCGAAAGCCACCGTATAAAGCAGGTTGATCAGCACCAGCCGCGCCACCGTCGCGTTGCCAGTGGTCTGCTTCCAGCCGCCGAATAGGGCGAGGCGTGGCGTGGATGCCGGTTTCACCCTCTGCCTGCGCGTCTCGGGCAGGAAGGCCCAGACCAGCACGGCGTTGAGCAGGGCTATGCCCATCGAGACCCAGAAGGGAAAGGCCAGTCCGAGCGGCGCCAGCAACCCACCCAGCGCCGGGCCAACCACAAACCCCAGCCCGATGGCCGCGCCAATCATGCCCATCGCTCTCGCGCGGCTCTCGCGCGGCGTGCTGTCCGCCACCACCGCCTGCGCCGAGCCGAGGTTGGACGCCCCCAGACCGCCGATAGTACGTGCCACAAACAGCAGCGGCAGCGACCCGGCCAGCGCGGTCAGCGCAAAAGAGAGCGCCTCGATCAACAGGGAACTCAGAATGATGGGTTTGCGCCCGAAACGGTCGGAGAGCGCGCCGAGCATGGGGGTGAACACAAACTGTATCAGGGCAAAGCTGGTAGAGAGCAGACCGATCAGCAGCGCGCTGGCCCCCAGGTGTTCCGCCCAGAAGGGCAGCAGGGGAATCACCAGACCAAAGCCGGTAAAATCAATAAACACCGTCAGCGCCATAAGAAAGACCGGCGAGCGAGCGATGCGAGATATGTTGTTCATCTGAGACCTCCAACTCATTTCTATTGAGTCAAAATTGACTTTATAGACAAAAAAGTACGTAACGGATTGCGTGCAAACTATAGGGGGCATTGTCCACAGGCCCTTATGTCTCAATCGAGTCAATATTGACTTAAATAACAAAAAAATTTCATGTTGTGCGCTCGTGCTTACGATGAGCGTGCTGTGGCGATGACAGGCGGGCGATGGTGCGTTCCAACCAGCCAATCTCGGCGTCGAGCAAGCTCATCGTGTGGTCATTGACGATCTGATGCGCCTCATCCTGCTCGTGCATGGCAGCCATCTGCTCGCTTACGCGGCTACGGGCGCGAACAAGCCGCGCCCGGCGGGCTTCCAACAGGCGCACGGCCTCTAATGGAGGAAGCTGGTCAATGAAAAAGACGGCGGCCTCAATGACGCTCGGCCCCGGTTCGTAGGCCTGCAACGCTTCACGCAGCAAGGAGACGAAGCGTTGGCGTCCCGCTTCCGTAATATAGTACACTTCGCGTTCGCGCAGGGCGACATCCTGATGAGCCAGACCGGGACCCGGCGCCTGTACCGCCTCGCTGCGCACCTCCAGAAAGCCCTCGGCCACCAGCCGATCAAGCTGGTAGTACATGGTCGGCTTTTTGATAAACGAGGCGAAGGCATCATGATGCATTTCGATGACCTCGCGAATCTGCTGCCCGTACATAGGATGTTCCGCCAGCAATCCAAGTAACATCAGTTCTTTATACATGTCTTTGCTCAGTTCTATCGTGTCAATTCTGACTTAATTATATGCTGAGCAAGACGGAATGTCAAGGCTAAAAACTGATTTTGTGCAACAATCCTTTTGGGCGCATTTTCCCTTGATTTCCGCAATGTTCTATGGTAAGCTTGTGGCGAAATACATTTTATGGAGGTGCAATATATGGCAGCGACGGTCATTCCTGGTGTCTTCACACGGAGTGGTCATCCCCGCTAAGCATACCCTGGCCTGCAACATATATTGAGAGAATCACTGTGTTTGCCGCTTTCTTGTAGCGCGCATCGTTGTTTCTCTGCGATGATCGCGAGCGTGTTCTAACATATAGCTCGTGATACCTCCTATGATGTTCAGCCTGTGGCATGCTCCAGCCAGCGAGGCTGACGGATATCACCCCTGAAGATACCCTTCCCGCTTTTCTCACATTGATAGATACCCGCGTGATTTTGCGCCCTGTTCGCATCGTTTGTGTCGCTTGAAGTCGCGTTTGCCCTGACTTCAGCGCATTTCCGGGCACAATCACGCCTCCACGAGATACCGCAATTACGCTATCCCTGCGCCCGCGCCGGGGCAGACCGGGTCAACGAAAGAAGGGAGGTGGCCTATGAACCGGAGGGTTCGAGACGAAAAACATGGTGGAAAACAGCATGTAAGTTGGATGAATTGCGACAATGCGCACAATAACACAGCCACAAGGAGCATCTGCTTTGAAGCGAACGTTTGAAGATGACTACGAGGAAGACTTCGAAGAAACCGGCGAGAAAGGCTACAAGGGAAGTTACGAAGAGGACGACGAGGAAGAACCCGTCACCTTCGTGAAGATGAAACCCGGCAAGCGCGAGCGGGCCAGAATCCGCGCAATCGCTCATGCCAGACCGACGCGCAAGACCAGCTACGAGGCCAGCAGTGATGTGCAACGCTGGCTACGCCAGCAGGGCTATGAAGATGAGGAGCAGCTTGCCAGTCAGGGCAGCCAGAATAACAAACCTGCCTTCAACCCCACCCTGCTGGCATCCAGGCGCGATTCCCCCTGGATTCTCTCCTCGCTGACGCCCTTTTACGACCAGCATTTGATTACTGATGTCCTACACGAGGCGCACAGCGGAAAGGAGGCAACCGTCTATTGCTGCGCGGCCCATCCATCGACGGGGGTGAAGTACCTGGCGGCGAAGATCTATCGCCCGCGCATGTTCCGCGCTCTGCGTAACGATGCCGTCTATCGCTACAGCCGCGTGCAGCGCGACGAACAGGGGCAGGCAGAGCATGGCAACAGCCGCCGGGGCAGCGCCGCCACGCGCAAAAGCGAGCGCGGGCGCGCCGCGCAGGTCGCTGCCTGGATCGACTACGAATACCAGACGCAGCGCCTGCTCCACTACTACGGGGCCAATGTTCCACGGCCTTTCGCGCAGATCGGCAACGCCGTTCTGATGGAATATATCGGCGACCTTGATGAACCCGCGCCGCGTCTCAGCGATGTCGAGCTGGAAGCGGGAGAGGCGCAGCCGCTCTTCGACTGCATCCTGCACAACATCGAGCTGGCTCTGACGCACGGGCGCATCCATGGCGACCTCTCAGCGTACAACATCCTCTACTGGCAGGGGGCTGTCACGCTGATTGACTTCGCCCAGGCCGTCGACCCCTATCACAACTCGGATGTGTTCTCCCTGCTCGCCCGCGACATCGAGCGCACCTGCCACTACTTCGCCCGCTACGGCGTGCAGTGCGATGCCCGCGACCTTGCCCGCGACCTCTGGACACGCTACATGGGGCCAATCCCCGAACTGGTATAGTGTGCCAGCTCTGGTAATGATTTCCCTGTCCGGTCAGCATTTTCTCAGATGCTGGCCGGAGGGGAATGTATCACTGGTTACTCATTACTCGCCTCTAGCTATGCTACTCTCAGCACGTACCAGACGTTTCTCCTTAATTGAATTGATTTGATGAAACGAACAGATATGGTAAACTATGCCTGGCGCGTGGCATGCCATTTCTGGCAAATCCATGAGAAGAGCAGACCCTTGAACCTGTCAATAATTTTTATAAAGGACGAACCTGTATGCGACGCACGAAGATTGTTTGCACGATTGGCCCGGCGAGCGAGAGCGAGGAGATGCTGGAAAAGCTGATGCAGGCCGGGATGAATGTGGCCCGTTTGAATTTCTCGCATGGCACACATGAGGAGCATGCCGCTGCCATCGAGCGCATTCGCCGCGTCTCCGCCCGACTGGGCTGCGCGGTGGCTATTTTGCAAGATTTGCAAGGTCCCAAGATTCGCACCGGCGCGCTACAGGGTGGGCAGCCTGTGCGCCTGGTCGATGGCGCCGAGGTGACGATTACCACGCGCCCGCTGCCGGGCAACGCGCAGACCATTTCCACCACCTACCAGCACCTGCCGCAGGATGTGAAGCCGGGCGACCGTGTTCTGCTGGACGATGGCCTGATGGAACTGCGCGTGCTGGAAAGCGACCAGGCGGATGTACGCTGCGAGGTGGTGCATGGCGGCCTTTTGAAAGAGCATAAAGGTATCAACCTGCCCGGCGTGGCCGTCAGCGAACCGGCCCTGACCGAGAAAGACCGCGACGACCTGCAATTTGGCGTCATGCAGGGTGTCGATTACGTCGCCCTCAGCTTTGTGCGCAGGCCGGAAGATATTCTGGAGGCAAAGCGGCTGATTCGGCAGTTGCTTGAGCAATATGCTGATAAGGATAAACGCCAGGCGGGCATCCCACTGATCGCCAAGCTGGAAAAGCCGGAAGCGGTTGCACACCTGGATGAGATTCTTGAAGTCACCGATGGCGTGATGGTGGCGCGCGGCGACCTCGGCGTGGAGATGGCCCCGGAAAAAGTGCCGTTAATCCAGAAGCGCATCATCGCGAAGTGCAATGACCTCGGCCTGCCCGTCATCACAGCCACGCAGATGCTCGAATCAATGATTACCAATCCCCGGCCCACGCGCGCAGAAGCCAGCGACGTAGCAAACGCCATTTTAGATGGCACCGATGCCGTCATGCTCAGCGCCGAGACGGCCAGCGGGGCCTATCCGCTTGAAGCGGTGCAGATGATGGCGCGTATCGCGCTCGAAACGGAAGCGGGAGATCGCACGGCCCGGCAGCCAAAGTGCCAGCGACTCACGCAGGCGCACGCTGTCAGCCACGCCGCCCGCGCTCTGGCGGAGGAGGCCAGCGTGCAGGCTGTTGTCGTTTTCACGCGCTCCGGCGCCTCAGCCCATCTCATCTCCAAAGACCGCCCGCGCACTCCCATCCTGGCCTTCACGCCCTCGCCATATGTCTATCGCCAGCTTGCCCTCTGGTGGGGCGTCTGGCCGCACCTCATCACGTTGATGGGCAGCACCGAAGAACTGATCGCCACTGTAGACCGCCGCTTACAGGAAGACCACCTCATCGCGCATGGCGAACACATTGTCATCATGGGCGGCCTGCCCGTCGCCAGCCAGGCCCGCACCAACTTCGTCAAACTACACCGCGTCGGCGGCAACTGATACTTTGTTAGCTGCTTCACTTCATGGCTATGGGCCGATTCACGGAACTTTGTGAGCGCCAGCAGTATACTAGAGAATGTAAATAAGCTATACTGTGGCAGCAGACTTAACAGTTATGTGGCGTGTGCTTGCTATAAGGACCATTCTATGGTCTGAGTCAGGAGGAAGTATGGTTCAACACAAAAATCGCAATGCGCGCTGGCAAATACTTCATGCTCTGGTCGGGCTGATGGTAGTTGCGGTGATCGTGAGCGCCTGTTCGCTGTCGGGAAATTCTTCCGGCAACGGCACCTCAAATAACTCATCCTCTACGCCTTCAACATCGTCAGCCGTTACGCCGGCGCCGACGCACTCGGTGGCGAGTACGCCGCCGGTCTCCGGCACGCCTACCGGCAAAACGGTACCGGCCAATGAGGTGAAGCCGCTGGTCTTCAACCTGGTGTATAACGACGCGGCGATGAACCGCGACGTTTTGCAGATGTATACCCCCGGTTCCCCGACATTTCACCAGTTTCTTACCGCACAGCAAATCGTGCAGCGTTACGCTCCATCCGATGCCCAGGTGCAGCAGGTGACAGGCTGGTTGACACAGAACGGCTATACCGTTCTCTCAACTGACCCGCTGCATTCCGCTATCCACGTGCAGGCGACGGTTGGCAATATTGAGCGTTCCCTGCACATTACGCTCACGTATCATACCTTCCTGGGGCGCGAATTTTTCACGCAGAGCGGCGACCCGCAGCTGCCCGCCAGCATCAACGGGCTGGTGCAGTCCATCGTTGGCCTGGATAACTTTGCCGTCCCCGACTTCAAGCCGCCGTTTAGCATCAGCAGGCAGACGAGCATGGCGAGCGCCGACTGCTCCAAATACGGCGCCAGTCAGACGCTGACCCGCGACAAGATGGCTGCTGCCTACCAGATCAATCAACTCTACCAGCAGGGCTTCCAGGGCCAGGGTATGACGATTGGCGTGGCGGAGTTCGATGAGCCATATAGCCCCACCGATGTCGCCAACTATGCCGCCTGCGTTGGCCTGCCCACGCCCAACATCCAGAATATCGATGTCGAATCCAAACCACTGCCCGCCGGTTCCGGCGAAGGGGAGGCGGCAATGGACCTCGAATTGATTGCCGGTCTCGCCCCGAAAGCGCAGATCCTGGACTACCAGGCCGACCTGCAGGATACCAACACTTCCTTTGCTCAGGGTCTCGTCGATGTCTTCAACCGCGTCGCCGTTGATCACAAAGTGCAGGTGTTGAGCGTCAGCTATGGCTCCTCGGAGAGTACCTTCACGACCAGCGAGATGCAGGCCGTCAACAACAGCCTGCGCACTCTGGCTGCCGAGGGCATCTCCGTGCTGATCAGTAGTGGTGACTGCGGCGCGTTCGCGCTGCGCATGCACAATATCGCCACCGCCTCCTTCCCGGCCAGCGCCCCCTACGCCATTGCCGTTGGCGGCACCTACCTGCAGGTGAACAACAACAACGTGCGCACCAGCGAGGTGGCCTGGGGCGGCGATGACCAGGCCCCCGTTTGCCAGAACGAATGGGGCAGCGGCGGCGGCGTGAGCGAAAATTCCAACTTCACGCGCCCCTCCTGGCAGGTTGGCTCCGGTACGACAACGCAATACAGTGGGTTACAGGCCATTCCGCCGGTAACGCTCAGTGGGAGTCCGCAGCCGGTCACCGCGCCCAACGGTCTGCGCCAGGTTCCCGATATCGCGGCGGCAGCCTATCCCAACATCGCCATCTATTACAAAGGCTCCTGGGTCGCTTCCGGCGGTACCAGCGCGGCAGCGCCCATCTGGGCGGCGGGTGTCCTGCTTGTTGACCAGGCGCTGACGCAGCATGGCAAGTCTCTCTTCGGCGGCGTGCCAGAGATCTACACCCTGGCCAACCACCCCGATGGCCATCACCCCTTCAACGACATCACCAGTGGCAACAACCTGTTCTACACCGCTACCTCCGGCTGGGACTACGTCACCGGCTGGGGTTCTCCCAACTTCAACGACATCCTGCAGATCGAACTGGGGGAGTAGCTGGAATGTATTAATACAAGCATGGCCGCATCTTTGAGTGGATGCGGCTATGCTTGTGTTCTTCTGTTAGCAATGATATGCCTTACCTACCTTCAAAAATATTCTGCCTCAGAATATTCCCTTTCTTTCATAGATACCGTTTAGAGAAGAAAATGCTTCTGTATATGTCAGTGATTCCCCTCCCCCAGGTACACAATTTCCTCGTATTGCGAGCAATTTTCCCCTGCACCGCGAAAATAGCCAGAATTGGCTATTGTTCAGTCTTGCTTTTTTTGCAATGTTCAGGTTATACTGGGAGTACAGGAATATGTGGGGAAGTGAATCAGTTCCTGTCTCTCTTCAGAAAGTACGTGGGGATGTCT
>CADDYT010000121.1 GCA_902810755.1 Chloroflexota bacterium
CCCGCAAGGGGTGGCCCTACTATAGACGTCGCCCAGGCCCCGCCGCTCGCGCCGCGAACGCATCGTGTATAGTAGGGCCACCCCTTGCGGGTGGCCTGCGATGCGGGCGGCCTGCTGTATGGGCGGCTGGCCTGCGATGCGAGTGGCCTGCTGTATGGGCGGCTGGCCTGCGGCGCGGCCTGCGGCTAGCTTGCAGCGCGGCGGGGTGGCGGCCTACCCAGGAACCAGCTTTGCCTCTAAAGGTACACCTTATGCAGCCTGACTGTCAAGCCTGTGTTTTGCCCTTGACAGGCAGTATCTTCAGGTCAGATACTATCTTTGCAGTACGCTCTATGTCAACAGGAGAAGGAGCAACCACGTGTTTGATAAGAATATGATAGGGAAGAGCTTTCCCTCGTTCACCATCGAGGTCGAGCGTTGCAAGATTCATGAGCTGGCGCTGGCCATCGGCGATGATAACCCGATTTACCATAGCCGTGAGGCGGCGCAGGCGGCAGGCTATCCCGATGTGCCGCTATTTCCCACCTCGCCCACCGTCTTCGCCTTCTGGGGCAATACGCAGATGGGGCGGCAACTTGCCGACACGGGCCTGAACGTCATGCGCATTCTGCATGGCGAGGAGGAATACGAGTATCTGGCCCCCGTCTGGCCCGGAGATACACTCACCGGCGTCGCTACCATCGTGGATGGCAAGACGCGCAGCGGCTCCAGCGGCTCTTCTATGGATATCGTGACCATCGAAGTGCGTTACACCAACCAGCACGGCCAGCCCGTTCTGAAGGCACGCCAGGTCGTGATCGTGCGCGAATGAATGAGTCTGGCAACGAAGGAGATAAGATCATGACAACCAACGCGGAGAAGGTGCAGGCCCGGTATTTTGAAGATGTGCAGGTCGGCGATGAGATCCCGAAGCTGATCAAACCCGGCGTCACGCATCTACAACTGGTGCGCTACGCGGGCGCGTCCGGCGATTTCAACCCGTTGCACACCGACCCGAAGATCGGCGAAATGATCGGCACGGGCGGCATCATCGCGCACGGCATGCTGATTATGGGTTTCCTGGGCCAGTTTCTAAGCAATTATGTCGGCCCGGCAGCCCTGCGCAAATTCGGCGTGCGCTTCAAGGGCATGACGCGCCTCGATGACGTGATTACCTGCACCGGCACCGTCACCGAGAAGTACGAGGCCGACGGCGAGAAGCGCATCGCGGGCAAGTTCCAGGCGGCAGACCAGAACGGCGATGTGAAGGCCACCGGCACCTTTGTGGCCGCGCTGCCATCACGAGACTAGCCATGAAAACGACTCTCTGACATATCATTCTGACTGAGCGCAGCGAAGAATCTGGCGCAATCCCCGGTGGCACTGGCTCACCTCGGATTCTTCGCTGCGCTCAGAATGACATGCCAGGCCCCCTTTTTCGTGGTTAAAAGTAAGAAGAGAGTGGAGAGATATCTATGGGCATGCTTGACAGTAAAGTAGCTATTTTGACGGGTTCGGGACGCGGCATCGGCGCGGCAGCCGCGAAGTTGTTTGCTTCGGAAGGAGCAAAAGTCGTTGTGAGCGACCTTGACGCGGCCCCGGCGGAGGAGACGGCGGCGGCCATTCGTGACGCAGGCGGCACAGCCATCGTCGTCGCGGGCGACGTTACCAGCCCGGATTTTCCGGCGCAACTGATCAAATCCACGCTCGACGCCTTTGGCGGGCTGGATATCATTGTCAATAACGCGGGCTACACGTGGGACGCGGTGATCCAGAACATGACGGATAAGCAGTGGTACGCCATCCTTGATGTGCATGTTACCGCGCCGTTCCGCATCCTGCGCGAGGCGTCACACTACATTCGCGACGCAGCCAAGAAGGAAATTGCCGCCAACGGGCGCGCCAACCCGCGCAAGGTGGTCAACGTCTCATCTGTCTCCGGCGTCTATGGCAACGCCGGTCAGGCCAACTACTCAACGGCCAAAGCGGGGATCACCGGCCTGACGAAGACGCTGGCGAAAGAGTGGGGCCGCTACAACGTGCAGGTCAACGCCGTCTGCTACGGCTTCATCGACACGCGCCTGACGGCCTCGAAAGAGAACGCGGAGAAGATGCAGCGCGAGGGCGAAGAGATTCAACTCGGCATCCCCGATCAGATGAGGCAGATGTCGTCCATGCTCATCCCGCTCGGTCGCCCCGGCACGCCGGAAGAGGCGGCAGGCCCCATGCTCTTCCTGGCCTCCCCCCTCTCCAACTACGTCTCCGGCGCCGTGCTGGAAGTCACCGGTGGGCGGGCGCTGTAAAACATAGCAGCATGACATACTGAGTGAAGCGAAGCCTCTGGTAGCCTATCATGAGCCTCATTAGCCTGGTTAGATGCTTCGCTTCACCCAGCATACGGCATGCCGGTGGCGCTGATGACGATCAATCGCCGTTCTATGAAAGGGTGTATGTGATGTTGACGGAAAAGGCGAGAGAGGCGTTGCGGGCGTTGTTCCCGCGCGGGCAGGTGTTTACCGACGCGACATCGCTGGTCGCGTATGAACTGGACGCGGGGCTGGATCGCGGTTCGCCGGATGCGGTGGTGCTGCCGCGCTCGGCTGAGGATGTTGCGCGGCTGGTGCGCTGGGCCGCCGAATACGAAGTGCCGCTGGTGGCACGCGGAGCGGGAACGGGGCTTTCCGGCGGCGCCGTCGCCGATCGCGGCGGCGTCATCGTGGCCTTCTCGCGCATGGATCATATCCTTGAGGTCGATGCCTACGGACGCTGCGCCGTTGTTGAGCCGTGCGTCATCAACCTGCGGCTGGACGAGCGCGTGCGCGAATATGGTCTCTACTTCCCGCCCGACCCGGCCAGCCAGCGCGCCTCGACCATTGGCGGCAACGTGGCGGAGAACTCCGGCGGGCCGCACTGCTTCAAGTATGGCGTGACCACCAACTACATCATGGGCATGGACGCTGTGCTGGCCGACGGGCGCAGCGTGCGCATCGGCGGGCGCGCCCTGGACTATCCTGCCTATGACCTCTGCGGCCTGCTCACGGGCAGTGAGGGCATGCTGGCCCTCATGACCGCCATCACGCTCCGCCTCGTGCGCAACCCACCGGCAGTCAAGACGATGCTGGCCATCTTCGACTCCATTGAGCAGGCAGGTGTAGCCGTCTCTGCTGTCATTGCCGCCGGGCTGGTGCCTGCCACAATGGAGATGATGGACCAGAAAATCATCCGCATCGTCGAACCCTTCGCCCACGCCGGTCTGCCTACCGATGCGGGAGCCGCGCTGATTATCGAAGTCGATGGCTACCCGGAAAGTCTGGACGCGCAGGTCGACGAGATTGCCGACATCATGCAGGCGCACGGGGCGCATGGCCTGCGCATTGCCAGCAGCGCGGAGGAGCGCAACGCCATCTGGCTGGCGCGCAAGAGCGCGGCAGGGGCCATCACGCGCATGACCCCCTCGTACTACACCGTCGATGTCACCGTGCCGCGCAGCCGTCTGGCGGAGACGCTGGGAGAGATCAACCAGTTGTTGGACCGCTACCACCTGCAGGCCGGACACGTCTTCCACGCGGGCGACGGCAACCTGCATCCCCTGATCCTCGTCGCCGACCCGAAGGACCCCGACCTGATGGAGCGCGTCCACCACGTCGGCTGGGAGATGGTTGAGATGGTGGTGCGCAAAGACGGCAGCCTGAGCGGCGAACACGGCATCGGCATCGAAAAACGCGAGTACATGCCGCTCATGTTCAATGAGGCCGAACTCTCCGCCATGCTCGATGTCAAACAGGTCTTCGACCCCCTCAACCTGCTCAACCCCGGCAAAGTCTTTCCCTCGTTGGCCAGAAACGGCTCGCATATCGATACTGCTTTAGCCAGCGTCCATCCGCCAGCGCAGACCGGCAACGTCCCGCAGGGGGTATTCATGCCCACCTCGACAGAAGAAGCTGCGCCGGGCCTGCGCAACCTGGCGGCAGCCAGCAAGCGCGTGCGCATCACGGGTGCGGAGACGGCGGGAGAGATAGCGACAGCATGCGACGTTGTGCTTTCTACCGCGAAGCTGCGCGGCATCAAAACCTACGCGCCCGACGATATGTACGTGACCGTCGGGGCCGGGACGCCGCTTTCAGAGCTACAGGCCTTTCTGGCAGAGCATCAGCGACAGGTGCCGCTCGTCTCGCCCTGGCCGCAGGCAACGGTCGGCGGGTTAGTCGCCGCCAACATCAACGCCCCGCAGCGCATGCGCTACGGCTCGCTGCGCGACCTCGTGCTGTGCGCGAACGTCGTGCTGGGTGATGGGCGCGCCATTCGCGTCGGGCGGCCCGTCATCAAGAATGTGGCCGGCTTCGACCTCACAAAAATCTTCGCCGGTTCGCATGGCACGCTGGGCCTGCTGACCGACCTCACGCTCAAAATCATCACGCCGCCCCGCGCCACGCGCACGCTGCTCTTCCCTGTCAGCGACCGGCGGCACGGCCTGATCTGGGCGCGACAGATGCTGCCCCAGGCTCTCGTCGCTTCCGCCATCGTCCTGCTCCAGGGATCGCCAGCTTCTCTTGCGCGCATCGCCGGGCCAGCCTTCAGCAACCTGAGCGGAAATAACACGACCGGCCTGCTGGCCTACACAGCCGAAGGTCTGGCCGCCGACGTAGAGGCCGAACTCGACACTGTACAGCACCTCATGCGCGAGACAGGCGCGCCTGAGCCGCTGACGGTTGAAGCCCCAACAGGCACCGACCTCTGGGCCAACCTGCTCGCCGCCCCGGAAACCTTGCTGCTGCGCATCGGCCTGCCCGCCAGCGAGCTACCCGCCTATGTGCAAGACCATGCCCACCTTCTCAACAAAGGCACCTTCCTTGCCGATATCGCCGGTGGCCTCATCTATGCAACCGCGTCATTCGACGACGTGGAGGAAGCCAGAACATGGCTCGCCTCGCTGCGCCAGCCCGCTCTCGCCGCCGAAGGCTACGCCATCGTCCTGCGCATGCCCCCGGCCTACGAAAACGAGCTAGAGCGGTGGGGCTACCGACCGCAAACGCTGGATATCATGCAAAAGCTCAAAGCGCGCTGGGACCCGCAGGGCATCCTGAACCCGGGCGGGTTTCTGAGCAAGTGAGATTGATGTGGAGGCCAGGACACAACGCCCTGGCCTCCATAGCCCATACCATGCCGTATGCTGGCTCCCCGTCACAGGTCGACAGCGCAGGCCACCCGCCAGGGGTGGCCCTACTATATACGGGCGGCTCGTGCCGCTCCACAAGCGGTCGTGTATAGTAGGGCCACCCCCATAAGCGTTAACTTCAGGCCGCCGCAGGCCACCCCTGGCGGGTGGCCTGCCCGGCGTTGGCACTGGCTTACGTTAACGCCTATGGGGCCACCCCTGGCGGGTGGCCTGCGGTGCCGGGTCGTATAAGAGGAATCCGGCAGGCCAGCAGAGGGAGCCAGCATACGGCATGCTATTCCCATGCCTCGCTCAGGCTGCTGAGGCGATCATGATACTCGATGTTGTGTATCCAGTCTGCTGGCCACGCTTGCAGGCCGTGAGCGGCACCGGCAAAGGCGCCGGTGAGGCAGGCGATGGAGTCGGAGTCGCCGGAGGTGACGGCGGCGCGGCGGATGGCGGCTACCGGGTCATCGGGAAAGAGGAGGAAGCAAAGCATGCCGGTGGCGAAGGCTTCCTCGGCTACCCAGCCTGCCCCGGTCGCCAGGCAGGGGTCGCTCTGGCGGTCAGCGACCTTAAGCGCGGCATCGAGCCGGTCGAGGACGTGCAGGCACTCCTGCCAGCCGCGAGCAATGAACTCCTGGGGATGGTCGATGCCCGGTCGCTGCCAGAGGGGGCCGAGCCAGTCTTCGCGGTAGATGAATTGCTGGCTCTGCGCATAGTGACGCAGGCGATCGGGAAGCGTGGCAGGTTCGTTCCCGGCAGCCAGATCGGCGATGGCGTAAGCGGTCAGATCGGCTGCCGCTAGCCCCGTCGGGTGTCCATGTGTCAACGCGGCCTGAAACTGGGCGATGGCAGCGCGGGTTGTCTCCGTCAGGCCGTCCTTGCCCGGAGGCAGCAAGCCAACCGGAGCAACGCGCATATTGGCCCCGCAGCCCTTTGAGGAGTGGACGGTCGCCTCATACCAGGGCATACTGCGGGCAAGGTTATCGCAGGCGCGCATGCAGGTTATGCCGGGAGCGCGGTTATTGTCGGGGCTGTTGGCCCAGGCGACGAAGGCGCGACGCAGCGGTTGCTCCAGCGTCCGCGCGCTATAGGGCCGGGCAGCCTCCAGCAAAGCTTCGCCCACTGCCAGCGTCATCTGCGTATCATCGGTCACGCGCGCGGGATGCCCCTGCGGCGCCTGCGGGCCATCAGGCGGGAAACGATGCAGGATATCGCTGACACTCAAAAATTCTGTTTCTGCTCCCAGCGCGTCACCCAGCGCCAGCCCAAAGAGACAGCCCGCCGCTCGCTGCTTTGCTATCGATTGTTCCATACGCTCTTTCCTTTTGTTGAGTTTGCGGGTAACACCAGGCGCTATTATAGCACAGGTTGACCGCAAAGGCCATTTCCCCTACAATAGGGGCAGCGTGACTCTATCTGATGTGAGGAGAAAGTATGCAGATTCGGAAAGCGGTGTTACCTGTGGCCGGTCTGGGGACGCGCATCTTACCGGCCAGTAAGGTGATCCCGAAAGAAATGTTGCCGCTCGTCGATAAACCGACGTTGCAATATATTGTGGAAGAGGCTGTTGAGGCTGGCATTGAAGAGATCATCTTTGTCATCAGCCCTTCAAAACAGAGCATCGTCGACCATTTCCAGCCCTTCCCTGAACTGGAAGAAGTGTTGCAGCGCAAGGGCAAGCGCGCTGAACTGGAAGAATTGCGCAGGGTGCAATCAATGGCAAGCTACACATCGGTCTTCCAGATGCAGCCGCTAGGGCTGGGCCATGCCGTGCTGTGCGCGCGCGAACTGGTCGGCGACGAGCCGTTCATTGTCATGCTCGGCGATGATCTGGTAGACCCGCAGACGCCCGTGTTGCCGCAGATGATGGAGGTGTTCGAGCAGTATGGCGGCTCCGTCCTCTCGCTCTTCCAGGCGCAGCCAGAGGAAATTTCCGCCCTCGGCATCGCCGCCGTCGAAGAACTGGGCAATGAGGTCGTCAAAATCACGCATCTGGTTGAGAAGCCAGCGCCGGAAGAGGCCCCGTCCAACCTGGCGGTCGCCGGTCGCTACATCCTGACGCCAGACCTCTTTTCCCTGCTGGAAAAGACGCCGCCCGGCAGAGGCAACGAAATTCAGATTACCGACGCCATCGAAATGCAGGCGCGGGCCGGTCGCTGCTATGGCGTTCGCTTCAGCGGCATTCGCTACGACACCGGCACGCCGCTCGGCCTGCTCACCACCGCCATCTCCTATGGCCTCAAACGCCCCGATATCGCTCCCGCCCTCAAAGAATTTATGCGTCAGACATTATCAGAGGAAGCGTAAGCTCAGCGGGATAGAGAAAAACCTGAGAAGATGAGAGCCTATCTGTGCCTTCATCTTCTCAGGTTTTTTGTTTATTTTTGTGCCTGTGGCGGCTGGCAGCCATACCTCTCCATCTCATTATATACCCATCTTGCCCTCATGGGTCTGCCGAGAGCTATAATACAGTAAGACTTCCAACAGGAAGCCTTCAGACTGGAAATCCTTTCATGAAGGCAGGGAAAAGCAATGAGCTATCTCAAATTCCTGGCTCGCACAGCAATTGTCATACTCTTCTCATTTTTCAGCAGGCTCTTCTTTGATATTCAGGTCAGCGGTCTGGAAAACGACCCCGGAACGCCTCACACCTACCTGGCGATCTCGCATAAACGCGACCTTGACGCCATCGTCTCCATACCGCCCATCTTCTTTCATCGCGGACTGCGGGCGCTGGCGGGCGGCATTCAGTTCGCCCTGCGGGCCGATACCTTTGAAAAGGGCTATCTGGCGCGCCTGCTGCCGCGCCCGCGCTGGCTCTCGCGCCTGCTCTATCCCATCTCGGTCGGGCCAATTCTGCGCTGGCTCGGCGCGCACCCCATCGAACAGCTTTCGCTGCGTTCGGCTGTCGAGTGGGTACGCTACCTGCTGCATCTCGAAGGCGATGTGCGCGCCAGCGAGGTGTTCACCCCCGTCTTTCTGCACGAAGTCGCTGCCGAGGCCCATGTTCCCTACCAGCAGTTAGCCGGGCTGCATCTCTCGCGCCTGCTCACCTGGCGTTATTACACCGCCCTGCTGCCGTTCTATAGCCCCGATATTTTGCTGGAACCGGCGCGACGGCGAGTGGAACGCTATCTCGTGCAGCACATCAAGCAGGAGCTAAACGATCTGGGTACATTACTCTGGACTGGCAACTCGCTCCTCACAGCGCCGGAAGGGCGGCTTTCTCCGGTCGGCACGCTCAGCCCCATCACCTCCGGGCTGCACCGCCTGCTGCGCCTGGGGCCTGCGGATCTGACGATCCTTCCCATCTCTCTCATGTATGATTTCATGACCACAGAGCGGCCCGCTATCTTTATCGATATCGCCCCACCCATCCTGCGTCCCTCCTCGCTGCCCGGCCACGAACTGGATAGCCGCCTGCAGGACGCATGGCGGTGCAGCGCCCATTTCACCTGCACCCAGCTTGGTAGCGGCTTCCTCGTCGAGGCCAATCGCGCCCACGCCACCTTTACGCTCGATGAGGCCGTTGACGCTATCACCCGTCAGGCCCTGCAACTGGTCGAGGCTGGTCGGCGGGTCGATCCGCGCCTGTTGCAACCCCATACCGCACGCGGGCGCGTCCAGGCGTTTCTCCTCTATGCGGAACAACGAGGCCTGATCCGCCCTGTCGCGCCGCTCACGTGGGAACCGGTCATGGGCGATACGTTTATTAAGGTGCGCCCCGGCGAAACCGGCTATGCCGAAGCTCCGCTCGCCTATGCCTGGAACGAGCTACAGGACTTGCTAAGTTACCCTTCCGGGCTGCCTTCTCCGCAGGGATGATCTTCCGGCTCGCCTGCCGGGCCGTTTCATCCTTGTCTGGCAGGCTGGTCAGCGGGCGACTCCGAAGATTGCCCGTTGCGAATTAAAGGGGCGCACACTTTTTGCGTCATTTAAAAGAGATATGATATACTCAATAGTCAGGAGGTACTCATGGACGATCTCTGTGTCTTTACGGGAAACGCAAATCCGCAACTGGCCGTTGCCATCTGTCGCCATCTCGGCCTTCCGTTGGGCAATGCCGACGTGTTCCAGTTCAGCAATGAGAATATTTTTGTCAAAATCAATGAAAATGTACGCGGCAAGGATGTCTTTATCGTTCAGCCATTCAGTTCGCCCGTCAATCGCTCGATTATGGAATTGCTCATTATGATCGATGCCTTCAAACGTGCCTCCGCCAATCGTATCACTGCCGTCATCCCCTACTATGCCTATGGGCGTACTGACAAGAAGGATCAGCCGCGCGTGCCCATCACCGCGCGGCTGATCGCCGACTGCATCACCGTCGCGGGCGCGCACCGTGTACTGACGATGGATATGCACGCCGGGCAGATTCAAGGGTTTTTCAATATCCCGGTTGATGAACTGACGGCGCAAATCCTGCAGGCGCGTTATTTCGCCGAAATGGAACTGGGCAACTTCACCGTTGTCTCCGCCGATGAGGGCTTTGCCAAGAAGGCGCGCAAGCTGGCCGACCGGCTCAACGCGCCGCTGGCCATCGTCGAGAAGCGCCGCCTGGGCAACAACGGGCAGACGGAGGCCAAGAACGTCATCGGCAGCGTCGAGGGCCGCCACGCCCTGATCGTCGACGAGGAGATCGATACAGCAGGCTCCATCACGCAGGCCGTGCGCGTCGTCAAGGAACGGGGCGCGCGCGATGTCTACTGCTGCGTCTCGCACGGCATCTTCTCCGGCCCCGCCCTGGAACGCCTCAGCAATGCCGACATCGCGGAGATCGTCGTCACCGACAGCATCCCGCAGCCCGAAAGCAAACGCCTCCCCAACATGACCGTTCTCTCCGTGGCCGAACTCTTCGCCGGCGCCATCAGCCGCATCCATGATGGCCGCTCGGTAACGGAGTTGTTCAGGTAGTATGCAATAAAGGATCGCAAAAAGATATGAAACCTACCGTTCTCGATATTTGCAGCGGCGCCGGGGGCGAAGCTATCGGGCTGGAACAGGCCGGTTTCGAGCATCTTGCCTCAATTGAGATCGATCCGGCGGCCTGCCAGACGCTACGCCTCAATCGCCCTCGCTGGAATGTCATCGAAAGCGATATCCGAATGGTCAGAGGTCAGGATTTCCACGACATAGATCTGTTCGCGGGCGGCGTTCCCTGCCCGCCTTTTACGGTGGCAGGCAAACAACTGGGAGCCGATGATGAACGCGACCTCTTTCCCGAAGCCTTGCGTCTGATCGCGGAAACGGGGCCAAAGGCGGTGCTGCTAGAAAATGTTCCCGGCTTCGCCACGACAAAATTTGAAGCCTACCGCAACGCCCTCATAGTGCGCCTTGCCAGCATGGGATACGCGGTAAGCTGGAAGATCCTGAACGCCGCTGCGTTTGGCGTGCCTCAACTCCGTCCGCGCTTCGTGCTGGTGGGCTTGCAGCAGCCCTATGCCGCCTCATTTCGCTGGCCCGAACCTGGCTGCTTCACATCTACAGTTGGTCAGGCTATCGGAGACTTGATGGCTGCTCGCGGCAGGCAGGGAGTCGCTCAATGGCGCCTGAAGGCGAACTCTGTTGCTCCCACGCTGGTCGGCGGCTCAAAAAAGCATGGCGGCCCCGACCTCGGCCCGACACGCGCCAGAAAGCAATGGGAGACACTGGGCGTTGATGGCTGCGGTATAGCCGATCAGGCTCCCGGCGAAGACTTCCCCATAGATGGGCTGCCAAAACTGACGCTGCGCATGACGGCTCGTCTTCAGGCTTTCCCCGATACCTGGAACTTCGTCGGCGGCAAAACCGCAACCTACCGCCAGATTGGTAATGCGTTTCCTCCACCCGTCGCCAGGGCAGTCGGCGAAGCGATTATGGCCGCGCTTCTCGGAAAACACGACGAGCAAGACACAAACAAAATATATCCCTTCCAACCAATCTTATTAAGGAATTGATTTCAGTTCATCGGCTGCTCTTTTTCCAGCGTCTCCTTGATAGCCGGTACAACCTCTTCGGCGAAGACGCGCGCCTGCCGCTCTTCGTCGCCCATGAGGGGCCAGAAGAGGAAGGTGTCCAGTAGCAGGTCGTTGTAGTAGTGCAAGATTTCGTGTATCCACTGCTGCGCATTGCCGAAAATCTGGCCGCGCCGTTTCGCCGTGACCGAACGGCTGCCTGCTGCCAGGATGCTACCCATCAGATTGTAGCCGCGCCGGATGGCAGTGGGCCTGCGCCCGGCCTGGGCCGCCCCCTCGTCGACGGCGCGCTGGATGGCAGGGACCTCTTCGGGCGGGATGTAGGTGCTGGTAATGAGCAGGCCATCGGCGAGCAGGCCCGTGACACGCAGCATGCGCGGCTTATGGGCGCCGAGCCAGATGCGAATATCGTGGGCAGGCGCCGGCCCCGGCTGCGCGTTATGCACCTGATAGTAGTCACCCTCGAAGCTGACAGTCGAATTGGGCGGCAACGGCTGCCAGAGCATGCGCAGAATGTGCAACGCCTCTTCCAGCGCGCTCACCATCTCGCCGGGCGTGCGCGCTGGCCCGCCATAGCTGACCACGCCCTCGGCAAACGCGCCCGCTCCCAGGCCCAGCTCCAGTCGACTATCCGTCAGCAGGTCAAGCGTTGCCGCCGCTTTCGCCAGCATGGCGGGCGGTCGCAGGGGCAAGTTCAGCACATTGGGCAGCAGATGCACTTCCTGCGTCGCCATGCCCAGCGCCGTCAAGAGTGTCCATGTATCGAAAAAGGCAGGATTGTACGGGTGATCCTGCACGCAGATGATGTCCAGATTGGTTTCATCGGCCAGATGGGCCAGATCAAAGGCCAGTTGCCGATTGCGCGCCGACGGGTCGATATTGAGGCCGAACAACGGCGCGTTGCGTATACTCCCTTCCATAACATTGCTCCTGTTCTCTTCTCCATCTCTCCTTCATGAAAAGCTCTGTCCGCAATTTCCATACGCTCACTGTTAGTGTATGACGGCAGGGAGGAAATTGCCAGTTGTAGCAGACAGTGATGGAAGATTTGCCGTTCCTCATGTCCCTGTGCGATACTACTCTGGGAAGAATTTACGTTGAACTGTGGAGGATATCATATGAAACAGGTTGTTGGTATCTCCGAGATTGTATTGTGGACGGCGGATAAGGAGCGGGCGTTGCGTTTTTACCGCGACCTGCTGGGACTGGAAGTGATTTCGCCGCCGACGCTACCCAATGTATTTTTGAAGGTGGGCGAGGGCAACGCGGGCATTCCGCAGATGATTGTGCTGGTGCCTAAGACGGAGGAGATCAAGGCGAAGCCGTCCGGCTACCAGTTGAATCACATGGCGCTGGAACTGCCGGAGGAGGCGTTTGACGCCCAGTACCGGGCCTTTGTAGAGGCCGGATATGCGCCGCGCGGCGGCAAGCATCCTGTCCTCGCCAGCCGCACCATGTACGTCGACGACCCGGATGGCAACGAAGTCGAATTTATTTGCCGCGCCCCGGCAGTGTGACGGGATAGAAAGAACAGGGAAGGAGGGACATGTCTGATGGAGGCATGGCAACCGACCGCCAGAAGTGTCATTGTGAAAAATGCGCGGTGGGACCGGGCGCTCGAGCAGGCGCTGGCGCAGACGACAGCGATTGCGACGGATGTGGCGGTGTTGTTTGCCAGCGGAGCCTATGCTCGCTACTTCCCGGAGATTCTGCGGCGCACACAGCATGAAACCGGGGCCTCAGTCTTGATCGGCTGTTCCGGTCAGGGCATCATCGGCACGGCCCAGGAACTGGAAGGCGTCCCGGCGCTGGCTCTGCTCACGCTCTCTCTGCCCGGCGCCATCCTGCACTCGACCCGGCTGACACAGGAGATGGTGGAGGACTGCGCCGACCCGGCAGACTGGCCCCTGCGCCTGGAAATCCCCCCTGAGGATGTCAATGCCTGGCTGATCTTTGCCGACCCCTACCGGCTCGATTGTGAAGAACTGATCGAAGGATTGGAAGCCGCCTATCCCGGTCGGCCTATGCTCGGCGGCCTTGCCTCGTTTGGCCCGTCTGAACGCCGCACCTTCGTCTTCCTCAACGGCGAGGTATTTGACGCGGGCGGCGTCGGCCTGAGCATCGGCGGCCCCTACACCATCCGCCCGCTGGTCTCGCAGGGCTGTGAGCCGATCGGGGAGCCATGGATGATTACGGGCGTACAGGATAACATCATCCAGACCATCTCTAACCGCCCGGCGTATGATTTGCTGGTCGAGACGCTGGAAAGCCTGCCGGAAGAGGTGCAGGCACGGGCGCAGAACAACCTGATGGTCGGGCTGGCCGCCGACGAGTATCGCGAGAGCTTCGGGCGCGGCAGCTTCCTCATTCGCCCCCTGCTCGGCATCGATCCGGCCAGCGGCGCTATCGCCATCGGCGCCTATCCTCGCCTCGGCCAGACCATCCAGTTTCAGATGCGCGACCCCGACGCCGCCGACCTCGACCTGAAAGAATTACTGGAAAAGACCCGCGCCGATCTGGGCGAGCAACAGCCGTTCGCGGGCATCCTCTGCTCCTGCAACGGGCGCGGCATCGGCATGTTCGGGGAGCCGCACCACGACGCCAGGGTCGTTGCCAACGCTCTGGGCATGCTACCTCTGGTCGGCCTCTTCTGCAACGGCGAAATCGGCCCCATTGGCTCCCGCACTTTCCTGCACGGCTTCACCGCCAGCCTGGCTTTGCTGCTTAAGAAGGACTAACAGAAACTTTCCCTGTGCAAACACCTTCTGACGGCTCATTCTGAGCGCAGGCATTGTCGGCCTGAATGTACCTCACAGAAAAAGAGAGATCACTTTCATGGAATAAACAGAGTGACCTCGTTGTTTCCAGTAAATGGAAACGGGAAAAAGGGGTGACGGTTCGGGACGCGATACAGGAAGATAAGATGAGATCGCTGGAAGAAAAGAGACTGACCGGCCCCGCAAGCGGTCGCCCTTTATTTCCCGATCGTCGTAAAACGTATACTGTTTGATTCACAGGAGGTGATTGACGTATGACTACTCTAGCACGTTTCGATCCCTGGCGTGAAGCCCTCAGTTTGCGTGATGCGATGGATCGGCTCTTTGAGCAGAGCTTCGTGAATCCGTTGAGCCTGTTCAATACGGCGGCTCCCGGCATTATGGTGCCGATGGATGTCTATGAGACGAAGAACGGCTACAATGTGAAGGTCCTGCTGCCCGGCATCAATCCAGATCATCTGGAGTTGACCGTTCAGGGCGAGACCCTGACTATCAAGGGTGAGTACCCGCAGGTAAACGAGCAGGGCAAAGAGGGAGCGTGGTTGGTGCATGAGATCGGCTCCGGTTCGTTCCAGCGCACCATTACCTTCCCCAAACCGATTGATGCCAATGCGATTGAAAGCAGCTATCGCGACGGCGTGCTGACCATCACAGTGCCGTTCAGCGAGGCGAGCAAGCCGAGACGCATCAGCATCACGGGTGGTCAGACAGTTGAGTCTGGCTCTCAGAAGCAACTGACCGGCGCCCATTGAGCCGGTAAACGAAGCTCAGCGTTCTGATGGAGAGTGCTTTTACGCACTGTGGCGGGAAGCAGAAGGATTTGCTTATTCTTCTGCTTCCCGCCATTTTATTTCCGCGCCTCTTGCGCTCAAGCAAGGGGCCGCGAAAGCGTCGCGTTGACACCATTACAACTGACGTGATAAGATTTTGCTTGACGTAATGTAATGGCGTGGCTCATTACCTCGTCTTCTGTGGATTGCTGATCCCCGATCACTCAGCGTCGTGTGATCTGGTTTTGTTCCGGTGAGCATGCGGCCTGCTTTGCCCGATCTTCTGGTATCGCTCTGCTGCGTCGTAGTGCATCCCATGAAACGAACCGGCTCCGTTTCTGGCCGGATGTGAGTGTAGTGAATGAATCGTGAGTATCATCGCTGGTTTAGTCCTTCTTTGCAGCGCGATATGGAGTTGCTGGTCTTTGGTCACGCGGGCGCGCGTACCCTCGTTTTTCCCACTTCGATGGGGCGTTTTTTTCAATGGGAAGATTTTGGCATGATCGCCGAACTGCGCGACCAGATCGATCAGGGCCATTTGCAATTGTTCTGTGTAGATAGCGTGGACTCGGAAAGCTGGTATGCGAAACAGCGGCACCCGGCGGAGCGCGCTATTCGCCATAATCAATACGACAGCTATCTCCTGCGCGAAGTGCTGCCGTTCAGCAGCGAGCGCAACGCCAATCCCTTCCTGATTACGGTCGGTGCGAGCTTCGGCGCATACCATGCCGTCAATTTCGCCCTGCGCTACCCGCAGCTGGTGAACCGCACGCTTGGCATGAGCGGCCTCTACGACATTCGCCGCTTCACCGAGGGCTATTCTGACGATAACGTCTACTTTCACAATCCTATGGCCTTCATCGCCAATGAACACGAGCCGGAACGCATTGCCGCGCTCAACCGCGTGGATATTATCCTCGCCATCGGGCGCGAGGACCCATCGTGCAAGAACAATGAAGAATTTTCGCGTATACTATGGAGTAAGAATATCTGGCACGCCCTGCGCATCTGGGATGGCTGGGCGCACGACTGGCCCTGGTGGAAGCAGATGATTCACCACTACATCGGCGGCCATGATTAATTGTATTTGCACTGTCTGTAATACCGGGGAGCAACGAGATGACATTGAAGGTTGGTTTGCTGGTGGGGCGGGAATGGTCATTTCCCCCTGCCTTCATCGATGAAGTCAATCGCCGCAACGAGGGCGTGCAGGCTGAGTACGTCAAGCTCGGCGGCACGCGCATGGACGAACCTGTCCCCTACGCGGTGATTATCGACCGTATCTCGCACGAGATACCCTACTACCGTATCTATCTCAAATACGCCGTGCTGCAAGGAGTGACGGTTGTCAACAACCCCTTCATGTGGACGGCTGACGATAAGTTTTTCGAGGCAGCGCTGTGCGAGAAGCTGGGCATCGCCAGCCCGAAGACGGTCGTGCTGCCCAACAAGGATTACGTTCCCGGCATCGTGCATAACGAGAGCCTGCGCAACCTGATCTACCCGTTGGACTGGCAGGGCATCATCGACTACGTGGGCCTGCCATGCGTTCTCAAAGACGCGCTGGGCGGCGGCTGGAAGGACGTATTTATCTGCCACTCGCTCGACGAGGTGATCTTCCACTACGATCACTTCGGCCTGCGCACCCCCATCCTGCAGGAGTTCATTAAGTGGAATCAGTATGTGCGCTGCATCGCCATCGGGCAGGATGCCGTGCTGCCCATCAAGTATGACCCCGGCGAGCGCAAATACCATGTCGAACACCAGCATCTGACGCCCGAACTGGGCAGGCGCATCGTCGAGGATTCGCTCAAGCTGGTGCGCGCGCTGGGCTATGATATGAACTCGCTGGAATGGGCCGTGCGCGACGGCATTCCCTACGCCATCGACTTCATGAATCCCGCGCCGGATATGGATATCTATTCGCTGACACCCCATTATTTCGAGTGGGTGGTCAAGCATATGGCCGATATGGCTATCAAGCTGGCGAAGCAGCCGCGCCCGCAGTTGCCCAAACTGCGCTGGGATGCCTTCATGACCGCCAGCCGCACCTGGCAGCAGAGCGCAACGAGCAACACAGATAGTGAGAGCAGCAGGAGAAGCGACGGAGCGACATCGACCTCGCAGGCAAGCGAAACGCAATCGTCGTAATATGGAACCGTTTTCCGTAGTCGGCAATCATCTGTATTTTTGAGAGGGAGAGGTGTGTTATGTCGCTGAGAGAAGCTATTGAGACCTATCATGAACTGCTGACCGACGAACTGGCGCAGGCCTCGCAGGCGCAACTGGACGAGCAGCAGCGCAGACGGGGCATCGTCTTCGGCTCGCGCCCGCTCTCCACCACGCTGCGCCCGCGCTTCCTGACGCCGGAGCAGTATCGCTTCCTGCAATCACGTATGCGCGTGCTGATGCGCTGTTTCCAGAAGATTTACCATGTGGCGATGGAGAGCAAGGAGTTTCGCGCCCAGTTCGGGCTGGAAGACTGGGAAGAGTACCTGATCCAGTTCGACCCCGGCTTTCGCCATCCCAGCCCGACCTCGCGTGTGGATACCTTCTTCGTCACCGATCGCGGGGGCCTGCGCCTGACGGAGTACAACGCTGATACACCCGCCAGCCCGGCCTACAACGATGTTCTCACCGAGGTCTTCTACGGCCTGCCGGTGATGGCCGAGTTCCTGCGTCACTTCGAGGTGCGCCCGTTGCCCTCACGTCACAGCGTTATGAACGTCCTGCTGGACGCCTTCAACCAGTGGGCAGGCCACCGCGAGAAGCCGCGCATCGGCATCATCGACTGGCGCGAGGTGCCGAGCTACAGCGAGTTCGTGCTGTTCGAGGACTACTTCAAGTCGCAGGGGCTGGAATGCGTCATCGCCGACCCGCGCGAGGTTGAGTATCGCAACGGCAAACTGATGGCTGGCGATTTCCACATCACGCTGATCTACAAGCGCGTGCTGGTCAGCGAGCTGGTGGAGCGCGGCGGCATGGATCATCCCATCGTGCGGGCGGTGCTGGATAAAAACGTGTGCATGGTCAACCCGTTTCGCTGCAAAATCCTGCACAAGAAGGCGAGTCTGGCCGTGCTGCGCGACGAACGCAACGCGCACCTCTTCACGCTCGACGAGTTAGAGGCCATCAACGCGCACATCCCCTGGACATCGCGCGTCGAAGAGCGCACGACGCTGTATCGCGACCGGCCCGTAGACCTGATTCCCTTTGTGCTTGAACACCGCGAGAACCTCGTCCTCAAGCCCAACGATGAGTACGGCGGTAAGGGCGTCGTTCTCGGCTGGGAGACCAGCCCGGAAGAGTGGGCGCGCAATGTCGAAGCGGCGCTCAAGGTTCCCTATATCGTGCAGGAGCGCGTGACCATCCCCAGCGAGCCATATCCCAACCTCGTCGATGGCCATGTCAAACTGATCGATCGCATGCTGGACACCAACCCGCTCGTCTTCTATGGCGACTACGTGGATGGCTGCCTCTCGCGTCTCTCTGCCCAGGCTCTGTTGAATGTCACCGCCGGCACGGGTTCTACCGTGCCGACCTTTCTTGTGGAAAATCGATAACAGTGGAAAATATCATGCCATTGAAAACCATCTCAGACATGTCATGTTGAGCGACAGCGAAGCATCTGGGGCAACCGCAGCTCAGAGTGGCGAGATCAGAAGCTTCCCCTCCGCTGCACTCAGGGCGAAAGGCTGATTGCCGCTCAGCATGACAGGTCATGGTCGCTTTTTCATAGCGGGCCAGGAAAGGGAAATGCACATGAAAGCACCGTCACTCACGCTCGGTATTGAGGAAGAATATCAGATCGTCGACCCGAAGACGGGTGAGCTGCGCTCCTATATCACGGAGATTCTGGAAGAGGGGAAGATGCTGCTGCGCGAGCAGGTCAAGCCGGAACTGCACCAGGCGATGGTCGAAATTGGCTCGGAAGTCTGCCAGACGCCCGGCGAACTACGCACAGAACTGGTGCGCCTGCGCCGCGCCATCATGGAACTGGCGGGCAAGAACGGCCTGAAGATCATCGCTGCAGGCA
Organism: Chloroflexota bacterium; assembly: GCA_902810755.1. The sequence goes on from CADDYT010000121.1 coordinate 18,678, forward strand.
CCCACCCCTTTTCGTCGTGGCTGGAGCAGGAGATCACGCCGCAGGAACGCTACATGGGCGTCAAGCAGGACATGCAGGAACTGGCCCAGCGCCTGCTCATCTTCGGCACGCATGTCCACGTCGGCATCGAGGATCGCGAGTTTCTCATCGATGCCATGAATGTTGCGCGCTACTTCATGCCGCACGTGCTGGCCCTCTCCACCAGTTCGCCCTTCTGGATGGGCCGCACCACCGGCCTGAAGTCCTATCGCAGCATCATCTTCCGCAACTTCCCGCGCAGCGGCGTCCCGCGCATCTTCTCTTCCTGGCAGGACTACCAGTACCTGGTCAATACGCTGGTCGCCACACACAGCATTCCCGATTCCAGCAAAATCTGGTGGGATGTGCGCCCGAACCACTCGTATCCCACGCTGGAATTCCGCGTCTGCGATGTCTGCACGCGCGTGGACGAGGCCATCGCCATGGCCGCCATCTTCCAGGCCATCATCGCCAAGCTGTGGAAATTGCGTCGCGACAACATGACCTTCCGCGTCTACCCGCACGATCTGATCGATGAGAACAAATGGCGCGCCGTGCGCTACGGTATCGAGGGCAAGCTGATCGATTTCGGCAAACAGGAAGAGAAACCTGCCCGCGACCTGATTCGCGAACTGATCGGCTGGTTCATCGACGATGTGGTTGACGAACTGGGCAGCCGCAAAGAGGTGGAATATGCCTATCGCATCCTGCAAGAAGGCTCAAGCGCCGACCGCCAGCTTGCCACCTACCAGCGTACCGGCAGCCTCAAAGCTGTCGTCGACCAGCTTATTAAAGAGACCGCGGAGGGCGTGCTGCCGGAAGAGACGGTAGCAGGAATACAATAACCGCGCCTTGCCCGGCCCCGGCCATCCCCCGGCCCCGGT
>CADDYT010000122.1 GCA_902810755.1 Chloroflexota bacterium
GGGCCACCCCTGGCGGCTGGCCTGCGGCGGCCTTCAGATAACGCTTCTGGGGCCACCCCTGGCGGCTGGCCTGCGGCAGTGGCAACGAGAATAGGAGGCTTCGACGATGAGTTTACTCCGGCAGGGAAGAGCGCAGGTTCTGACGATCTACATTGGCGAATCCGACCAGTGGCAGGGGGTGCCGCTCTACGTGGCAATTGTGCAGTATTTGCGCCAGCATGGCAGCGCGGGCGCAACGGTGATACGGGCCATCGAGGGCTACGGGGCCGGGGCGCGCCTGCACGAAAGCGGCGGCCTGCGCTGGTCATCCGACGCGCCCATCGTCATTCAGGTGGTTGATTCGCCGGAACGGCTACGACGATTCTTACCGCATATTCAGGAGATGCTCAGCGGCGGGCTGATGACGCTGCACGAGGTGGAGGTGCTGAAATATACGCACGCGCGGCGACGCGGCCTGCCCACGAAATTGCCGGTAGCACAGGTCATGGAAACGTCAGTGATGACGGTCGATCTGACCACCCCGGTCTCGACCATCGTTGATCTGCTGCTGGCCGCTCCCTTTCGCGCTCTGCCGGTGGTCGACCGGCAGGGGAAACTGCAGGGTATTATCAGCACGGGAGACCTGATTCAGGCGGGCGTACTGCCGATGAGGCGAGGACTGGTGCGTGCGGCGCTGGAACTGGACAACACAACGGCTGAAGCGGTGGAGATGCCATTGGAGCAGGCGCGGCTGAGCAAGCTGACGGCGCAGGAGATCATGAACCGGGAGGTACGCACGGTGGGGCCGCAGCAATCCATTCGCGAGGCCGCCGAGATCATGCTCCAGACGGGTTTACGCCGCCTGCCCGTTGTCAACGCGGAGGGTATCTTGCTGGGCATGCTCTCACGCGCAGACCTGTTGCAGGTTATCGTCACCAGCCCGGTCATGCATGCGCAGGCCAGTAGCGGCACACAGCCATTGCATCGCACAGGAACATTGACGACGCAGCAGGTGCAGCAACAACCTGTTGCCGATTACATGAATACCGATGTAGCAACGGTAGAAGAGCAGGCGCCTCTATCAGAGGTCATTGACGCTCTGATCCTCTCGCCGCTCAAGCGCGTGGTGGTGGTTGATCGCGAACGACACGTGCGGGGCATTATCAGCGATGTGGACGTGCTGGCGCGCATTCAGGCCGAGGCGCGCCCGCGTTTGCTGGGCCTGCTCAGCGGCTGGGCGCGCGGCAAACCGGAACGCCTGCCAACGGCCACGCTGCAGGCTTCTTCCGGCAAGGCGAATGTGGCCGCCGACGTGATGAACCGCGACGTAGTAACGGTTCCCGCCAGCGCCTCGGTGCAGGAGACCATCGAGAAAATGATTGCCGCCCAACGCAAGGTGTTGCCGGTACTCAATCAAGAGGGACAATTGGTAGGAGTAGTGGGCCGTTCCGACCTGCTGCAAATCCTGCTGGAAGGATAGAACAATTCATGACTCAGCGAGCAAATTTTTTGCCCGTGCGGGGCAAACGTCTTCGTATCTTCGTGGGGGAAGCCCAGGAATGGCAGGGCAAGCCGCTGTATCGCGCCATCCTCGAAACAGTGCGCCAGCAGGGAGCGGCAGGGGCAACGGTGATGCGCGGTATCGAAGGCTTTGGCCCGGAACACCATCTCTCCTCAGAACGGCTGCCGGATATCTCCGCGAACTTGCCGATAGTGATCGAGGTCGTGGATCGCGATGAACGTATAGACGCGCTCCTGCCCCTGCTTGACCACATAGTGCAGCGCGGAATGATCTCGGTGACGCCGGTTGAAATCGTGTATGGCGGGGAGGCATAGACGGCGTGACAGAGGTGATATCTCTTGCTGGCATTGGTCTGGCGGGCAGTCTGGGAGCATTGGCCCGCTACCTGCTTGGACGTTTCATTGCCGGGCGGGCCGGGGCAGAATTTCCATTCGGCACGCTGTTGATCAATGTAACGGGGGCATTTGTCATCGGTCTGCTGTTTGCCCTGACGGCACGCAAACTGCTCAGCCCGGCATGGCAGACGGTGCTGGCCACCGGCTTTCTGGGCGGCTACACAACATTCAGTACCATGAGCTGGGAAGGCGTGCAGCTGGCGCGGGGCGGTAGTTCGCGCCTGAGCCTGCTCTATTTCGGCGGCAACCTGCTCTCCGGCCTGCTCGCCGCCGCGCTCGGCCTGGCGCTGGGAAGGTGGCTCTGATGGCAGGCTCGCTTTCCGCGCGCAGGCGCGTCGCCGCCGTTCTCCTCGGCGGCTTTTGCGGCACACTCACGCGCTATGGACTCAGCACGCTTATTCAGGGCTGGCTCGGCAAGGGCTGGCCGTATGATATTCTGTTCATCAACCTGACGGGCGCGCTGCTGCTGGCCGCCATCACCGCGCTGGCCAACGCTACCTTCCTGATCGGGCCAACACGCCGCCTCTTTCTTAACGTCGGCCTCCTCGGCGCCTACACCACCTTCAGCAGCCTCGCCCTCGGAGACGTGCTGCTTTTCAACAGCGGCCAATGGCTTCCCGCCCTGCTCTACCTCGTCCTGAGCCTGAGCGGCGGCATCGGCGCCGTTATTCTCGGCGACTGGCTGGGCAACCTGCTGGTGAAGAGCGGCAGACAACGCCGCCAGCAGGCAAAGGTCACGCGCAGGCTCACCGAAACCCTGACAGTGCAGCCGACAGCAGCGCAGGAGACGAGCGGCAATATCCGTGATGAAACGACACGCGCCTTGCTGACCGGCAGAGAGAACGAGCAAGAACAGGCAAGAAAACGGCGTTTTTGAAGGCGCATTACACGCTGTTACCGCACCTCCAATGGCTGTGCTTGACATAATACTCTTATGTACGCTATAATTTCTATCGCAGTACGATATTATTCTGCGTTTGTGGTGCGGGTCATAACTGAATAGAGTCCATCGCCCTCTCTTATCAGGACGAGCCGGAAGCCATCCACGGCGATGTGGATGACCTACCCTACCTCACAGGCGCTATGCCTGCGATGAGAGTAGTAAATGCTGAGAGACGAAACAGCGGGTCTGCCGCCCTTGCACGGCAGAGAGCTGTTTCTCAACCAGTCTCTTTGTGAAAGGTGGGAACTTCAATGGCTCAATATGCAGAGACACCTTCGCGCGCGGAACATGTCGAGTCCGCCAGCGGCATCGCGAATGCCGCCCCTCTTGGCCTGAGCGCCTTCGCGTTGACCACCGCCGTTTTGAGCTGCGTCAACGCGGGCTTCATCGCCCCTTCCAACGCGGTAAACATCTTTGTAGGTCTGGCCCTGTTTTATGGTGGTGTTGTCCAGATTCTGGCCGGAATGTGGGAGTTTAAGCGCGGCAACGTCATCGGCGCCACCGCGTTCTCTTCCTACGGCGGCTTCTGGGTAGCCACCGCAGTCATCTTTATTCCCGGTTTTGGCATTCTTCAGGCACTCAACAGCTCAGGAACACTCCACCAGGCGCTGGGGCTGTTCTTCCTCTGCTGGACAATTTTCACCGGCGTGATGTTCCTGGCCGCGCTGCGCACCAACGTAGCCCTGCTGCTCGTGCTGGCGTTCCTGTTCCTGACCTACCTCTTCCTGACCATCGCCCAGCTGGCAGGCGGCAACTCTGTCACCACAGTTATCGGTGGCTGGCTTGGCATCATCACCGCGCTGGTCGCCTGGTACACGGCGCTGGCTGACATGCTGGCTTCGGCCAACGGCGCCTTCAGGCTGCCTGTCGGCCATCTCGGTTAGGAGCGCGGTAGAGTCTCGTCCGCTTTTCTTACCGCCTGTGGCGAGTTGTAGTCATACTACCCGCTTCCGGTAAGAGAGCAGAAGCAGACGAGGGGGTACTGTTCGTCGAGAAGTTAGAAGCGCATGGCATATGCGCCCGCGAGGAATGCGCCACAGACAGAGAAGCGTATCGTACTGCCGGTACCCCCTCGCCCTGTCGAACGTCCTGACCGAATAAGGAGACACTGTTTGCACCGTTCCAGCAATGAGCGCCGGGCAAGGTGAACTATGGACAGGAAAACGCGCCGCCTCTGGCAAAAACACTACCGGCGGCATGAACGAATACAATTATCCTTCTCCTCTTTTATCCAGTTGCTCAAAACGCACCGTCAACTGCTTTTAACCGGCTGTTTGCTTTCTGCTCTGCTTTTCCTGCTTTTTGCCATCGTCAGCCAGCTTCCTGCTCCGGCTACGACTCAGCCTCCGACCGGCGTGCAGGTGGTGAACTATACCACCTTCATCGCCCAGGTGCGAGCCGGGAACGTTCGTTCGGTGACTATCCAGGACAGCCAGATAATCGGCGTGCTGGCGCATCCGCTGTCAGGCAATGCTCTACCGAAGAGGATGCAGAATCAACCCTTTGTCTTCAGCCCATATGATATATCGGTTCCATCCATGAATTCCGCCTATCTGCTCGACACGCCCTATCCCGCGCACATCAATCGCAGCCTGATCCCTCTCTTGCTCTCTAAAGGCGTCAGCATTCAGATGCTACCGGCAGAGCAGCCGCCTGCGCTCTTACTGCTGCTCTGGAAACTTGCCCCTTTCCTCGTCGTGCTGATTTTCCTGTCTGCGCTGCTCGGCTCGGTCGGCAAGGGCAGGATATCGTCGGCGGCGTTGAACCGGCAGTTTAACGACATGACAAAAAGCCGTCCGCGCCGCTTCGAGGGGCAGGAGAAAACGACGGCTATCGCGAACGAGCGGCAGACGTCCACGCCGAAGGCCTCCAGGCCGGACGTGACGTTTGCGGACGTAGCGGGTATCGACGAAGTGCGGGCAGAACTGGAAGAAGTAGTGCAGTTCTTGCGCTGCCCGCAGCAGTTTGATCGACTGGGAGCGCATATCCCGCGCGGGGTCATGCTGGTTGGCGCGCCCGGCACCGGTAAGACGCTGCTGGCAAAGGCGGTGGCCGGCGAGGCAAACGTTCCGTTTTTCAATATGAGCGCGTCCGAATTCGTCGAGATGTTTGTCGGCGTGGGGGCCAGCCGCGTGCGCGACCTCTTCCAGCAGGCGCGGCAGGCGGCTCCGTGCGTTATCTTTATCGACGAAATCGACGCGGTAGGCCGCAGGCGTTCAGCCGGGCTGCTCGATCAGGGCGAGCGAGACCAGACGCTGAACCAGTTGCTGACCGAGTTGGACGGCTTTGAGGAACGCTCTACCGTCGTCGTGCTGGCGGCCACCAACCGCGTCGATATGCTCGATCCCGCCCTGCTGCGGCCCGGTCGTTTCGATCGCCGCATCTTCGTCTCGCTGCCAGACCGCGCCGGGCGAGAGGCTATTCTGCGCGTGCATACACGCCACACGCCCCTGCACAGAGACGTGCAACTGGCAGAACTGGCGCGCATGACGACCGGCATGAGCGGGGCAGAACTGGCAAATCTGGTCAACGAAGCGGCCCTGGACGCGGCCCACCGCAATCTGGATTGCGTCACGCGTGCCTGCTTTGAGAAGGCGCTGGTGCGCGTGCAGCTTGGCGCGCAGCGCGCCCTCGTCATGAGCGAGACCGAACGCCGCATTATCGCCTTTCATGAAAGCGGCCACGCCCTCGTCGCCTATCACCTGCCCGGCGCCGGTATCGTCTCCCATATCACCATTCTCCCGCACGGCCAGCACCTGGGCGCAACACAGTTCGTGCAGGAAGAAGACCATTACAACTACAGCAGGGAGGCGCTGATGGCGCGCATCGCCGTTCGTCTGGGCGGGCGCGTGGCCGAGGAACTGACCTTCGGGGCGCAGGGCATCACCACCGGGGCCGAAGACGACCTGCGTGCCGTCACGGAGCTTGCCTGGCACATGGTCACCCACTGGGGCATGAGCAAGCAGCTTGGCCCCGTCTTCGCCGACTATTCCCAGGCGCGAGCAGGAAATACCGCGTCCCCTGCCTTGCCGATAGCAGGTACGCGCTACATGAACAGCAGGGAAATAGCGGCGCTGATCGACAGCGAGGTACAGGCCATCGTGCGTGAAGCATACGCCACCGCCCACGCCCTGCTCAGCGCCCACTACAATCTGCTCACCCTGCTCGCCGAAGTTCTGCTGGAACGCGAACGGCTCAACCGCACAGAGTTTGAGGCGGTCCTGCAAGGGGAAACCCTGCAGGCCGCGTAACCCGTTATAGTCAAATACTCCGTGAAGGCAGGGGCCTCACGGCGCTAAAGGTGGGAGTCCAGGGCTCCCAGTATCTATGCAAACGTTTTTTTCATGGCAAGCTATGGCAAGGATAACGTGATCTCCGCCAGCGATTTGAATTCGAGTTGCAGAGAGGCGTTTGCCGGCACAGTTCCATCAGAGCTGATGTAGACCAGTGGAGCGTAATGGTGGCGCACGCCGTGAGGCGGCAACGGCGCCGGAATGCGTTGGGGAGCGGTCTGCGAACCCGACGACTGAGACTGATCCGGCGGCAACTGCGGCCAGATGACGTTTCCCGTGATAGTGCGGGCAGGAACGAGCCAGTAGTCTCCTGTACGGTACGGCACGGCCCCCTGTTCAGGAGACTGCTGTGCTGGCTGGAACTGAATCTGGATACCGTTCTCCAGTTCAAACCAGACGCCTTCTTTCAGCTTCAGCGCCCCATCATCGGCCAGTTCCGCCTCTCCCGCCTGGATTTTCTTTGCTGCGCTTCCCCGGTAGTTCCACAGGCGCAACAATTGCCCGCGTGATGCATCGAGTCCCTGCGCGTTCGGATCTGGCGTGGTTGCAGGCGTCAGCGTCACCGTCATCTCGATGGGATCGGGTGGGGCGCTGACCTGATAGAGGGGACCGGGTATGCCCATCAGGACATTATCCTGATCGACCAGCTCTACCCAGTCGCTGGTGGTGAGCGTGAAACGGCTATCATCGCGTCCGAGATCGCCCAGCGTGACGGTGACGGGATTATTGCCATTCGCTTTCCCCGTGAGGATGGGGAAAAGCACGGAGCCATTTTCGCGAGAGACAACGAACGTCGCCCACTGCGAGGCACCGCTTGCCTTCGTTGCCTTCGCCGTCAGCGTCCCCGGCCACGCGGCTCCGCCCCGGTGAACCTCGACCCGGTACAGTTGATTCTCTGGACCGCGATAGCTGGCGGCAGGCGGAATGATGCAGGCATCATTCTGGTCTTCGTCCGTCGGCTCTTTGGCCTTTGCCGCCAGCAGCCCGCGCGCAGGGGATTGTAGCAGGTCTTCCAACTGCTGTTTTAATGCGCTGGCATTCACGTATCTCTCGTGGCCCTTTGCATCCCTGACGCGACTGATGGGATCTCGCAAGTCAAAATCATCAAGATTCAGAACTTTTACCTGCCAGACCTGTTGAGCGCGCGCTGCTGTATCCGGGCCGCTTTCGCCTAAAGCAAACTCGCGAATAAGATCGTTTTCCAGTGCGGTGATCTGGCGTTCCCAGACATCCAGATAGGCCAGATAGCCATTCTGATTCCCTTTCGGCGAGTCTGTCATCAACGGCAAGTAAGGCTGATCCAGATAGGCAACATCCTGTTCATTGCTGACAGGGATGCCATCGACGTAATAGTGTCCCGGCCTGATGTGGAGCTTCCCCTGCTCGGTGCCGCCGGTGACGGTGTAGAGGGCCAGGCCGGTATAATCAGTCTTTGTCGTTTCATCCTGATAAATCGGCCCGCCCTGCGGGCCGATGATGTCGGCGGCCAGGGAGCGCAGGTAGTGCAGGAGAATATCTATCTGCTCATTCAAATCCGCGTCAAGGATCACGCGGCCCTGCTGCCAGAGCAGGCGCGAGAAATGACCCAGGAGAGAGAGATCCCTCAGCGTTGAAAGGTCTTTGTTTCTTGAGGTGTCCTGCAATAGCGAGTAGGTGAGATCGCGCACGGTCGCGAAATCGCGCAGCATGCCGAAGCTGTCGCGTGAGAAATCGCCCTTGAAATCGCCGTTCATGTGGCCCTCCTAGTTGACATAGATGATACCGGTTTCATAACCGGCGGGGGTAAAGTCGTCGAGGCGGGCGCGCAGATTGGCCTCCCGCTGCGGCTGGAAGAGATCGTGAAAGGCGCCCATCTCCGACTCGTCGTCGGCGCCGCGTTTGATCTCGGCGGCGCAGGTGGCGGCAAGCTGGCAGTAGGCGGGCGTGCCGTAATAGATGCTATTAAACATGGGGATCACGCGCGCCGCCTCGCGCAGTGCCGCCTCCGGTTTTTCCTCTGCGGGAATGCTCGCGTCGTCACTGACGGCCTGCTTCACCAGATCGGGCTGGCAGTGGTAGCGGCGTGGCGTGCGGGACTTTTCCGGCACGTAGCAGAAGCGCACGCAGCCGCTCTGGGTGCGCGCCACCAGCACGAGATCGTTGAAAATGCTGTTCTCCGCCAGATCGATGGCATGCACGCGCACGCGCCCGAAGACGGTGCAGCGTTTGATCGTCAGCCTGGCATAAGCGGTTGGCCGGTACAGGCCGCCCAGCGCACCGCGCTGCAGATGAGCGGCATCCAGAATGCTATCGCTGATATTGAGTAGCGCCGGGTCTGAAGCGGCCTCATCCTCCTCGAGCAGAATGGGGCCGAGGATGCTGTGTTCGATGGTGACGCGCGCGCCGGTATTGACGAGTTCCAGGCTCGGCTCGCTCTCCCACTTCGGCTCACAATGCTCATCAATCTCCCAGCCAGGCACCAGCGTGCAGTGACGGATGGTCACGGCGGCAAGGCTACCCTCGACGCGCACATTACGACCGTAGATGAGCAAGCCATCCAGCGTCAGGTAGCCTCCTCCCTGAGCCGAGACGTTCGACTCGCCCGTTAATTCCAGCGAATCGGTGCGGTCGGGATGGCGGTCGAGCAGGTGGATGACCGGGCGCCTGCGGTTGGCGGCGCGAATTTGCAGCCGCTCACCCTCCTCCAGTCGCACGCGCAGTCGGTCTTCGGTGTAGACGCCGCTATCGGTGATCTCAATGACCGCGTGGTGGGCCTCATCGGGATGCCCCTGCTTCCAGTCCTGCCAGAACTGCAAAGCGGCGGTAATGCTATGAAAGTCGTCGGCGCCTTCCTTGCTGACATGCAGCAGGTAGTAGGGATCGGGCTGGAAAAGCGGGCGATTGTACTCACCGCCGCCAATATCGGCGCTAAACGCATAGTGATACATGACCCGCACTCTTCCCTCGGGAACCTTCTGCGGCGAAAAAGCGATCCGCCCCAGCATGGGATCGATGGCAATCTTGCCCACCGGCGGGTGATACAGCCAGTCTGTCAGGTCGGCAGCGACGATGTCTTTTATGTCTACCGGCTCCCAGTTGATAGTGCGCCGGGCTGGCGGCTGTGCTGGCGGCGGCTGCGCATCGGCAGCCTCCTGCTGCGCCGGGCGAGCGCGGCGGGAACGCCCGCCACCACGTCGACCGGCAGGCGGGGGCGTCGCTTCCGGCTGCTCAACCTTTTCCACCCAGATAGAGAGACTTTTATCCTCGCCATAGTAGTCCTGCAAGCGTTTCTCGAAGAGACGCCTGCGAATGGGCGTGGGGAAATTCAGTTCGTCGGCCCTGTGCTGTGTCTCCGCTAGAGGAACCGGCAGGGTGTAGAGTTGCGTATTGTTGCCCAGAATGCTGAAGGTGAAGAATTCCGGGCCGACCTCTTCCACGCGAAAGGCGCGCGTTTTTGTCACTGAATAGATGTTGAGCCGCCAGATAAAGAGGCCGACAGAGGGAATATTGTAGCGTCCGGGAGTATACTGCGAGACGATGCGCCGCACATCGACGGTATGGGCCAGTTCATCGAAAGGGCCGTTCAAACGCTGCAAGGCATCGCCCCGGCGCAGATCGACGGTACGCCCGCGCCGCCGGTGCAGGGAGTTGAGATTCTGCGTCCAGCCGAGCAGGCGGTAGAACTCGACGGCGTGGGCGGGCCAGTTCGCCACCTCGCGGGCCAGCTCTTCCAGCAGGCGCAGCGTCCCCTTGCGCCGCCGGTCGTGGATAGTATTGGCAACGTCGGCGCGCGGCGTCAGAATGCTGTTGAGCAGGCGCCCCTCTGCCGTCGTCACGTCGCCCGGCTCCCCGGCCTCGTGGACGATCTGATAGCCAATCAGGTCGCCGATGTAGGGTACCACCCAGTCCTGGCAGGTTTCGATAAACCAGTTCTCGTACAACTGCGCGATATCGTCCTCGACGATATTCACCTGCTCCGCAATGACGCGCAGCAGGGCCTGCAGCGGCCAGCCCTGTTCGGCGTCGCGCTGGCGGTAAATCACCGGTAACAGCTTATACAGGCGGTCAGGATCACTCACTCTACTCATCGCGGTAACTCCGTAATAATCAGCGTATCGGGTATATCAGGTGTCAAGAACAGCAGTTGCGCCGGGAGAAATGGCGGCGGCGCATTCGGGTTTTGCTGCGCCGGTTGCACAATCACATCAGCGTGACCGGTCAGGCCGAGCAATTCCAGAAATTCCTCGGCCTGCTCCTCCGCCTGCGATTCGCCGAATTCTCCAGCCTCGCCCGGCTCCTCCGGGGTCGACGGTTGTTGCTGGAACCGGTCAAGGGCCTTCACCACTTTGTCCTGGTCGACAGCCCCCAGGATTTCCAGTTCGACATAATCGACGCCGGCAACGGCCTGAATGACGCTCAGCACCTCGCTCTCGAAAACCGGCTGGGCGAGTTCGCGCCGTTCAAAGCTGAAGGCGTCCAGCAGCGCGGCGCGGATTTGCGGCTCAACCGCTTCCAGCTCGTAGTCCGGCAGCAAGCGCACGCGCGCGCTGATGACCAGGAACAGCACTTCGGCAATATCCACCTGCAACGGCTGGTGCGGATCGCCGAATTTGTGCAGCGCCTGCACCAGGTTCTGGTAGAGATCAGAACCGGGGTCAATGGGGATGTTATTGGCCCCGGCGATGGTGAGGTAGACCAGTTGGCGGCGTCCGTTGGAGAGCGAGTCGGCGCTGGCCTTGCCAACCCCGGCAAAGGTGCGGGCAAAATCCGCGTAATCCTGCACGGAGACGAGCCGGTCTAGCGCCAGCGTTGCCAGCGGCACGTTGCGCCTCGCCGAAATGATGCTCTCTCTGTCAGCCCCGCCTGAAGCGCGTAACGGGTTAATCACCCCTTTGACGCCCAGAGGCTTCGTCACCACCTGCGAGATTTGCCCGGCCTGCACATTTCCCGGCCTGCCAATGCCCGTGCGGTAGACCGCCTTGACGTTCTCCACCCCCGTCGGCAGGCGAGAGCCATATTGCCCGTTGCCAAAGATCACCGTCGTCTTATCGGCATCGTCCGTCTCCGTGATATAATCGCGGCTAATCGGCGTCAGGCCGGGCAGGCTGTCGACCTCGTGCCAGAGGATATCGTTGACGCGCACCTGCAGGCTGCTCGCTACGCCGCTGGTAGTCGGAGCCGCCACATAGGTCAGCGGCGATTGACGCAGCGTGAAGCTCTGAAGTTCTTTCGTCGCGTCGCCGCTGCCCAGCGTCTCGCTGCGCGTTTCCCCGTGCGTGGCCCGCACGACATTGCCATAGATGGTCACGGTGTCGCGTTTGTAGGTATACGCCAGCGGCTTTGCCAGTTTCAGGAATGTATGCTTCTTATCGCCCGGCAAAGGGATGGTCTCAGTCGTCATTTGACCCGGATTGGCGGGGTCTGGCACTGCTACAGTGATGTGAGCAACATCCTGTATCGCCGCCGCCAGCATCACAAGTTCGCTGATCTGAATGCCGGGAATGGGCGTGCCATCATCCTGAAACACATCCGTGCGCTCGCCTGAGATAATCAGACGCTGCCCGGACTTCAGCCCGTCGTAGATGCCATCCAGTTCTATGGTATCCGTCCCTACCTTCGCATTGCCCGTTGTCGCGGCCTCAATATCCCCCTCAATCGGCGCCTCTGCCAGTGGAGGCTCTTCGCTCTGGGCGTAGACGGTCGTGCTTGCCAGAGTCAATGTTGTTTCGCCTGTCGAGTTCTGCCCATTCTGCCCGAACACGCTCAGTCTTAAAACCGTTACCTTGAATTTGAGGGCAGGCGAAGTTGTCGCAGAGGTGGAAGTGGTGTTTCCACTGGAGTCCTTAGTGGTAGTATTGGTAGTAATACCATCCGTTTTGAACTGGCTCAGGTCGGAATCGCCCGGCGTTCCACCCATCGTCAATGTCTGAACCTCCAGTACCTTGCAGACAAGGATAATGGGGTCTGTACCAGGCTTTGCAAACTGTTCGATCACTACCCACCCGCCAACTGCGATGTTCTTGTATTCCGCATCTAAAGGTAAGCGAAATGATGCGTCTCCTGTTGCGAGAGTAGCGGTTGAAATTCCCTGGTTATGCCCGAAGATTGAGGCTTTCACGCGAAAAGCCATGACCTCCTGCAAAGGCACCACCGGCGGCAACTGATCTCCCTGGTCAGTACCGGCCATCAGGGATATTTGAGGAGATTGTGGTGATTGAGGCCCCTGCCCTGGCGGTTGCCCGATCACTGCCGACCGAGCCGGTATTACTTTTGTATTGCCCAGCGCGTTGTAGAGCGTTAATTGCAACAGCGGATTGGCATTGACCAGTACCTGCGGGTGAACGTCTGATTGGGCCGAGAACGCCTGTGTAGCTGAGCGTTCAAGGCGCTGCGTGGTGCGCGGTTGCAGCGACGGCGGGATGGTAAGCCGGCCAACAATGTCACCGAAAGTGACTGGAAGCGGCAGATGTCGCCCGGCCAACATTTGCAGAGATAGCGCACTGCTCATCTTCTCTGGCTCCACTGTAGTGGCGGCAGTGCCTGCCAGGGCTACCTGCGTCCTCTTCTCGGCTGACTGCGCCGTCACCTGAGAAACGGCAACGAAAGCGAAATTTGTAATGCTTGTCTGTGATTGTCCGAACAGCAAGAGCAGGGCATCGCCGGGAGCAAGTTTTGTCGCCGTTCCCTGCAGGTAGAGGGTATCTGTGTTGATGCCTGTATAGATCACATCGCTCGCATGAGGGTCTGTGCTGAAAACAGGCTGCGGGCGCGTGAGGCGAGGTTTGAGGGCGTTCCAGGCGGCGCGCGCCTCCAGCTTTTCGGCGGTCTCGAAGGATTGCGGCTGCTCGCCGGGATTGGGTACGCTCTGCGCGCGGTTGCCCGGCGGGATGAGGACATTGTGGTCTTTTTCGAGCGTGTAGGCCAGGAAGACGCTGGCGGCAACGCCGGGGCGCAGGACGTAGCCCACCAGCCGGGCCAGTTCCAGGATAGAACGGCGTTCGGTCGCGGTGCGCAGGTAGCCCTCATTGGCGATGCGCTCCTGGTAGAAGGTGAGGACATCGGCGACGGTGGCCCAGGCGTGCAGCATGGCGATGGCCGGGTCGCTCTGGTCGCGTGTGGTCAACCCCTGCAGAGGGTAAATCAGCATGTCCGGGTCGGCGCCAGCAGGCAAAGGAGCGTTGAGATCGCCCAGGCGCAGGGGCAGATTTGAAAGTCGCGCCAGCATCGTCTCCACAAAGCTGGCATAGATGCCAACGCGGTAGACCAGCGCGTCCAGCCCTGGCCGGTTGGCAATGCTCAACGGCGTGAGTTGCTGGATGCCATCGCAGCAGCCGCAGGTAGCGTTCGCGTTCATCGCCCACCCTCCATGTTCAGTGTCAATTTGCCGTGTTCGGGGAAGCTCGGATCGTTGTCCAGCTGCGCAATCTCGTGCGGGCCGATGGGTAGAAATTCCTGCTGCACGTAATCCTCCGGCTCACCATCTCGCTTGAGACTTGTAACTTTGACGCTCTGCACCCCCGGCACGGCAGCCGCGACGGCCACGAGCTTGCTCAAGGCAATGCCGACGCCAAAGGTCAGGTTATCGGGATGGAAGAAGCCCTTGTGCCCGCCCGGAAGCACGCGATTGCTGAAAAGATCGAGCAGGGCCGCCTTGACATGCCCGCGCAGGAAGTTCGGCAGCACGCAGATGGTGATGGCGATGTCCAGCGGCACGTATTGAGCGGGAACGACTTTCAGATCATGGCCGATGCGCCGGTAGTTTTCCAGGTATGCTCTCACCTGATGCAGCAACGCCCGGCTGGTCGTCTCCGTTCCCAGCGGGTCGATGGCAACAACAACCTCGTACCAGCTTCCCGTCCAGTTCAATGTCGCCGCCGCCCGCTGGATGCGGTTGCTACTCTCCATCGCCAGGCGGGCGTAATCGTCGGTGGTGATGGCGCGCTGCAGGTCGGTGCGGAAGGCATGCGGCGCGAAGAGCCGGACCTCGTCCAGCGGCTCCGGGTCTGTCCCGCCCTGCACCGGGAACGGGTTGCGTGGTTGCAGCGTGAGGCCGGAAAATTTTGTTTTATGGAAGACAATGTGCGAGATGGCTTCCCGGCCCACGTTGCCGCGCGTGCCGTTGCCAACACGATAGGTAGCGATGAAACTCGTACCCGCCTCTGGCATATGTCCCAGTTTGCCATCACCGAAACGCAGGTGCGCGAAGCCCTCGTTATCCATCTCAACCACAAAATCGTCATCGTCGGGGCCGCTTTCCAGCAGGTCGGGCTGCACCGTCCACGTTTTCTCAACCGGCGCCACTTTGTCCGGCGGCCTGTTGGCCGTCCCATCCGGGGCTGTGACGCTGACAGGGCTGGCCGGCGTGAGCAAATTGCCGGCCTGATCGGCCAGCGTGCCTGTCAACTGAAGCCAGGGCAGGCATTTGCGCACGTCCTGCCGGAGAAAGCCAGCGGCGGCTGTCAGCCGAACCGGCTGTTGTGGATCGGCAATGGCCGTAAAAGGGGCGTCTTTCGGCAGTGGCTGCGAGAAGGTGAGTGGAGCATGCTGCAACGACGGGTTAAACACTTTCGGCACGATTTGCGTATCGCTCGGATCACCTTCGTCCTCGCACACGGCCTGCGTCGATCCCGCTTCCACGCTGCCCAGGCCCTCAGCAGGCAGCGTCTGCCCGTAGTCCACCAGCAGGATATTGCCGCGCGCGACGCTGATGTTGGTGAGCAGTTCGCAGGCGGGCGCGGGGCCGATAGCGGAGAGGCAGAGCGGGAAAAGCAGCGCGTCCTCTGCTCCCCAGGCAATCTCAACGATCTGTCGATCGTAGAGCGGGTCTTTAAGCGGCTTTTTGTCGGAGTCCGTGCTATCCTCGCTCTCCGTGATGACCTGTGTCAGGCGCACGACGTGGCGATGTGTCGGGTCGGCATCGGCGGGGTTGCCCGTTTTCGGGCCAAGCACCTCTTCAAAGATCAGCACATCGCCCACCTTGAGGTGTAGCAAGCCGTCGGCGTTGTCCAGCGTGGCCGAGGTTGTTCCGATCGGCAGGCAGCAGTCATTTTCGCCCCAGGTATAGAAATGGATCTCGTTGTGCGCCTCGTACAGCGGGATAAGCTTCGTCGGGTCGGCCACCAGCGGCTCAAACACCTCGTAAGTATCGGGTGAAATGCCTTCCAGATCGTCGTCGCTCAGCATGGTGTCGCCGACGGGGAGCGCGCCGTTGAAGCCGGTGATGAAGCAGGTATCACGCGGGTCGAGCGCGATATCGGCGCTGGTCTCGATAAAGAGCCAGGTACGGGCGTTGCAGCCCTCATGCATGAAGTAGTCGACCAGGCGGGCATGGCGGCGCACGGAGATACGCTGGCGCGCCGTGTCCAGATATGCCTCGGTGGCTACAGCGTCCTGATAGTAGCTGAGGTAGTCGCCGACATAGGCCAGCAATTCGACCAGCATGATGCCGATATCCGGCACGTGCCGCTCCTGCCAGCCGGGTATGATGAGCGCGAGACGGTCGAGAATCAGCTGGCGGAAGCTGGCGTAGTCCTTTGCCAGGTAGTTGAGGTCTGGCTCCTGCAACTCTGGCGGCGGGCAGGTATCTACCGGCTGGCAGTCCAGATCGCTCGGACAGTTGGCTTTGAACGAGAAATCCGCGCAGGCATAACGCACATCAAAGCCCGCCAGCGGCTGATCCAGTTGATGCCCTTTCTCATCGAGGGCAACCAGGCAGAGCGTGTAGGTGGAGAAGTCGCCTGCTTTGTCAACGTTGACCTGCATGCAATCGGCCAGTTCAGGGTCATCCGGGTCGCACAGCCTCACGTCCAGCGCCTTGATATGGCGAATGCGCCTGCCGCCGGTGATGCGCACATTTTCTTTGCCAAGATTTTCCGGCGCCCTATCCATAAAATGCACGTACAGGATACGCTGATCGTCGGCATCCACTTCGATGTAATCGATGCCGTTCAGGTCAGGCTTATCGTTCGTCCTGTGCGCCCGCACGTCATAGCGCCGCTGTCTATCGTCGCTACATATCCGAGAAGTTTGTAACATACTACACCGTCCGCGTAAATTGCGCTGCCTGCTGCTGATTCGTTCTACGCACGACATACTGGATCACAATGTTGATGGTCGATTCCTGGCTGCTCACATCCAGCGTCTGCAACTCGATAAGATCGCCAAGCTGGCGCTGCAAGCCGGACTGAAGGGCGAATTTCAGGGCGGCGGCGAGTTCCGGGCTGGTCGGGCCGAAGATCAGGCGCTGCAAACCGCCGCCGAAATCGGGCCGGTTGACGCGCTCGCCGGGATTGGTGAACAGGAACTGCTCGATCATCTCGCGAATATGGTCATCATCCCCCGCGCTGGCCGTGTGGCCCCGGCTGTCAAAGTGGAATGGATAATCGATATTCATGCCTCACTCCCCTTTCGCTCGCTTCTGCGTGCTGATGACATTCAAGCCCTTGCCGGTGTTCACGCAGGTGGCCTGGCTATCGTCCAGCACAACCGGGTCGCCATCCGCCGTAATACGCAGCGACGCCTTCAACCACGACGCGGTGGCGCAAAAGACACCCGTACTGGAAGAGGCCAGTGGGCAGGCCGCGATGGTATATTGCGTACTCTGCGTCACAATTGACATACCGCTCACCGTCACGCGCGGATTGACATTCAGCGGCTCCGCCTGTCCGCCATCCAGGCACTGCACCTGCGCGCCCTCATGCAGGACATAGCCCATCAACTCACCTCCAGTGCGCCATCATTGATCGAAACGCTATCCGCCGAAAGCGTAACCGTTTGATCTCCATTGCTGATCTCAATTTGCTCGCTATCCATCACAATCTTCATACCCGAATCGTTCTCAATCGTAATGCTGCCCTCATCGTCATCGATGGTGATAGTAGCGATATCTGTCTTGAGCAATTTGATACTCGGCCCGCTCGCCTCCGAGGGCACTGCCATATCTGAGAGCCAGAAGCAGCCCGTCCAGATCGGGTAATCGGGATTACCATGCTCGAACTCCACCCAGACAAAGGCATTGACCGGCGGGATAAGGTAGAGGCCAACGTTATCTCCCGCGTAGGGCAGCGCAGGCAAAGCCCAGCCGCTCTCCTGGTCGCCCAGCACGTCCTGCACCTTGACGCGCACGCGCCCCAGGCCGTTGGGGTCATCGTTATCGGTCACAATACCCCGGTATTTCCCGTGGAACGTCTGATAGTCGTCATCCATCCCGTTCATGTCATACATAGCAATCCCCTTTCCTGCGTTTCCTTAAAAGGGCGCGGGCGTGATCGAGGTGCTGAGCGAGCCGCGCCCGTCGCGAGTCAGCGTGAAATGTTGTTTGTAGTCGCCGCGCGGGCGAATTTTGACATCGTGGATCACCTGGCGCACGTAGTAGGTGCCATCATAGCTCTGGCCCGCGCCGCGCACGTCGACGAGCCGTCGCGCTCGCAGAGCCTGCCCGTAGCGCACGGCATCTACCGTGCCGTCCGCCTTAATCGTGTCCGCCGTCGCGCTGGCGCTGGTGAACGCCTGTAAGAGGGCCTGGGCGAGGCTGAGGTTGGCGCTGTTCCGCGAAAAGACCTTGCGCAGCGCCGGGGCCGGGTTGCCGGTCAGGGCGGGCAGGAACGAGGTTGGCAGCGGCACCTGGATGGCGAGTCTGGTCAGCGGGTCGATAATGCTGATCTCCGGCTCGCTGGGCGAAAGGGCGTTGAAGTGGAAATTGATCGGCGTATCCACGTTTGTCTGCGGCCCCATATTCATCGAAAGCGCCGGTTGATGCTCGCCCTGCCGGTTTTCCGGTCCCCAGTAGGCGATATTGAATCCGGGCAGGTCGGTCGGCTCGACATAGAAGACGAAGCCGTTGCGCCGCGCCAGTTGTCGCACAAACTTCAAATCATTGCACTGCTGCGTCGGCACACGCTCGGCGTCCGTGGGCGTATCGGTCGTCTCCGTCACCTGTGGGATGAAATCGGCGGCGCTGAGGATGCTGGTGACAATATCGGAATCCTTCTGCTGTGAGTAGGTTTTGTTGCGATCCTCAAAGCTCAGTTTGATGCTGATATCCTGCCCCAGCACGCGCAGCACCGACCGGCCCGGCTCGTTGCCGGGCTGCATCTGGTGGTCGGTAATGATACCATCGATCAACACCTGCGGTAGCCCGCCGAAGAGCATGATGATGATGACGCGGGTTTTGATGTCCAGCACGCCGCTGCTCAACAGGCCATATTCCAGCAGCGAATCCCTGCCCACATTGAAGTTCATCTCAAAGCCGTCGCGCTTGAGGTCATTATTGATGACTTTGAGGCTGATCAGCGCATCGACCACCTCGTAAGGGGCCGGGAGCGGAACATCCGGGCGACCGAGCAGCAGTTGCAGGCGAATGCCGAACAGGCCAATCAGATCGGGCATCAGCGACCTCCCTGTGGCAGCGGAATAATCAGGCTGTGGCCGATTTGCGACTCGTCCGTGAGATCATCCGGGCGCATGGCATTGTTGGCATCGCACACGCGCCAGAACTGCTCCGGGTCGCCGATAAAGCGGGCAGTCACGTTATCCAGCCGGTCGCCCTGTACAACCGTGTAGGTAGCAAGGGCAATCGCCGGAGCGCCGTTCGGCAGGAAGCGGCGGCGCAGGTACGAGACCGTGCGCCCATCGCTGGTTTGCATGGTGGCAACTTCGATATTGTAGTAACGGCTCGTCACAGGGAACATACTCCACCTCTTTTCAAGACAGGCTGAACGGGAACGGCACGCCGATATTTTGCACATCCTGCACGGCGCTGGTCGCGTTGGTCGTCGCCAGCGTCTCCTTAGCGATCTGGTAGGCCAGGAACATGTAGTAGCCGGGGTTGGTGAGCTTCAAATCGGCATAGCTCAGCACATACAGTTCGAGATCGACCTTAGCCTGAATGGGGTTGAGCTGCGCGTCATACGCCTGCTCGGTAATGGACAGGTCTGTCAGGCGAACGGGCAGGACGCGCTGCGGCCCCCAGACAAAGAAGGTGGGAGGCGCCTCCGGCGTAATCACCTCAATATTGCCCAGCAGCGCCAGCGCCGTATTGGCGATCACCACCGCGCTCTTCGGGTAGAGCAGCATCTCCAGCGCCGAAATTGCCGGGGAGACGCCAAAACTACCGGCCACCGGGGCCTGCACCGTCGGCAGATCAAACTGATCCACCGCGTCAAACTCCACGCTCAGCCTGATCGTCTCCTGCGGCGGCCCGGCCAGCCGCAGCGCCTCCGTCTTATCGCCGCCATCCGTCTGCCCCGTCGTGCGCGCCTTCACCTGCCGCGTCAGCGTCTCCGGGTTATACTGAAAGACCACAATGCTCGCAAACGGATTCGCAATATCAAAGCCGATAATCGCGCCCTTGAGCAATTTCGGCGAATTTGGAAAGCTGGTCATAGGCTACGTCCTTTCAT